>JANQLA010000541.1 GCA_028280855.1 Melioribacteraceae bacterium
TCTGGGAGATGAATGAAGATGCTGATTATCCCAAGAATAGCAACCTACCAAAACTGAATCAAATGAACTGGATGCAATTTATTTTGGATAGTTATTCAACAGTTGATGAAGCTATTCAATGCGCATCTGAAGTTGAAATTGACGGTTGGGGATGGCATTATTTTGTGGGGGACGCAAAGGGAAACTGTGCGGCAATTGCTTTTATAGATGGTGAAGTTGTGGTTCACCGTGATCAGAAAATGCCGGTTCCCGGATTGTTTAATACACCCTATAATCGGGAACTCGAATTATTGAAATACTACAAAGGATTCGGCGGATTTTATGAACCGGATCTCAATGATCCAAAGGTACCGCGTTTTGTAAAAACTGCTGTGATGCTTAGGGATTACGACTTGGTTCAAAATGCAGTGGACTACGGTTTTGAAATGCTCGAAAACCTAAAAGTTTATGATGTGCCCGAGTGGTCGATTATTTTTGATGCGCGCAGGATGGATATTTATTTTAAGACAAGAATAAATCCTGAAGTAAAGTCTTTCTCTATGAACAGTATTGATTTCTCAAATAACACGGATGTTATGGTACTGAATATGGACATTGCTGATGGAGGAGATGTTTCCGCTCAATTTCACCCTTATACAAATGAAGAAATGAAAACCTTTACTGAATCATTTATAATCCCTATTCTTCCTAAAGATTTCTTTACATCGGGCGGGCTAACATTGGAGGAATATTTAGACCGTTTTTCTACACACAGCGACGCTGCCGCATTAGCAAGTAACCAATTCTTTAAAGGGATTTGGAAAAACAAACGTGAAGATTCCAGGGATAAAAAGAAAGTTACAATAATCCTAGATTCCAAAAAAGATGCGATCTTTGGTGAGATTTCCAATTCACAAGGAGCTGCTGATGGATTTGTAATTGAGCATTTACAACTTATTGGGAATCAATTGAGTTTCACTTTCAGAACTAAGGGCAAAACGTTTATTGAAGTGCAGGCGGCTATTGAAGGAAAGGAAATGAAGATCGATCTATATGGTATTGAAGATTACTTTGGTAGCTATACGCTTTTTGAGCAAGGCTCCAAATAACTAAAAAGATTTGGCAATAGCTTTTCAGTTCCGTAATATTGTTTCGCGCAAACAAAAGAAAACAATACCTTTTATATAAGAAATAATTTAATGGGTAATTCTAAAGTGGAGACCTAATGAAGGATGTTCCAAGACTATTGACGCTTCTTTTAACCATATTTCTTTCATCACAATCAGTATTCGGCCAGGGACTCCCAACAGCACAACCGGAAGATGTTGGAATGTCATCCGATCGTTTAGACCGCATCGAGCCGGTTATTCAAAGCTATATAGATCGGGAAAAACTCGCTGGTGTAGTTACCCTGGTGGCTCGTCACGAAAAAGTTGTGCATTTTGAAAAGTATGGTATGCAGGATGAAAGTCAACCAATGCAGCTTAACACAATATTCCGTATAGCTTCGATGACAAAACCCGTAACAAGCGTTGCAATTATGATGTTATATGAAGAGGGCGCTTTTCTTCTTGACGACCCGGTTGCTAAGTATATACCCGAGTTTAAGGATGTACAAGTATATTCAAAAACGGAGAATGGCAAACCTGTTTTAGTTAAGCCTAAAAAACGCATGACCATTAAGGATTTGCTTACACATACGTCGGGCTTAACATATGGAATTTTTGGAAAGACACCTGTCGATACCATGTATCTTAAAGCTAATCTTCACAAAGGAAACCTAAAAGAAATGGTTAACAAACTTTCGAAAATCCCGCTTCTACACCAACCCGGAGATAAATGGCAATATAGTTTATCGACTGATGTGCTTGGATATATCGTTGAAGTTATCTCCGGTAAACCGTTGAATGAGTTTTTTGAAGAAAGAATATTTGAGCCGTTAGGAATGAAAGATACAGGCTTTTATGTGCCGGAAGACAAGGCTGATAGGTTATCTGCAAGGTACGGAGTATCAAAAGAGAGAAAGTTAATTATTAAGAAGGAATTAAGAAGGACCGGGGAACTACCCAAATTACTTTCAGGCGGGGGAGGTCTTGTGTCTACAGCATCTGATTATTTACGTTTCTCACAAATGCTGCTAAACAAAGGCGAACTGGAGGGAAAGCGAATTTTGGGAAGCAGAACCGTTGAATTTATGACAGAAAATCATTTACCGGCTCATATAATGGAAAAACGTAAAACAGGTTTTGGATTAGGCTTTTCCGTATTGGTTAATGTACCGCAAACTCATTCCTTAGGATCTATTGGAGAATTCAGATGGAGCGGTATATATAATACTCATTTCTGGATTGCTCCAAAAGATGAACTAATTTTTATTCTTATGTCACAGTTTTCACCCAAGAGACTATACAAAATTAATGAGAAATTTAAAGTTTTAGTTTATCAGGCAATAGTTGATTGAGTATTCTCATTAAATGGTGATGCGAATACTTTAGAGATCGAGGTAAAAAACGCGAGGAGTTAAATCGCGGTTGAGCCTTATAGCCCAGGCTGGCATCAAGAATTTGACCTTATGGTTGCGACGTTGTCTTTACATTAAATCCGGTAACATTAGGCTTTACTTTTATGATTACTATTTAAAGTTGTCTTTTAATTCTTTATTTGAGCTTAGCGCTGGAAAGTTAAGAGCTTTATTACTCAGTAAGCGTTTTGCTTTGGTGGAAAGGCGCTTCTAGACAGAATTGTTGCTTGAATTAAGAAGTGGTACCTGATAACTGTGTAATCATTTCTCTCGCACCGTAGAAATAATCACTACAAACTCGCCTTTGAGATTATCTCCAATTCTTTCGGAAAGATCCAAAGGTGTTCCGGTATAGCACTCTTCGAATTTTTTAGTCAGTTCTCGGGCAACTGCAATTTTTCTATCCGGCATGTATTCATTCAATTCCGACAGCAGTTTTTTGATTCGGTAAACCGATTCGTACAAAACAATCGTTCTAGGTTCTTGTGCCAGTTCTTTCAGTTTCTTTTGGCGACCTTTTTTCTGAGGTAAAAAGCCTTCGAAGACAAATGAGTCCGTAGGCAGTCCTGCAATACTTAGCGCAAGTATTGAGGCATTTGCGCCGGGAATACCAACGACATTAATCTCATTTTTTCGTGCTGAGTTTACCAGTCTTACCCCGGGATCGGAGATACAAGGAGTACCCGCATCAGAAACTAGAGCCGCGGTTTCACCGTACCGAATTCTGTTCAAAACATAGTCAATTTTTTTTTCTTCCGTGCGGGCGTTGAATGAAACCAGTTCTTTCCGGATATCGTAATGTTTTAGCAGGCGGGAAGTAATACGCGTATCTTCGCATATAATAAAACCAACTTCTTCGAGCGTTTCGAGTGCTCGCAGAGTAATATCCTTAAGATTTCCGATTGGCGTTGCCACTACGTATAATGATGACATGAATACCTATAGTTAGATATAATATGAGGGTAAATTTAATGTACATCGAGCTAAGTTACATTAGTTTATTTGTTACTTTTACCCAATATTTTTAAGCGCAACGTACTCAAGGAATTTAAGATGTCCATAAAGGAAAATGTTGAATTGCACGTTGCATTGCGTCATTTCATTATTTACCACAATTATGCCCTAAATTCTACTTGCCTTTGAAACCATAAAATGTTACACTTTCCGTAACAATTAACAGAAATATGTCGGCATCTAAAAAACTATCTACTTCCGTTAAGGCTATATGCTACCTTGCAGAGTCATTTCCAAATCCGAAATCAAGTAAAGATATTTCAGATAACATAGGCGGCAATGCAAGCAAGCTGCGGCAGTTACTGTCAATGCTGGCAAAAAACGGAATCGTCTCAAGCTCGCAGGGAATTAATGGCGGATTCATTTTAACAAAGCATCCCGGGAAAATACATTTACAGGAAGTCTATTGCTCTGTTGAAGACAGGAAAGCATTTCACCTTGACGTCAATCATTCTCATGGTGATTCGAAGGATAGAACATCTATATTCAATGATTATTTCCTTGATCTATTCGCCGATGTGCAGGTTGAAATTGAGGACAAAATGAGGTTGATAAGTCTTCAGTCAATTATGAATAATTTAAAAATAAAATCGAAGTATAATGACAGACTTGTACCTAAGGAATAAACTGAAAAGAGAATTTTAACAAACCTAACTAAAATCCAGATAAGGAGTTGGAATGGAATTCTTAAAAAAACTAGGCATTAAGAAAAAAAACCTTGGCGCCTCTACAGGACGCAAATGGTATGGCTCGGAAAAAAACGAAGAGTTAAAAATTTACTCGCCTATTAATGGCAAGTACATTGCATCGGTATTTCAGGCTAATGAAAAAGATTACGATAGAGTTGTAGCAAGATCTCACGAAGCTTTTTTGGAGTGGCGTAAAGTACCGGCGCCAAAACGAGGTGAAGTTGTTAGAGCTATTGGAAACCAGCTTAGGTTATATAAAAATGAGCTGGGAAAACTTGTTACATACGAGATGGGTAAATCGCTTCAGGAAGGCTGGGGCGAAGTTCAGGAAATGATAGACATTTGTGATTTTGCCGTTGGCCAGTCGCGAATGCTGTATGGTTTTACGATGCATTCGGAGCGCCCTAATCACAGAATGTATGATCAATATCATCCTCTTGGCGTAGTTGCTACAATCAGCGCTTTCAACTTCCCCGTAGCCGTGTGGTCGTGGAATGCAATGATAGCAACTGTTTGTGGCGATACCAATCTATGGAAGCCGTCTTCAAAAACACCTCTTACCGCTATAGCCGTTCAGAATATCCTTGCAGACGTAATCAAAGAATACAAGCTTCCGGAAGGCTTATTCTCACTGGTTGTCGGCCGTGGTTCTACAGTCGGAGAAAAACTGGTCAACGATAAAAAAATTCCGTTGGTTTCAATAACCGGCTCTTCGCGTGTTGGTCAACTTGCGGCTGGAAAAATTGCAAGCCGGTTTGGTAAATACATTCTTGAACTTGGCGGTAATAACGCGATTATTCTAACTCCCGATGCCGATCTTAAAATGGCTATACCTGCAATTGTTTTTGGTGCGGTAGGAACAGCCGGGCAGCGATGTACTTCTACAAGACGCTTAATTATCCACGAATCTATTTATAATAAAGTTAAGGATGCTTGTTTAAAAGCATATAAAGGATTGAAGATCGGCTCGCCGTTAGACCAGAAAAACCACGTTGGGCCCTTAATCGACACAAGCGCGGTAGAAGACTTCAAGAATGCTTTAGTACGTGTTAAAGAAGAAGGCGGTAAAGTTCTTTACGGAGGCAAAGTGCTTAATGGTAAAGGATATGGATCAGGATGTTATGTTGTACCTGCAATCGTTGAAGCTGAAAACTCATACGAAATTGTTCAGGAAGAAACTTTTGCACCAATCCTTTATTTGATCAAGTATTCCGGTGATGTAAGCAACGCTATCGATACTCATAATGACGTTGTCCAGGGATTATCATCGGCAATATTCACTACCAATGTGCTTGAAGCTGAGCAATTCCTATCGCACTGGGGCTCCGACTGCGGAATCGCTAATGTAAATATTGGAACTTCCGGTGCTGAAATCGGCGGTGCTTTCGGCGGTGAAAAGGAAACAGGCGGCGGTCGCGAATCTGGTTCCGATGCGTGGAAGGCTTACATGAGAAGACAAACAAATACGATCAACTATGGAATAGAACTGCCGTTAGCTCAAGGTATTAAATTCGATATATAATTTGTCCGATCCCGGATCATGTATCCGGGATTGATTTATCATTTTCTTTTAACGAACAAATACTGGGAACGTATGGAAAAAATAATTGGAATTAGAAGAGAGGATAAAAACATATGGGAAAGAAGAGTTCCTTTAATTCCTAAACACATTAAAGAGTTAATTGACGAACACGGTATCAAAACAATTTTACAGCCGTTTCCAAAGCGCGCTTTTTCGGAAGACGAATACCGGGAAGCGGGCGCAGATTTTAACGAAGACTTGAGCTCATGCCCAATAGTATTAGCTGTTAAAGAGATTCCAATTAATCTTATCGATCACGGAAAAACATATATTTTTTTCTCGCATACTATAAAAGGGCAGGATTACAATATGCCCCTGCTAAAGAAACTTATCGATGAAAGATGCACTTTGATAGATTATGAATGCATAAAGGATGCCGAAGGACGCAGGCTTGTATTTTTCGGGAAGTTCGCCGGAGTTGCGGGAATGATTGACGCACTTCATGGTTATGGAAAGCGGCTAAAGGCTTTGGGTTTTGAGAATTTGTTTGAAGGTGTAAAACCGGCCTACGGATACGAAGATATGCTGGATGCTAAAAAACATTTGACCGCAATAGGTGAAAAAATAAAAAGCGAAGGATTGCCTGCTCAGAAAGCGCCATATGTATTTGGGTTCCTGGGTTACGGGAATGTATCGAAGGGCGCTCAGGAGATTTTTAACATTTTGCCTTTCGAAGAAATCGACCCTAATGATTTACCGAAACTTTCCGATAATAATAACAGGAAATTGTATAAAGTAGTGTTCAAAGAAGAGGATATGGTGAAAACAAAAGATGAAAACTCATCCTTTGAACTCCTGGATTATTTTAATCACCCGGAAAAGTATGCATCGAAGTTTGACGAAAAGATTCCGTATTTAAGCGCGATTATAAACTGCATCTTCTGGAGTGAAGAATATCCTCGTTTCTTAACAAAAGAATACTTTAAGAATAATCCCGGTGGCAAGCTTGATGTAATTTGCGATATCACTTGTGATATAGACGGAGCTGTGGAATTTACTCATAAAGCTACACCCTCTGATAATCCTGCTTATGTTTATAACCCTAATAATGATAGCTTCACTGATGGATACTCAGGCAAAGGAATTGTGGATATAGCCGTTGACAATTTACCGGCAGAACTTCCTAAAGATTCTTCGGTTGAATTCAGTGATTCACTTAACTCTTTTATACCAGGCATTGTGGACGCTGATTTAAATCTACCGTTTGATAACGTGAACTACCCGGACGAAATCAAGCGGGCAGTAATTGTGTATAAGGGTGAATTGACTCCCGACTACGAATACCTAAAGGAGTATTTAAAATAGATTGTTTGTACAAAGCATAACATTTATATTCACTAAAGTATAAACGGTTCTCGGAGAGCATGAAATGAAAAAAGTACTTTTACTTGGAGCTGGACTAGTAACACGACCCCTGGTTAGATATCTACTTGATCAACCGGAGATTGAACTTTTAATTGCAAGCAGAACGGTAAGCAAAGCCGATGCCTTAGTTGACGGTCACCCCAAAGGGAAGACCCTGGCGTTAAACGTTGAAAACGAAAAAGACAAATTAGAGGAATTAGTGAAGCAGCATGATGTTATTATTTCACTACTTCCATGGATTCATCACCTTGAAGTTGCGAATCTGTGTTTGCAGAATTCTAAACACCTTGTAACAACTTCGTATGTTAGCCCTGCAATGTTAAAGCTGGATAGCGAAGCGAAAGAAAAGGGATTGTTATTCCTTAATGAGATTGGGCTCGATCCGGGCATTGATCATATGTCTGCGATGAAAATAATTCATGATGTTGAAAAACGAGGCGGGAAAATCGTTTCATTCGAATCTGTTTGCGGCGGATTGCCCGCACCCGAAGCTAATGATAATCCTTTTGGCTACAAGTTTTCCTGGAGTCCGCGTGGTGTGGTACTTGCAGGGCGCAACGATGCACACTATCTAAAAGACGGTAGCGATGTGGTAATAGACGGTAAAAATTTATTTGAGAACAATTGGCTTAAAGAGGTTGAAGGAATCGGGAAACTTGAAGTATATCCCAATAGGGATTCGATGGGATATAAGGATCTTTACGGCTTACATGATTCAAAAACAATTTTCCGCGGAACATTCAGAAACATGGGTTGGTGTGATACTTTGTTGACAATGGCAAATGCAGGTTATTTTAGTCTTGAGGAAAAACCCGAACTTAAAGATAAAACTTTTGCGGAAGTTACCGCTAGCCTGATCGGCGTTGAAAGCACAGACAACATAAGAGAAAAGTTTGCAGCTTATGTTAACGTAGATTCCAACTCTAAGATTATTAATCGTCTTGAGTGGCTGGGGATGTTCAGTGATGAAAAAGCCAATACCGATGCACCTAATTACCTTGATATTGTTGCAGATCGTATGCTTCAAAAAATGCCTTACGAAGAAGGTCAAAGAGATATGATTGTTCTGCAGCATGATTTTATTGCCGAATATGCAGATGGCAATAAGGAACATATTGTATCGCTGATGATTGATTACGGAGTTCCGAATGGTGATTCTGCAATGGCTCGCACAGTTAGTCTTCCGGCGGCTATTGCTACCAAGCTTATTTGTGATGGAACATTTGACGGAATCACAGGTGTTCATATTCCAAATATGCCGGAGGTATACAATCCTGTGCTGGCGGAGCTTGAATCAATGAATATTAAGATGAAAGATTCTATCAACGTTCTGCATTAAGTTGGATTTCAGTTTTTCTTTTTAGTTTTGTAGAATATAAAAAGGCTGTCTGAACTGGACAGCCTTTTTAATTTAGTGGAAAGATTTGAATAATTTCTTCTATAGTCATTATACGCAGCATTCAAACCAATATGTGTATATTTCAAAAACAATTTTATCACCCCGGTTAATTATATGAAACTACAACTTTACTTTGTACTTATTCTATCAATAATCAATGGCAACCTTTCGGCGCAAGCAGTTGATCAGTGGCTCACTAGATTTGAGAAATCGAACTTTTTTGAAACTCCTGATTATAACGAAACAATGGAATATTGTTCTGAGCTTGTTAATGCATCGGAATACGCGAAAATGTTTTCATTCGGCCTATCACCCCAGGGACGAGATATTAATTGCATCATAGTATCAAAGGCAAGGCAGTTTGAGCCGGACGATTTGGATGAAAGGGAAAGACCCGTATTACTGGTTATTAATGGCATCCATTCCGGTGAAATAAACGGTAAAGATGCATCAATGTTGTTATTAAGGGAAATCCTGGTAACCAAAGAAAAAGAGAATCTTATAGAAAATGTTGACTTGCTAATAGTTCCGATTTTTAGTGTAGACGGGCACGAACGAAGAAGCCTTTACGGCAGGATAAATCAAATTGGACCAAAAGAAACCGGCTGGCGCGTTACTGCACAAAACATAAACTTAAACCGTGATTTCCTAAAAGCGGATGCACCCGAAATGCAGGCTCTGTTAAGGCTCTATTCCAAATGGCTTCCCGAATTTTTCATTGATGTACATTCGACCAACGGTTCCGACTTTCAATACCAGACAACATTCGCAATAGAGAAGCATGAGAATACAACACCAATGATCAAGAATTGGGTTGAAGAAAAATTTAATCCTTCAATTACGAGAAGTGTGGAAGATAAAGGGTTTGCAATTTCGCCATTCGTCGGTTTTGTCAAAGGTGATCCGCGAAACGGAATATACGATTGGGTACCAACTCCGAGGTTTTCAAACGGTTACACGACGTTGCAAAACAGACCGGGATTACTTGTTGAATCGCATGTATTAAAAACATACAAGGAACGTGTTTTCTCAACTAAAGCAGTACTCGAAAGTACGCTGGAGCTTATAAACTCTGATCCTGAAGAACTTTTAAAACTTGCCCGGGATTCGGATGAGTACGCTGTGGAAAGCTTTATTGAAGAAGCAAGACCGTATCCTTTAACTTTCGAACGCTCAGATAATTATGAAATTTATAATTATAAAGGCATCGATTACGATCTGGTAAAAAGTGAAATATCCGGCAGTGAGGTAAAAGTATTTAATGAGGTAAAGTTTGAACAAAAAGTGAAATATTTCAATCATGCAGTTTCAAAGAAGAAAATTAAATTGCCCCCAGCTTATATTGTTCCGAAGCAGTGGAAAGAAATTGTGGAAAGATTAAAGATTCATGGAGTACTAGTGGACAGGTTGGGGGAAAATAAAAAATATGTAGTTGAGAAGTATCAATTCTCCGATGTAGAATTTCCATCTAAACCGTATGAAGGTCGATTTCGTCCGGTTTATAAACACACGATATCTATTGATACAGTTGTTGTACCAACAGGTGATTACATTATCGGAACCGATCAACGTTCGCTTGGAATAATTGCGCATGCTTTAGAACCCGACGGGCCTGATTCGTTTGTACAGTGGGGATTTTTTAACATAATATTCGAAAGAAAAGAATATTATGAAAGTTACGCGCTTGAACCAATAGCACAAAAGATGCTTGAAAATAATCCGTTGTTGCAACAGGAGTTTAAAGCAAAACTAAGAGTTGATGAGAATTTTGCAAATGATCCTAAGCTGCGCTTCGATTTCTTTTATGAACACAGTCCGTATTATGATAAAAACTACAATCTCTACCCCGTACTAAGAGTAATTGAAGAGCTTGATGATTGAAGACAGCATAATTAAAATCATCATCTCAGGCTTGTTGCTGGGCGCTGGAGCGGGTATAACCCCAGGGCCGCTGAACACATTAATTCTTTCGGAGTCTTTAAAGAACGGTAAATACGCAGGTATCAAGATTGGGATTGCCCCTTTAATTACGGATACCCCAATAATAATTTTGTCGCTTTTAGTTGTAATTGAGATTTCTAAATTAGACCATTTGCTTGGCATTATAACTATGTCGGGCGGCCTATATATTCTCTATTTAGGTTATAAAGATTTATCAGTATCAGTTGCTGAACTTGATGGTTCGACCAGTAGAGAAAATGCTCTACGAAAAGGAATAATTACGAATTTTTTAACTCCGCATCCTTACGTATTCTGGCTGACAATCGGAGCCCCTATGCTGGTTGAAGCCGGTAGAATAAGCACAGTAGCAGCTATCCTTTTCATCGTTTCATTTTATTCCTTGTTGGTCGGATTCAAAACAGCTCTAGCTTTATTTACCGGTAAAATGAAGGATTTCATACGAAACGAATACTATAGAATTATAGTCCGAGTATTGGGAGTAATACTAATTCTATTTGGTGTATATTTGTGTTATGACGGTTTTACTAAATTATTTAGTACATGATCGAACTTAGGAATATATCAAAAGCGTATAACTAAATAGAAGCCTTGTGCGACATTTCGTATAAATTTGACGGGGCACAACAACCGTGTTACTGGGACCAAGCGACAGCGAGAAGTCAACAGTTATTCGTTTAATCACAGGGTTAACCAAACCCGATAAAGGAGTTATAAACTGGAACAGGGAAGCGCTTAGCGTCGGGAAATTTTTACAATTCCGTCAATCAATCGGTTATATGATACAGGAAGGCTACTTGTTTCCGCACCTTACCGTAGAGCAAAATATAACCCTGGTTCCTAATTACAGCTTCACGAATCCGCACATGCGCTGGGTTTATCCGAAACCGCAATTCTCCATAAAATTTATCTTCCAATTGTCGCATCATCAATTCTAAACGGGATTAAAATTTCAGCGGTAATTAATATCGATACGG
>JANQLA010000543.1 GCA_028280855.1 Melioribacteraceae bacterium
AATGCTGTGAAGGAGTCAATTACTAATTTACCCGACTGGGAAAAAGATTACGAATACTCTTCAGCAACAAATGAGTATTACCATGTTAGTAAACATGAGCCTATGAATGAATTAATTACTAAATGGTTCAACAAGGTATAAAAAAACTGTGAGAATGGATTTATTTCTTGACACTCTATAGAATAATTATCTATCTTTGCGCCCAATGAAAGAAATGAAAAACAAATATAACTTTAATAACTGGTCATGGTGGTGGTTTGTGATTACCTAGGTGGATCAGTGTGTATAGAGTAAAGTTTAAAACCCTTCCCAGTGCACTGTGAAGGGTTTTTTGTTTTACGGCATTGTAATTATTGGTCTCTTCGTCTGCGCTCAGAACACCTTAGTATTTGTAGTTATCGAGCGGAGTCGAGATAACAAATTTCACTAAAAATTTAACTATTACTTTATTTACTATGAAGAAGAGATCGAAATGACTTTTGAGGAATTTCAAAAATATTCTGAATCATACAAAATAATTCCTGTCTACGAAAAAATTACGGGCGATCTTTTAACTCCGGTCCTCGCTTATTTAAAATTAAGAAGTATTGGAGGCTATAGTTTCCTTCTTGAATCAGTTGAAGGCATTGGACGCTTGGCGCGTTTCTCCTTCATTGGCAAAGACCCAAAAAAAATAATTCAAAGCACAGGAACGAAGATAAAAGTCAATTCCAATGGCTCCACAAAGATAGTTGATGAAAATATTTTCAAATACCTTAAGAGTGAGATTAAATCATATAGACATCCGTCGATTCCTGAGCTACCCGATTTTACAGGTGGAGTTGTCGGTTATCTTGGGTTTGAAAATGTTGGTTTGATTGAGGATGTTATCAAGTTTGACGGTAAAGATAAATTAAATACTCCCGATTCTATTTTTGGTTTGTTTGACACGATAATTGCCTTCGACCATTTCAAACACCAGCTCATACTAATATCGAATGTACAGTTGGATGACTTCGTTGATCCGCATTCCGCATTCATTCACGCAAAGAAAGAAATTGCTGTTGTTAAAGAAATATTGAACAAACCAATTCAACATAAATCAGATTTTCAACTTATAAGCGACAAATACGAATCAATTGACGAAAACGATTTCTTTAAGCAGGTTGAAAAAGGCAAAAACAACATTTATATGGGTGATGTATTTCAGCTTGTTTTATCAAAACGATTTAGTAGTGACTATGAAGGCGATCCGCTTAATGTTTACAGGGCTTTGCGCATTATAAACCCATCGCCGTATATGTACTTCATGGAATTTGGGAATGAGATCACAATAATAGGAACATCTCCCGAAGATTTAATTAAAGTAAAGAATAAACGGGCAACTATTCTGCCAATAGCAGGTACGAGAAAACGAGGGGAGACCGAAGAAAAAGATAAAATGCTTGAGAATGATTTATTGAATGATCCAAAAGAAATTGCCGAGCATCAGATGTTAGTTGATTTGGCTAGAAATGATCTTGGGCGTGTGTGCAACTATGACTCAGTGGTATTAACTGAAGAAATGAACATCCATCGGTTTTCTCATGTAATGCATATTGTATCAAGAGTTGAAGGCGATTTGAAAAATGATAAAGATTGCATTGATGCTTTAACGGCAAGTTTCCCCGCAGGCACTGTATCGGGAGCGCCCAAGATTCGCGCTATTCAACTGATTAACGAGTATGAACAATTAAAGCGCAATGTGTATGCAGGGGCCGTTGGCTACATTGATTTTAGCGGAAATCTCGATATGTGCATTGCAATCAGAACTTTGTTTGCTAAAGACAATACAATTTATTGGCAAGCCGGTGCGGGAATAGTCGCCGACAGCAAGCCTGAACTTGAATTAAAAGAAATCAGAAATAAATCTGCTGTACTATTAAGTGCGTTAAAATATGCTGAGGTTATTGATGAAAATATTGATGATTGATAACTATGATTCGTTCACATTTAATCTTGTGCAATTGGTAGGAAAATTTACAAGTAACATTATAGTGAAACGAAATGATAAGGTTACCCTGGACAAGATTGATGAAATCAATCCGGATAAAATTATTATTTCACCTGGACCAGGTAAACCGGAAAATTCTAACATTTCGTTGAACGTTATTGGAATCTTTGGAAAAAGTAAACCTGTGCTTGGCGTTTGTTTGGGGCACCAGGGCATTGGAGTAACCTTCGGCGGTAACATTACAAATGCGCCGACATTGATGCACGGCAAAACATCGTTAGTCGATCATGATAGTAAAACGATCTTTAAAGATGTACCGCAAAAATTTGAAGCAGGTCGTTATCATTCGCTTGTAATAAATAGAAGCAGATTCCCGAAAAATGAACTGGAAATTACTGCAACAACTGATGAAGAAGTTATAATGGGTGTAAGGCATAAAACTTATCCCATCGAAGGAATTCAATTCCATCCCGAATCGATTCTGACCCCTTGTGGGGAAAACATTATTAAAAACTGGTTGGACTTATGAAAGAATACCTGGAAAAAGTTATTGAGGGTAATAGCCTCTCTTTCAATGAAGCTTATAAAATTATGTACTCAATCATGAGCGGGAACGAAAACAATTCGCAAATTGCATCGCTGCTAACCGCTTTAAAAATGAAGGGTGAAACATCCGAAGAGGTTGCCGGCTTTGTAAAAGCGATGAGGGAGAAAGTAATTAAAATTCAGTGCGACGACGAGTATGCAATTGATGTTTGCGGAACAGGCGGCGACGGCTCGGGTTCGTTCAATATTTCAACTGCTGTTGCGTTCGTTGTATCAGGCGCCGGTGTATCGGTTGCAAAGCATGGCAATCGTTCTATCTCAAGTAAAAGCGGAAGCTCCGATGTTTTACATGAGCTTGGCGTTGATGTAAACTTAACACCTGAACATTCCCAATGGGCGCTTAGCAAAATTGGCATTGCGTTTTTATTTGCTCCTCTTTATCACCCCGCTATGAAACATGTTGCACCGATAAGAAAAGAGTTACAGTTTCGATCTATTTTTAACATACTTGGGCCTCTGACTAATCCGGCAGGAGTTAAAAGGCAACTAATCGGAACATATAATGACGACACGACAAAGCTTATGTCTGATGCTGTGGAACATCTTGAAATGGATAAAGCCTGTTTTGTTTGTACAAACGATTCATTCGATGAGATTAGCTTATCGCACACTACAAACGTTGTGGAGTATTCGCCGGAGATGAAAAATATCTATAAACTAACTTATGAATCTTTCAACTTTCCCAAAATTAATCTGGATGAGATAAAAGGTAATTCTGCTAAAGAGAACGCGGAAATAATTTATAATATTTATTCAAAAAAAGAAAAAAACGCTCCATACTATGTTGTTGCAGCTAATTCTGCCTTAGCATTGAAAGTTTCAGGTGTATCCGATGATTTGCAAACTTGCATTGAAATGGCAGAAGATTCTATTCAATCGGGTAAAGCGCTGCAAAAGCTGAATGAATTGAAATCATTCGAGGAGAACAATTGAAAACTATTCTCGATGAAATAATCGAAGTAAAAAAAGAAGAAGTTAAGGCGCTTAAACGCGATTACACGTTATCCAGGTTCACTGATAGTGAGTTTTTTGAAAAGAAATCAATAAGCTTCATTAATAAACTCGATAACAACGAGCGAATTGCCCTAATAGCCGAGATTAAAAAGGCCAGTCCTTCAAAAGGTATTATTCGGGAAGATTTTGATCATCGTAAGATTGCCGATATATACTTTGAAAATGATGTTGATGCTGTTTCAGTACTGACCGATAAAAATTTCTTTATGGGTGATATACAATACCTTTGCGATATAGCGCATCTAAAAGTAGCGCCGATATTAAGAAAAGATTTCATTATAGACGAATTCCAGATATACGAAGCAAAATCAAACGGCGCGGATATTATTTTATTGATTGCAGAAGCATTATCATCCAATCAAATACATGAATTAACAAGCGCAGCTTATGAAAATAATCTAGAAGTATTATTGGAACTACACTCGGAAGATCAAATTAAAAAGATTGATCTCAATTTGAACACACTAATAGGCATAAACAACAGGGACCTCGCAACCTTTAAGGTAAATCTCGATACAACATTGGATCTTGCCGACAAGTTACCGGATCATGTTAAATTGGTTTCTGAATCAGGACTGAATACACAAGATGATTTAAAGCGACTTAAAGAGTCTCGAAGCAACGCAATATTGGTTGGTGAGCATTTTATGCGTGCAAGCAGAATCTCCGACTCAATTAAGCAAATGAAAGAATGGTGTAGACGTGAAAGTTAAGATATGCGGAATAACCAATACTGATGATGCACAGGTTGCTGTAAAGTATGGAGCCGATGCACTGGGATTCATTTTTTACGAAAAGAGTCAACGTTATATCGAACCTGAAGATGCGAAAAAAATAATTGATCAACTTCCCTTTTTCATTTTGAAAATTGGTGTTTTTGTCAACGAGTCTTCAACCCTCGTAAACGACATTGCGAAACAAATTGGATTAAATGCAGTCCAATTGCATGGCGAAGAATCACCGGCAGAAGTAAATGAAATAACTTTGCCTGTTGTAAAGGCATTTCGAGTTGCTGAAGAATTCAATTACAAGACACTTGATGAGTACGAGGACTGTACGTTTTTATTAGATGCTTTTGATTCTTCCGAATATGGAGGTACCGGTAAAACATTTCGATGGGAATTAATTCCTGAAAAGTATCGAAGCAAAATCATTCTTGCCGGGGGAATATCCGTTGATAATGTGGGTTATGTTGCCGAAAGAATTAAACCGCAGGCAATCGATGTATCTTCGTCAATTGAAGATTCACCCGGTAAAAAGAATCACAAAAAATTAATTGAATTATTAAATAGAGTAAAAGCCTCGGGGAATTTATAATGGTTATAGTCATGGGTCTGGATGCACCACGAGACGACATCGAAAAAGTAAAAGAAAAAGTTACTTTACTTGAATGCACACCGCACGAAATAACCGGCAGTTCAAAACTTGCAATCGGGATAACAGGACCTACTAACAAGTTGAATGAAGAAGATTTTCAAATGCTGCCATCCGTGCAAGAAGTAGTAAGGGTTACAAAAAAGTATAAGTTGGTCAGTCGACAAATGAAAGTCGATGATACCATTATCAGCATTGATAATAATGTTGTTGGTGGTGAAGAACTTTTTATTTGCGCAGGACCTTGTTCGGTTGAAAGCAGAGATCAAATATTGGAGATCGCAAACCAACTAAAAGAAATAGGCGTTAAGTTTATTAGGGCAGGAGCCTTTAAACCTCGGAGCAGTCCTTACTCATTCCAGGGTCTTAAAGAAAAGGGGCTGGAATATTTGCAGGAAGTTAAGGACAAGTATGGTTTGAAAGTTGTAACCGAGGTCTTGAATACTTCCACTTTGCCTGCTGTTACCGAAGTTGCAGACATTTTACAAATTGGTTCGCGCAATATGATGAACTTCACATTGCTTGTTGAAGCCGGAATGACCGGCAAACCGGTTTTACTAAAGCGAGGCATGTCGGCCACCGTTGAAGATCTATTGCTGAGCGCAGAGTATATACTTGCACAAGATAACTACAACGTAATTTTATGTGAACGCGGCATTCGTACATTTGAAACATCAACACGGAACACATTGGATTTGAATGCTATTCCGGTTGTAAAAAAGCATTCCCATCTTCCAATTATAGTTGACCCGTCGCACGGTGTTGGTATTTGGGATAAAGTTCCGGCTATGTCTATGGCTGCTATTGCGGCCCGGGCAGACGGTTTGCTTTTGGAGGTTCATCAAAGACCAGACGAAGCTTTATCCGATGGGTACCAATCACTGACTCCAAAACAATTCGAAGAGCTGTTAAACAAATTAAAAGAACTTGCTCCTGTAGTGGGAAGGAAGATAACATTATGACAAGCAATACAGCAACATACAATTTCCCGGATACAAAGGGTAAATACGGAATATACGGCGGCAGGTACGTACCTGAAACACTAATGACCGCACTCAATGAACTTGAAGACACATACGGCAAAGCAAAAAATGACGCTGATTTTTTGGAT
>JANQLA010000565.1 GCA_028280855.1 Melioribacteraceae bacterium
TGCATTAATCAGCGTTTCAGATAAAACAGGGATAGTTGAATTTGCGTCAAAGTTACAGGAGCTAGGATATAAACTACTTGCAACCGGCAACACTGCCAAGCTTATCAAAGAAAATAATCTTGATTGTACAGAGGTATCGGATTACACAAAATTCCCGGAAATATTCTCCGGTCGCGTTAAAACTCTTCAGCCTATGATATTCGGTGGAATTCTTATGCGCCGCGATAACGATACAGATGTTGCCGAAGCCGAAGAGAACAATGTTACCCCGATTGATATAGTATGTGTTAACCTTTACCCGTTCCCACAAGTAGTTAATGATCCATCGAAAGATTTACAGACAAAAATTGAAAACATAGATATCGGCGGTCCAAGTTTAATAAGAGCGGCGGCAAAAAATTATAAATACGTTTCCGTACTTACATCGCCTACCCAGTATGTCGCATTCATTGATGAACTGAATTCAAATAGTGTTAGCATTGAAACGCGACAGAAACTAGCTTCGGCTGCTTTTGCTCATACTTCGTTCTACGATACCCTTATTGCCAACTTTTTTGAAGCCGACTTTGATCTCCCGAAGAAAGATGTGCGGATAAACTACAAGGTTGAAAATGAATTACGTTATGGTGAGAATCCACATCAGAAAGCTTATGTTTCGGGTGACTTCTATTCTTACTTCAATGTTCTCCACGGAAAGGAATTATCCTATAATAATATAGTAGACCTTGTGGCAGCCGTTGAGCTTGTAAACGACATGGAGCCGAACTCCTGTGCAATAATCAAACACACAAACCCATGCGGAGCGGCAACTGCCGGCAATATGCTTGATGCGTATCTGAATGCGTTATCATGCGACCCGGTTTCTGCATTCGGGGGTATTGTATCTTTCAATGATGAATTAGATGTTAAATTAGCTGAAAAATTGAATGAAATTTTCCTGGAAATTATTTGTGCACCTGGTTACACCCACGATGCGCTGGAATTGCTAAAAAAGAAGAAAAACAGGCGGCTGCTGAAAGTTAAAAAACAATTGCCAACGGACGAACTGGTAATCAAGAATATCCCGGGTGGTTTAGTGCTTCAAGGTAAAGATAACTCGATGCTTACAGACGATATCATCAAAACTGTCACAACCCGTTCATGCACACCTGAAGAATACGAAGATTTAAAGTTCGCCTGGATTATTTGCAAGCACACAAAATCAAATGCCATTGTTTACGTGAAAAATAAGAAAGCCATTGGAGTTGGAGCTGGACAAATGTCACGTATTGATTCGGCACGAATCGCAGCAGGTAAAGCTAGAGAGCATGGGCACGAGCTATCCGGATGTGTCGCGGCATCAGATGCTTTCTTTCCTTTTGCCGACGGTCTTTTGGAACTTGCCGGCAATGGGGCTACCGCAGTTATTCAACCGGGTGGTTCTGTGCGCGATAACGAAGTTATAGACGCCGCCAACGAAAATGGAATGGCAATGATATTTACAGGAATAAGGAACTTCAAACACTAAGAGGATAAATGGGATTTTTCAACTTTCTTTCAACCGATGTAGCAATTGATTTAGGCACTGCTAACACACTTATTTTTATTAAGGGCAAAGGTATTGTGCTTAATGAGCCGTCGATTGTTGCGTTTGATCGTAATTCAAAAAAAATTATTGCTCTCGGGAATAAGGCAAAAGAAATGCAAGGCAGGGAACACCGGCAGATACGAATATCAAGACCAATGCGCGACGGTGTTATTGCCGATTTTGAAATTGCGGAAGGAATGATTAGAGCATTTATAAAGAAAGCCAGCAGCGGAGCTTTTTCGAGCAGGAGAATCGTAGTTGCGATTCCTAGCGGAGTCACAGAAGTTGAAAAAAGAGCCGTTCGCGACAGCGCCGAGCATGCGGGCGCTAAGGAAGTTCATTTAATAGCAGAGCCTATGGCTGCAGCAATAGGGATCGGGATTGATGTTGAAGCTCCTGCAGGAAATATGATTATAGATATTGGCGGCGGAACAACTGAAATAGCAGTGATAGCGCTTGCAGGAATAGTTAATGAAGAATCAATAAGAATTGCAGGCGATGAAATGAATAACGCGATTATGCAATTCTTCAAAAAAAATTATAACCTTTTGATTGGCGAGCGAACCGCGGAATCGATTAAGTGCGAGGTTGGCTCTGCAGTCCCGCTAAAAGAAGAAATTACAATACAAGTTAAGGGACGCGACCTCGTAGGTGGTATTCCCAAAACCGCCGAAGTTAGTTCGGTTGAAATTCGTGAAGCATTGAATGAAAATATTGCGCAAATCGTTGAGGCAGTAAAACAAACTCTTGAGCGAACTCCCCCCGAACTGTCAGCTGACATTCTTGATAGGGGTGTTATGCTTACCGGCGGCGGTGCACTCCTTAAAGGTTTGGACGAGCGTATAAGAATGGAAACAAATCTACCGGTGCATGTGGCTGAAGATCCGCTGACTGCTGTTGTTAGGGGTACAGGTAAAGCAGTTGAAAGCATTAACAAGTATCAAAAAGTATTTATTCGTAAACGGAATTATTAAAATTTCTGCTGAATATATTTTCTTCGCCAAAATAATTCCCTTCAATATGTTAGCCGGTTTTCTGCTATGATATCATTTGTCAAAAAAATCTTTTCGATATCGAAAGAATACTTGCTTTTAAGTATTTTATTGGTTGTATCGCTGATGCTGCTCTCTTTTAACTCCGGTGAAAAAATAAATCAATTCAAAATAATCTCATTCGGCTCTTTTGCAGTAGTTAACAATTTAATCTCAGCGTTTACCGATGGTTTTGTTACAAAATCCAAATTCGAAGCCGGGTTAAAACAGAATGCAAATTTAATGCTGGAAAATACTTTGCTTCGTTCAAGAGCAGCAAAAGCAAGTAAGCTTGAGTCTCTATTGGGTCTAAAGGAAATCTATTCGCACGAGCTTTTAGCATGCAGGATAATATCGAAGAACGGATCGTTGTTTGACGGAAGGGTGATAATTGATGTAGGCTCCGAAGACGGTGTTGAAGAAGGCTTGCCATTGATAGACAATAACGGTCTAATAGGGTTAGTTGCCGGTGTACACGCAAACTATTCGCTTGTTAAACAACTTTATAATAATGAATTGAAAATAGCTGTTACGCTAACTACTACAAATACAGAGGGAATACTTGCCTGGAACGGTTCAGACCTTGTTATTCAGAATGTCCCGACGACAAAAAGTATTGGTATTGGTGATGAAGTAACGACATCCTCGTTCAGTTCAATCTTTCCACCGCTTATTCCAATAGGCAATGTTCAGCGTGTTGAATCCAGTGTTGCCGGATTGCTGAGTGATGTTGTTATTAAGCCTTACTCCGATATTGAAGCTGCTTCTACAGCTTTTATACTGCTGGTTAACGAAGAGAGTATGTTCCGGGATTCAACAGCAAAGGCGGGGAATTGAAGTATATTGTTATTGTAATATTGTTTTTTGTTCTCGCGGTTTTGCAAATGACCATAATTCCTTTTTTTTCTTTTGGGACATTTAGCCCCGACCTACCGGCAATTCTGGTAGCGGTTGTCGGACTAAAATACGGTAAATCTTTCGGGATGATTAATGGGTTCTTCCTCGGCTTAGTTTTTGATTTTATAAGCGGAGGAATAATCGGCCTCTCGAGTTTCACAAAAACATTGAACGGATTTGTAGCAGGTTTTTCTTCGAACGAAGAAAATAATCAGGAACAAATCTCGTCC
>JANQLA010000007.1 GCA_028280855.1 Melioribacteraceae bacterium
TTTAGCAACAGATATTTCACCGGGGTTCATATCGATAACATCTTCTGATGCAACTCTTCCGTTATGATCAAGTTCGTTAAGAGATTTTGTTTTTACCAATTCAACTAAGCTAAACAAGTTCAGAATATCTTCATCAGATTCATAACCAAGCGCTCTTAATAGTGTGGTTGCAGGGAATTTCTTTCTTCTGTCGATATAAACATACATGATGTGATTGATGTCCGTAGCAAACTCAACCCAGGAACCACGGAAAGGAATAATCCTTGCAGAGTATATCGGGGTACCGTTCGGATGAACGGACTGTGCAAAAGCAACACCAGGCGATCTGTGAAGCTGACTTACAATTACCCTTTCAGCACCGTTGATAATAAACGTTCCGCGATCTGTCATAAAAGGAAGGTTGCCGAGGTATACTTCCTGCTCAACAGAGTTAACATACTCTTCGGTTTCATCATCCTTGGTTGAGAGACGTAGTTTAGCCTTAAGAGGAGCGTTATAAGTTAAACCTCTTTCTTCGCACTCGGGAATAGAAAATCTTGGTTTCTCGATATAGTACTCAACAAAGTCGAGTCTGTAAAACTCTTTATTATCCAGTATAGGAAAGTTTGCTTTAAATACTTCCTGCAATCCGAAATCAATTCTTTCGTTTGGAGCCGTTTTCAACTGGAGAAATTCTTCAAAAGACTCAATCTGAATATTCAGTAAATTCGGTTGTTCAATAACCGGTAAAATTGTTCCGAAAGATATTCTGTTGGTTAGCTTGTTAATGTTTTGCTTATCCAACCCTAACCTCCATTATTGGTCAAAAAATTCAGCAGATTTCATACTGCTTATATACAAACAAAAGTGGAAAGCGGATTTTACCGCTTAACCACTTTTGAATTAAACTGTTTTATGATATTACTTACTTCAATTCTACAGCTGCACCTGCTTCTTCAAGCTCAGCTTTAATTTTTTCTGCTTCTTCTTTGCTTGCTTGTTCTTTAACTGTGCTTGGAACTCCATCAACCAATTCTTTAGCTTCTTTTAAGCCTAAGCCGGTATGTGCTCTTACAACTTTGATAACATTAATTTTCTTTTCACCAAAGCTTGTAAGTACAATGTCGAACTCGGTTTGTTCCTCGGCCGCCGCAACTTCACCGCCACCGCCAGCAACTGCTCCACCCATAACAACAGGCGCCGCAGCAGTTACTCCAAATTCATCTTCCAAAGCTGTCTTCAATTCCGAAGCTTCTACCAATGTAAGCTCTTTTATTTTTTCAACTATTTCTGATACTTTTTCTGACATTTCTTACTCCTGATTTCTTATAATTTTCATTCAATTTTAATTATGCAGCTTTTTTCTTGCAGATTTCATCAACCAAACCAACAATATCGCGCATAACTGCATTTACGGCACCAACGATTCCTGAAATCGGTGCGCTAATACTTCCAACAATTCCGGCCATAACTTCATCTTTGGTCGGCATTGTTGCTAAAGTTTTTAGGTCCTTATCACCGTAGAAAGTTGTATCTATGTAGCAACCCTTTAAGGAAAACTTCTTTTTATCATCAGAAAATTTCTTGATTATCTTTGCAGGAGTAACAAAGTTCTCTTCATTTGCAAAGATAACGCCGGTCATTCCTACAAGAAGATTGCTGAACTCCGGATATTTATCCAGATCGCTTATAGCTTTTTGCATGAAAGTATTTTTATAAACCTTGTACTTCAAGCCTTCTTCTCTCATCTGCTTACGCAAACCGTTGATTTCCTCAACGTCAATACCGTTGTAATCAACAAGGTAAACCGCCGTAGATTTGTTGATGTTTTCCTTTATTTCTTCGATGACTTCAGCTTTTTCTGTTCTATCCATCGTATACCTGAATCATTTAAAAAAGTGACTATCTTTTGTACTTCCTTCCAGCCTGTTCAGCAAGTTTCGAAGCGCGCTTACTAAGACCAATTTATTTTTATGAGTGCGTAATTTCTTATTTTACCGTGGAAGCTTCTTCCCTTGAAACTTCCAATCCAGGACCCATTGTACTGCTTAAGTAGCAGCTTCTAATATACTGTCCCTTTGCAGCCGAAGGCCTTAACTTCAATATTGTCTGCAAAAACGCTTCTGTGTTTTCCACAAGTTGTTTTTCTTCAAAATTCATTTTGCCTACTGATGCATGTACTATTCCTGTCTTGTCAACTCGGAACTCAATTTTACCGGCTTTAACCTCTTTAACCGCTGTTACCACATCCTGTGTAACTGTTCCGCTTTTGGGATTAGGCATTAAGCCTCTGGGTCCGAGTATTCTACCGAGTTTTCCTAACTCACCCATCGCATCCGGTGTTGCGATCAGAACATCAACATCGGTCCAGCCTTCTTTAATTTTTTCCAGATACTCTTCAAACCCTGCATAGTCGGCGCCCGCATCCAAAGCATCTTTAGCTTTTGCTCCTCTTGTTACAACAAGAACTTTAACCTCCTTACCGGTTCCGTGTGGCAGGCTCACCGTACCTCTTACCATTTGATCTGCGTGCCTTGGATCAACACCAAGTCTTACCGCGCAATCAAGGGATTCAACAAATTTAACGTTGGAATTGATTTTAAGAGCTTTTACAGCCTCCTCTATCGAGTATTCCTTCTTTGTGTCTACTTTCTTTTTAACTTCGTTATATCGTTTTGAAATTCTCATTTCTATACCAAACTTTTATGGTTAATGTTAATCTTCTACCGTTACGCCCATGCTTCTTGCCGTGCCTGCAATCATGCTAATTGCACTGTCAATATCCGAAGCATTTAAGTCCGCCATTTTTGTTTCGGCAATTTCCTTGAGCTGAGCTCGTTTTACCTTTGCAACTTTTGTTTTGTTAGGTTCGCCCGATCCTTTCGGGAGATCCAAAATCTTCTTTAACAACACTGCGGCCGGAGGTGTTTTCGTAATAAATGTAAACGATTTGTCTGTGTAAACAGTAATAACAACGGGAATTATTAACCCGGCTTTGTCAGATGTTTTCGCATTAAATTGTTTACAAAACTCCATTATATTTACGCCTTTTTGACCAAGCGCTGGACCAACCGGCGGAGAGGGGTTAGCCTGACCCGCAGGAATTTGAAGTTTTATATAGCCGTCAATTTTCTTAGCCATTACTTAACCTATCATTTTATTTTTCTAATTCAGCTTGAACAAAATCAATTTCAACAGGCGTTTTTCTGCCGAATATTGAAACCATTACTTTTATTTTCATTTTTTCTTCGTTTACTTCTTCAATTACACCAGAGAAATTATTAAACGGTCCGTCGATTATTTTTACAAAATCACCTGTCCTGAAAATTGTTTCAGTCCTTTCAGTTTCATCGTTTTGGGTTATTCTACCAACAATTCGTTTAACTTCGGCAGGCATAAGAGGAACAGGATTATTCTGAGAACCGAGGAATCCCATTATCGAAGGCATATTGACTATAAAATCTTTTACCCTGTTATCCAGTTCGGCGTTAACAAGAATATAGCCGGGAAAGAAATTTTTAGTTTTAGTTTTCTTTTTGCCGTCTTTCACTTCAAATACTTTTTCGGTCGGCACCAGAATTTCAAGTATTTTTGTTTGAAGTTCATCGTCGTCTCTTAGCTCAGACTCCATGAGACTTTTGACTTTGTTCTCATGTCCTGAAAAAGTTCTGACCACGTACCATTTTGCATTGGGGTTTTCCACGATTAAAACATACCTTGTAGAATTTCGGAAATTGTCATGTCAATTACGTAAGTGAAAGCTGCGATAATTAAACACACAACAATTACGATTGTAGTTGACTCTTTTAACTCTTCTTTTGTAGGCCAGGTAACTTTTTTCATTTCCTTTACTACATCGTTAAAGAAGTTGATTATTTTTTCTTTCATTTAACTTTTATTCCTTAGTAATTGCACGTCAGGAGGGAGTCGAACCCCCAGCCTGCGGTTTTGGAGACCGCTGCTCTGCCAATTGAGCTACTGACGTGTATACTTATTTTGTTTCCTTAAAGATTACGTGCTTACGCGCTACAGGATCATACTTTTTATACTCAACTCTCGAAGGATGATTTCTTTTATTCTTAGTTGTTGTGTAACGGTATCCCGTACCTTCAGTACTTTCCAATATTATAG
>JANQLA010000039.1 GCA_028280855.1 Melioribacteraceae bacterium
TTTATGAGGCAAGTTATTAATTATTTTGCACTTTTCTAAGTCTAATTCTTTATATCCGGTTGCTGAATAACTACTTATTCGATTTTCAGCAAGCCCTAAGTAACTTGACAAAGTATCTACCTTAGGCTCTCCCTTTTTCGAAAATGCATTTTTATTCATGGAAGGATATAAAACAATAGCTGCTATTCTTCCCTTAACAGCCACTGGTCAATAGTCATTCGCATAAAGTTAATATTTATGGGCTTGGCAATGTAATCGTTCATACCGGAGGCAAGGCACTTTTCTCTATCTTTCATTGATGAATGAGCTGTTACGGCAATAATTGGAACCTCGTTTACGGGAGGATCGAGCTGTCTGATTTTCTGTGTTGCCGTAAGTCCGTCCATATCAGGCATTTCAACGTCCATTAAAACTAAATCGAATGAACTCGTCTTAATGGCTTCAATCGCATCGAGAGCGCTGGAAACCGCTTCTACTTCATAACCGCTATCGGTAAGCAATTTCTTTTCTACTTTCTGGCTTATTGGATTGTCTTCAACTAATAGTAATCTTTTTCTATTTCCAGACTGAACACTATTTGAAGTTACGACTTCACTAGAAACCTGTTCTTCCGTTTCGTCTCGTCTAAAATCAGTTTTAAATTGTTCACTTGTTGTAACTATATCATTAGCTGATTCATCTGATTCGGTGCTAACCAATTGTTCGGTTTCTTCAAATACAGCTGCAGTTTCATCCTTCCGTTCATCTTGTTCTGCACTCTGCGCTAACTTTTCTTTATCATCCTTCATCAAAAAGTCGCGAGTTGTTTTCATTACTGTAGTAAATTCAACTGTTGTACCGATACCTTCTTCGCTGTCAAGATTAATTTCCCCTCCCATAAGTCTAACGAACTCGTTAGATATCATTAGTCCCAGTCCGGCACCATCCTTTGTAGTCCATTTCTTTTGTTTAACCTGGGTGTAAGGTTTAAAGATGAGTCCTAATTTTTCTTTTGGTATTCCCCTTCCCGTATCAATAATAGATGTCTTTAAGATTACAGTGGCCTGTGTTGCCTTCAGAAGTTTTAGTGAAAAGTGAATTGTACCTTCATCCGTATATTTAACAGAATTATTTAAGATGTTAACGGCAATTTGCCGGTACCGGGTAGGATCACCATAAAGAACTTTGGGAATCATAGGATCTGTTTCAAATTTTACGGACAGGTTTTTATTCTGAGCCAACGGTGTGATAATCGATTTAGCTTTTTCAACTTCGTCAAAAATGTTGAACTCGGAATCTTCCAACTGCATTTTGCCCGCTTCAATTTTGGAAATATCCAACATGTTATTTATAATATCAAGCAACGCGTCGGCAGCCGTTTTAGCATTCCCTGCAAAATCCTTTAACTCGGCTTCCGACTCGAACATTCCTTTTTCAATTAGCGTAAGAAATCCAACGATGGAGTTAATCGGGGTTTTTATTTCGTGGGACATGCTGGCCAAGAACTGCGCTTTAATATTACTTGTGTAAACTGCGGTATTAACTTCCTTAATTGATTTTCGTTTATGCGTCTTAAGATCATGGATTTCCTGCTTTCTCTCCTCTTCTATTTTCACCTGCTGCGAAATGTCCTGAACCAACCCTTCAATAAACAAAGGGTTATCCTCTTCGTCGTTAACAATTCTTTCACTTACACGTGCAACAATCGGAGTTCCATCCTTCTTTACCAACCTGACTCTGTAGTTCTTAACCCTTTTTTGAGCAAGTAGCACTTTAAGCAATTTTTTTCGCTCGTCACCATCAATGTAAAGTTCATTAGCATTAACTTTTGAAAAATCCAGCACGTCATCATATCCAAGTATTTTTGCCAATGCTTCGTTTGCAAATAGAATTTTACCGTCGGTTCCCGTTCTGAAAATCCCCTCGGGCAATGAATCGATAATTTCTTCGTATATGTTTGATTCAACGTCTTGAAAATCTTTATCGCTATGATCAATCCCATTCAGAATTTCGGATTCTGTTGATTCACGTTCACGGTTCAAAAAGTAGCTGGCAATAATTGAACAAAGCGATAATAAAATAAAAATTGAAACAGTTTGCACATAGGAATTAAGATTTGCCTCCAAATCCTGGTTTAACGCAATCGCAACAAGAAAAAAGAAAATTGAATAACAAACGGCTGCTAACTGGTTTTTGAAACTCCAGCCTGCGGAGAGACCCGCAATAAGAAGAATGAAAGTTATAAAAAATATATTCCCGGAAAATTTATCGGGATCTCGAAACGCGATAAATGCGGAAGTAGCGGCTACAGTAAAAAGCAAAGCATGCAGTAATTTAAAAACGTGTTCACGCCCGGTATTTTGATTGAGTAAGACCAGGATAGTAAATGCAACTACCATAAGCACAAGTCGGGCTACGTATATTTCGAAGACGTATGTTGCTATATCTTCCAATATAAAAAGAAGAGCAACGGAAGCTACTAACGCTGTTGTAATTGCAATAAACTTTGCCGGCAACAAAGCAGAGTTAACGACAAAATTATTTTTAAGATCATCAAGCTTCATTTACACGATTAAGCCTGCATTAAAATTAAATAAACAGTTTTTAGTTTTTTATTCAACGTTACCATTCATTGCGATTTTTACAGTATTGTTGACATCAAAAATGACTTACCCTCTTGAATACTATTTTATCATTTAACACAAAGGGCAAAAAGGCTTCACAAAGGTCGTAAAAATCTTGTAAGAATTTTGCAGCGCGTTCTTTGTGATTCCGAATATTGACGAATAGTAACAAAATTATTAACGTAATTTGACTTTAAATTCTAATTTATAATCTTTACTTTTAGCACACAGGGTCGTAAAATAACCTTGAAACATACTAATTTTTTAAACTTATCTCACGATTTAGTAACATTATTTTAATTTCATCTTATGATTGATTTTTTGTTTTCGATCGACAGCGCAATCTTTTACTTTATTAACCAAACCTTGTCACTGAAATTTCTTGATAAGTTTTTCCTGATTATTACAAATGTTAAGCATTGGTATATTGCCTACATAATTTTATGGTTCTTCTGTTTTTTGAAGGGAGGCAGAGTCGGAAAAATTGCAGCAATTGGAGCAATTATTCTTATTACAGTTTCGGATCAACTGAACTCGAACCTGATTAAAGATCTTTTTGCGAGAGAGAGGCCGTGTCATGTTTTAGAAGATGTTCGACTTCTGGTAAGTTGCAAAGGGTCATATTCCTTCCCTTCATCACATGCGTTTAACAATTTTGCGATTTCGGTTTTCTTCTTAACAATTTTTCCTAAGTTTAAATGGGTATTGCTAATCTCGGCTTCGCTCGTTGCGTTATCGCGTCCGTATATCGGTGTTCATTATCCTTCCGACATTCTTGCCGGTGCAATATTAGGAAGTGCGTTAGGATATGTTTTCGCATTAGCCGCTCTTAAGATCAATAGTTATATTGTGAGGGGAAAAAATTCTGATACGGGATAATAATCTATGAAGACAAAGCTGGAAATAGCAAAGAACTGGTTGCCAAGGTATACATCGACGCAAATTGATGAATTCGGCGACTATATCTTAATTACCAACTTCCATAACTATGTTGAAAAATTTGCTGAAAAGTTTTCGTGCAATGTTAACGGTGTCGGTAAACCGATGCAAACAGCTACCAACAGCCAGGGATTATCAATTATCAATTTCGGAATGGGTTCGGCGAATGCCGCTACTATTATGGATTTGCTGGTTGCGCGCAGACCTGAAGGCG
>JANQLA010000094.1 GCA_028280855.1 Melioribacteraceae bacterium
TTATAATAAACTCTTATATATACACGATGCGGTATCATGTTAACGTGTCGTTCAAGAAAATCAATTGTAACATCGCGCAAGTTTTTTATTCCCCAAATATAGAGCCGCAAGCCGGTTGTGCCTACTTTACATTCATCTATCCTTTCATTGCATACTGTTTCGATGTCCTCTATAATTTTGCCTGTGTCGCTTATCACAATTTTGTAATTGTTTGGCAATTCGATGGATTTACGAGAATCATCACGAAGATCGATACAGGAAAGTGCATTTCTCTCCGAGTTTAACACCGTAGAATGATGAGCCCTGTTTGAAATAGCTCCAATCGACTTAAACTCGGCTTCGCGCGAAATACTTATAATCTCTTCATCAGGAATTTGAACATCAAACGCATTGAGAATAGCTTTAAGCAATGCAATCTGGTTAGCAGCAATCAATCCAATACCAAAAACAGAAGGTATGTTTGAACATACGGAACAATCAAATCCCGAGTCAACAATTTTCTTGTCTTTAATAAATTTAAGAAGAGCGTCAAAAGAGACCTGCCCACATGTTATTTGATCATCACTGGTATCTTTAATGGAGGATCTGTATGATAATTCGCAATCGCAGAAATTGATATTTATTTCAGCATCATTTCGTTTACGAACTGAAGCGACGGCGTATCGATCAATTGCACAAGATAATATAATACCGTCGTTATAATGTGTATGATCTCCAAGGATAATTAAACTTGCCGGGGCGGCAACGGTGTGTATGTCGTCTTCAGTTTTAAGTTTGTCACGAAGCCAGTGTTCGTTCGATGCGATTAGTTCCTCATTCGTTTTCAAGACAGCCCGCCTATAAAGATTCTTTTGTCTTTTAAGAAGCCGGTAACTATAACCCGCACTTAAAAAATATTCGCAATTGATAGTTACAAAATTAGCGAAATTAGCATATATTAACTAGATAAAATACCTGTAAGCCTACTACGGTTAATATTGTGTGCCAGATTTGTTGGAGTACTTTCATTTGACGATAAACCATATTGTTAAATTCACTGAACAATTTTCAGAGAAGACAGGAATACTTGTATCATGGCTAGCCTCTATCCTTGTTCTTATTGTCTGCTACGATGTTGTTACACGATACATATTTAATACATCCAGTGTTGCCATCCAGGAACTTGAATGGCATGTTTTTGCAGCGCTTTTTTTGCTCGGTGCAACTTATACTTTAAAGCATGACAAACACGTAAGAGTTGATATATTTTATTCGAGATATTCCCCGAAACGCAAAGCTTTTGTTAATTTGATTGGAGTTGTGCTATTCCTGCTACCGTTTTGCATAATTGTGATTTATACATCGCTGGATTTTGTACATAACTCATTCAAAGTTTTGGAATCGTCTCCCGACCCCGGCGGTTTGCCAGCACGTTATATTATTAAATCGGTGCTTCCAATTTCATTCTTTTTATTGTTGCTGCAGGGCATAGCACTTGGGTTAAAATCCGCACTTGATCTATTTTCAAACAACAAACTGAAAAATAGTTAATGGACCCAACGCCGATAATATTTTTTATTGTTGTCCTGTTATTGTTACTGGCAGGTTTTCCCGTGGCATTCACACTTGGCGGGGCATCGGTAATTTTCGGTTTATTCGTATTCGGCTTCGATTTTTTCAACCTTCTGCCGCTGCGAATATGGGGTATAATGAACAACTATATTTTAATAGCAGTCCCTTTGTTCGTTTTTATGGGAGTAATGTTCGAAAAATCGGGGTTAGCCGAAGAACTCCTCGAAACTATGGCTTTGCTATTCGGTAAACTTCGCGGTGGACTTGCGATATCGGTTTTGATAGTCGGTGCAATGCTGGCCGCCGCAACAGGCATAGTGGGCGCAACGGTAGTGACTATGGGTGTATTAACGCTTCAGACGATGCTTAAAAAGGGTTATGATCCGAAGCTGGCGACAGGTATTATTTCCGCATCCGGTACATTGGGTCAAATTATTCCGCCCAGCATCGTGCTCGTTTTATTGGGCAGCGTGTTAAATGTTTCCGTTGGCGATTTATTTGTTGCTGCGGTTATCCCGGGCTTTATACTCGTAGGCCTATATTTTCTGTGGCTGGTTTACCTGGCTATATTTAAGCCGACTTCAGCACCGGCTATGCCCCAGAAGGACATTGATGAATTTAGAGGTGCAGACAAATTCAAGCGAATAATAATGGCGTTCGTGGTACCCTTCTTGCTAATACTTGCCGTACTCGGTTCCATATTTGCCGGTATTGCATCTCCTACAGAAGCTGCGGCTATCGGCGCATTCGGTGCAACCCTGCTCACGATAATAAAGGGAAAATTTAATCTCGCTATTTTGCGCGAAGTAATGCAAAGTACGCTTACTCTTACCAGCATGGCTTTTATGATTCTTGTAGGCGCATCAGCGTTTGGACTGGTTTTCCGTGGGATGGGTGGTGACAGCTACTTGACGGGATTGATTTCTTCCGGAGCTTTGGAATCACATCACTTCCTCGCAATAGTAATGATTGTAATATTTATCGCTGGATTCTTTATCGACTTCATCGAGATAACATTTATCATCGTGCCCGTAGTCGCACCGGTATTTATTCATTTGGGAATTGATCTCGTATGGATAGGCATACTAATTGCGATTAACTTACAAACGTCTTTCCTTACGCCGCCGTTTGGCTTTGCGCTCTTTTTTCTTAAAGGAGTAGCCCCACCCGGTATAACTACGAAACATATATACAAAGGTGTTGTGCCTTACGTGGCAATTCAAATAATAGGTTTGCTTATAGTTATACTATATCCTGAAGTAGCGCTTTGGTTGCCGGGGATAATTGGTAATTAGACGCGATTATTGTTTACGTTTAACTTGTGGCTAAGAATAATCCTCTTATTTGAGGTTAAATTATTAATTTATCAGCGGGACTTTTTATTTTATTTATCGAGTATGAGGACACATGAGTATAGACCTGAGTCGTTTCCAATCTTTTATGTCCAAGCAGTTCCTGAATATATCTTATATCAGTTCCTTCATCGAGAAGATGTGTAGCGAAACTGTGCCGTAGTGAATGAACAGTGGCTTTCTTTTTAATTCCTGCTTTCATCATTGCCCTCTTGAATACCGACTACACTTTTAGGGCTGTACTTGCCGCCGTTCTGTCCCTCAAATAAATATTCTTTTGGCTTAAATTCGGCATAATACTTTTTTAGAAGCGGGAAAACGTTTTCAGACAACATTACATAACGGTCTTTCTTACCTTTACTCTGTCGTATATGAATTCGCTTGGATTCCAAATCAATATCACCCACTTTCAAAATCAATAGTTCGCCTAATCTTAGTCCGGCAGAATAAATGAGTAAAACTATAGTTTTATGTTTTAAGTTATCTATTGAATTGATTATCCTATTAATTTCGCCGGGTGAAAGAACTACCGGAAGATAAGCGGGCTTTCGAAGATTAATAGATAGACTTTCCGGTGGTTTTTCGTTTAAAACCTTTAAATAAAAGTAGCGGATTGCCCCGATGGCTTGTTTCATAGATGAAAATGAATAATTCTTTTTTTCCTTGCAGAGAAACAAATAATCGTGTATTACATCATCAGTAACTTTTTCAAACTTGAATCTAAGTAGCCAATCTAAAAATAAATTTAACGCAGACGAATAGCTTCGAATTGTCTGATTAGAGTAATTTTCAATTTTGAGTTGCTTAATAAATTTATCTGAAATTTCTTGCTTCTTCATTTGTTATAAAGTATTTTCGTAATAAACGAATAATAATTTAACTTATAGTGGGGCTGTCTCAAAAAGGCAGCTCTTTTTTTTGATTTAAAAAGTTGGTTTAAATAACTTGCCGATAAAAATAGCAAATGGATTTATGCCAACGTTCAAA
>JANQLA010000127.1 GCA_028280855.1 Melioribacteraceae bacterium
TGCAGGAAGAGGGCATCTATACAATTCTTATTAACCCTAATATTGCTACAATTCAAACATCCGATTCCCTTGCTGATAAAGTTTATTTGCTCCCGGTTAACCCTTACTTTGTGGAAGAAGTAATTAAAAAAGAAAAACCGGATGGCATACTTTTAAGCTTCGGTGGGCAGACAGCTCTTAACTGCGGATTAGAACTTTACAAGAATAATATTTTTGAAGAATATAATGTTGATGTACTTGGTACTCCGATTGAATCTATTATTAATACTGAAGACCGCGAGGCATTCACGAACAGACTTAGTGAGATCGGTGTTAAATATCCGAAAAGCAAAGCCGTCAGTACAGTTGAAGATGCAGTAAACTACGCAGAAGAAATTGGCTGTCCGGTAATAATTAGAATAGCATTTGCTTTAGGCGGTTTGGGATCCGGTATTTGCAGAAATAAAAAGGAAGTACGTAAGCTTGCTACAAAAGCGCTGAGTTATTCTTCTCAAATTCTTGTTGAAGAATATTTGGAAGGCTGGAAAGAAATTGAATACGAAGTTGTGCGTGACAAACATGATAACTGCATAACAGTCTGCAACATGGAAAACTTTGACCCGATGGGAATCCACACAGGCGAAAGTATTGTTGTAGCACCAAGCCAAACATTATCCAACAGTGAATTCCACATGCTGCGCGAAGTGGCAATAAAAGTTATAAGGCATTTAAAGATAGTAGGCGAATGCAATATTCAATATGCGCTTGATTCGAAGTCGGAGGATTACAGGGTAATTGAAGTAAACGCAAGACTTTCAAGAAGTTCGGCATTAGCCTCAAAAGCAACAGGATATCCTCTTGCATTTGTTGCCTCAAAACTTGCAATTGGTTACGGCTTGTATGAACTGCCAAACTCAATTACAAAATCAACAAAAGCTTTTTTTGAACCTGCGCTTGATTACGTTGTAGTTAAAGTACCTCGATGGGATTTAAAGAAATTCAGATTTGTAAAACGAAAGCTTGGTTCTTCAATGAAATCCGTCGGCGAAGTAATGTCCATAGGCAGAAAGTTTGAAGAAGCAATTCAGAAAGCATTAAGGATGCTTGATATAGGAGTGGACGGGTTAACTGCAAATGAATCACAAATAGAATT
>JANQLA010000131.1 GCA_028280855.1 Melioribacteraceae bacterium
TTTTCACTTCTTGGTTCTATCTCAGAAGAATAACGAAACACCCAGGTGAAAAGTCATTATTTCGGTAAAAGCCTTTTGGGGTTCGAACGTAATTGTACCTTTATCGAAATCGACTTCGGCTTCGTCAACCGTAACAAACTCAGCTTCCCCGCCGCGTGTGTATCTTGCTTTCAAATCGAGGTATAAATCAAGTGTAGGCAATGGAACGATTTTTACGAGTATCCCCGCCCCGGCTCCATAACTCCATGTAAAATCTGAGAAACTATCGCTTTTCTTAATTCGTTCATCATCGTTTCCAAAGTCAAATCCATCGTCGTCTTCAAGTTTTACCGTTGCATCAGTCCATAACAGGTTTCCTCCGCCCAGAACTTCAACGTATGGTTTAACAGAGCCTGGAAACGGCGAGAGCTGAGCAAATAAATGAAACTGCGCCATGTTGCTGCTTAACTCGGATTTCTGAACCAGATCGAAAAAGCCTTGTGTAACTTTTTTCTCTTTGTCGTCCGTTGAAAAAACCATAAAGTTAGCGCTAATACCTATTGCTACCGGACTTGTAATTCCAGGCTTTCCCAACGTGCCCTGAACTTGTAAACCGAAGCCGGTATTATTGTTCTTATTTTTGAATTCTTTTTGAGGCGATCCTACCATGAAACTGGCGCTGAAAGTTTGGGCGGTAACATTGCTTGCAAATGAAAAAACAAATAAATACAGTAGAATTCTTTTCATATTTACCCTCGTTAATTTGTTAAACAGATCGATGCCTTAATCAAAAATAAGATTTTCATATGCTCTTTCAAAACGCTTTCCATTAATTGTAGCAGCCGGTAACGTAGTAAAAAATGCTACACCGGTTATTACTATTAACTACAGAAATACAGTGTATTATCCCCTTGTACGATCAGAGAATTATTATGTATCTTCGCCGTACACTTCTTAGATAATTAACAAAAACAAGGAATAGTGATGATTACATATAAGCATGTAGGTTCTATTTTAATCGTATGCGTTTTAGTGCTGGTTATTTCAGGCTGCAGCAAAGCAGAAAAAGAACCTGTAAAACAACCGGAAAAAAAATCCGGACTCAATAAAGTTGATGACGACAGAGAAAATGGGCATTCATTTAAAAAGAAAAACGAAGTAAATGCCGGGATTATGAAAGGTGCTTGGGTAGGAACTTTAGATAACCGCAAAGCAACATTAACAGTTACCGAAGAAAAAGACGGCTCATTTAAAGGAAAAATTACTGTCAACTACAGGACGCCGCTTAACCAGGAAATTGAAGGCAATTTTGATCCCGAAACAATGTCCGTAACAATGGAAGATATGCTGCGAAGCCGCTACAAGGGAACTTATAATGGTAAACTAAGTGAAGAAGGTAATGTGTTTAGCGGGGTTTTCACAACTCTGGTTGACAAGAAAAATTTTGATTTCAATTTAACAAAACAAAAAAACGAGGAATAATCATGAAAAAACTTTTTTTGCTGGCAATACCGCTTTTGATTCTTTTTACTGCCTGTAGTGATGACGACGGCCCGTTAGACTCCGGAGGTACAACGGGGAATCTTTTTATAAGCTCTAATCCTTCCGGGGCTGCGATTTATATTGACGGTGTAAATACAAATAAAACAACACCAGATACGGTTGAAGTTGAAGAAGGCGTTAAGGATGTTGAACTTAGATTAGACGGGTATACTAATTATACAACCCAGGTAAGCGTAAGTGCAGGACAAACATCCGTGCTCGGACCAATTGAAATGACGGCGCTTGGAAGCATAGTGGTTAATTCCACTCCACCGGGAGCAGCAATAATACTGGACGGAGTAAACACAGGTTTCGGGACACCTGCTACTATAAGTAATCTTATAGCAGGTGATTACGAAATAAAGCTTCAGTTTGCCAACTACGAAGAATTTACCCAAGTAGTAACAGTTACCGACGGTGTTGAATTCCAGTTAAACGCAAACCTGGTTCCGGTATACTCTACTTTTTCTTCCGTTAAAATTTGGGAAACTACCGGTACTACTGCAGATCAGCCAAGCGGAGTGGATTTATCGACAGGTGAAGCTTACGGCATTTCAACAGATAACCGTGTAAATGTTGATATTTATTATTTCTCCGCATCCGACGGCTCAACTTACCTTGTTCAAAGTGCAAGCGAACATAGCAATATGACAAGGGAAACTTTGTTCTTCAACGGCGGAGCAACTAATCTTAATGACGGAGCCGACTCCCCGGTCGCCACTAACAGTTGGGCGGTTAGTATGTCGGATCGAGAAAGTAATTACTTTTTCTTATACGATCAGGATGGCAACTATTCCAAGCTGAAAATTTCTGATTTCGGAGGAGGGACAGGGCCCGGTGATCCTGCATGGGTTGAGCTTGATTGGATTTATAATACTGCAAGCGAAGACAGGCAATTTTAATAAAAGAAAGATGGAGCCCGGCAGGGACTCCATCTTTTATTTTGTAATAAGACCTTACAACTGTGGTCTAACTTATTTCCACAACTTCAATATCAAAGATCAGTGTTTCGCCGGCAAGCTGATGATTCGCGTCAAGTACCACGCCCTCTTCTTTTATATCAGTAACGGTTACTGTTATTACCCGGCCGTCTTTTTGCGTTAAGTTATACTGATCGCCTACTTTGGGTTCATGATCTTTGGGTAATTTATCCGAAGGAATTTCGAATATTAAGTTATCGTGTCTAAGACCGTAAGCTTCTTCAGGCGCAATTTCAACCGTCTTTTGATCGCCCACAGCCATATCAATTACGGCTGCATCAAAACCCGGGATCATTTGCCCGGCGCCTGCTTCAAACCCTATTGGTTCTCTCTGCAGCGAGGAATCGAAGATAGTGCCGTCCTTCAATTTACCCGTGTAATGAACTTTTACATTACTTCCCTTTTCTACTTTAGACATAAATTGCTCCGCTTATTAAATAAATCATTGTAAACACTAACGCCTGTTAAATACACTGAGAAAATTGAGGTGAATTATCTGAGACGCGGTGGGTTCAAAATTCGCAGCATGTGAAATAGCATTTGCAAACCAAACATAGTTAATATGTCAGCTAATGGCTAATACGTGTGTAATTTAGTGAGGTAATTTTGCGCGCAATAATATAACTCGTTTTGATGTGTCTTTCGATGTGTTTTAGCTAATTTAACGCAAGAGCAACAAGACTACCGAATGTCATCACGGCTAATGCTAAATAGAATAATATGTTTTTTACTACAGTGTTCATTTTTTACAATGATAATCATTCACTATTACTATCGAAAAATATTGTGCTTTTTTTATTATACCCAATTAAATCTGTGTTAAGTTCTTTAATCTAGTCTTTTGAAACCTTTCGACGTATTATGTATCAAACTGGTTTAGTTGTTTACAATTTATTAATATTCGACCAATAATTTTAAGGAGAAGCTATGCCGATATTCGAATACAAATGCAAAGAGTGCGAAAAAAAATTTGATTTCTTACATAAATCCGTTAGCAAAATTGAAGATGTGAACTGCCCGAGCTGCGGCTCAATGAATAATAAAAAGTTACTTTCCACTTTTAGCGCTTCAACAAGCAGTAGCCCCGATTTAGGCGGATGTGCCGACGGAAGTTGCGGTGTTCCTGCAATGCCAGCAAGTGGATGTGCATCGGGAATGTGCGGACTAAATTAATTTGAAATAAATTATTAGGGGGCTACGCATAAGGCTTATATAAGTAAGATTTTGATGATGCAAAAAGCTAAATAGTTCTAAAATTTCATTTTTTTATTTTGCTTCGCCCTCTTTTTGAGGTTATTCAAAGGCTTCTATTAAACGAAATTATTTTCTCTTAGTTTGATTACAAATCTATTATAACAATAGGGATTCAACCCATAAAAAAGTAACTGGCGGAATCCATGCAGGAATGCGTTGGAATAATCACATCAAAAAGTGCGTTTATAAACTCTACTGCTGCATTTTGACTGAATTGTAAAAATTCCGAAAAAAACTCTTGACAAATGAAACTTTCTACTTTACATTTGCGTCCAAAAAATGACCGTTAGTCAGTAAATAGACGGAGTTAAAGTTGGGAACAGCAGAAAGAAGGGAAAGAGAAAAAGAATATCGTAAGCAAATGATTATCGAAGCTGCTGAGAAAGTCATTTTTACCAAAGGTTATGAAAAAGCCACAATGGACGATGTTGCCGCAGAAGCTGAATTGAGCAAGGGAACGCTGTACTTGTATTTCAAAAGCAAAGAGGAAGTTTACCTTGCACTTGTACTTAAAGGGATGAAGCTGCTCCGGGAAATGTTTGCAGAGGCAGTGGCAAAAGAGCCTAACGGCTTGTGCAAAGTGCGCGCTATCGGCGAGACTTACATTCGTTTTAACCGCGAATATCCGAATTACTACCACGCACTTATGTTCTACCAGGGACTAGAAGTAAATTTAGAAAGTGAGGCGGCAATGGAATTAAAAACATTCCACGAAAGTAAGGATGCAATGAAATTGTTTACTTCGGTTATAGAAGAAGGATTGAAAGACGGTTCAATCCGCAAAAATGTTGATTCTGAAAAAACAGCACTTCTTCTCTGGGGCGAAAGTTCGGGTGTACTGCAACTAATAGCTTCCAAAGGGCATGCACTTACTAACCATTTTAACGTAGAACCGGAAGAGCTTATAAACTACTTCATGGAGTTCACTTTCCACGCACTGAAAGCGGACTAAAAATTTTTAAATAAATTATGACCGATAGTCATAAAATATACTCAATTGCAGGGAGCAGAATATGAGAAAACAAATTTTAATAATGGTGCTGATACTTCAGAGTGGTTTGACAGCGCAAACAGGTAATCTCGATTCTTATATAAAAGAAGGATTGAGCAACAACCTTGCGCTTAAGCAAAAAGACTTTTCATATAACCAAAGTGTTGCGGCGCTTGATGAAGCTAGAGGATTGTTCCTCCCTTCGGTAGGAATCAATGCAAGGTATTCAAGAGCGGGGGGCGGACGTACAATCGATATTCCTGTAGGCGATTTAGTCAATCCTGTTTATGAAGGTTTAAACTCGATAATAGGATCTCAAGTATATCCGACGAACATACCAAATGAAAAAGTTAACTTTCTAAGGGAAAAGGAACACGAGACAAAGATCAGTTTGGTACAGCCGATCTTTAAGCCGGAAATTTATTTCAACTACAAAATAAAGTCGAATCTGAAAGATTTGCAGCAAGCGGAACGTGATGCTTATGCGCGGGAGCTGGTTAAAGAAATTAAAACGGCCTACTTCAATGTGTTGAAAACAACCGAAGTAGTTAAACTATATGAAGAAACGCTTGAGCTTGTGAATGAAAATTTACGTGTTAGCAAAAGTTTATATAAAAATGATAAAGTCACCAAAGACATTGTATACAGGGCTGAAGCAGAACGAAGCAGCATAGTTGAATTACTTGAAGATGCTAATAAGAATAATGACTTGGCAAAATACTATTTCAATTTTTTACTGAATAAACCGCTCGATGAAAATATTGTGATCGAACAAGGCTTAACACATCAAGAAGCAAATGCGGATTCGGACGAATCAATATACAACATAGCGTTACAAAACCGTGAGGAATTCAAACAGTTGAATGCAGCTATAATGGCTTCGGACAATAGTACGAGTCTTGCACAATCAGGTTATTACCCCGGGCTTGTGTTAGCTGTAGACTATGGCTTCCAGGGAGAGGAGTACAAGTTCACAAAAGATGATGACTTCTGGATGGCCTCGCTGGTTCTTCAATGGAATTTGTTTAACGGTTTCCAGGATAAAGCCAAAGCACAACAGGCTGAGTGGCAAACAAAAACTCTTGAATTGCAGAAAATAGAGCTGGAGAAACAAATCAATCTCCAGGTAAGAAAAGCAGCTCGGAATTTAGCAGTGGCAAAAGCAAAGATGAAAACAGCTTCTGATAAACAAAAAAGCATTGAAAAATCATTTACAATAGTTAAGAAAAAATTTGAAAACGAAATGGCATCACAACTCGAATTTATAGATGCAAGGACAACATTTACACAGGCATCAATAAGTAAAACAGTAACAGAATATGATTATTTAATAAAACAAGCTGAATTAGAAAGAGTAGCGGCAAGTTATAAGTTTAATTAACCGTTTACCGGTAACCATTTAAAGGAGTTCATCATGAATAAAATATCATATAATTCTTTTGTCTTCGTTTTATCGGCATTAGTTTTCTTTGCCTGCGCAGAGCAAACCGAAAAAGAGATTTCAAATTTGGTTGTTCCAGTGAAAACGGAGCAAGCAAAAAAAGTTAAACTAGTTGAACCAATCGTTACGAGCGGAAGGATTAGTTCAACAAAGGAATCAAAGCTTTCCTTTAAGATACCCGGCATTGTAAAACAAATAAACGTAAAGGAAGGGCAAAGCGTTAAAGCCGGACAAGCATTGGCTTCGCTTGATTTATCGGAAATGGAAGCAAATTTAACCAAGGCAAAAAACGGATTCGAAAAAGCAAGGCGGGACCTTGAACGCATTGAGAGGCTTCACAAAGACAATGTAGCTACATTAGAACAGTTGCAGAACACGAAAACCGTGTTTGATGTTGCAAAATCCGATTTGAAGATAGCGGAATTCAATTACAAATACTCAACAATTAAGGCACCGTCTGACGGAACTATATTGATGAAAGTCGCGGAAGAGAATGAACTTGTTAACGCTGGTTATCCAGTAATTGCGTTCGGAAGTAAAAGTGCAAATTGGAAAATAGAGGCCAGCGTAGCTGACGTAGAAATAGTAAAGATTTCAATTGGTGATTCGGCAAGTGTTCTATGCGATGCTTATCCCGGTGTTCAGTTTAGCGCTATAGTCACT
>JANQLA010000241.1 GCA_028280855.1 Melioribacteraceae bacterium
CAACAAGACCTGGCAAATTAGGTTCGCCTACAATTGTAACATCATGCTTTTTAACGGTTTTACCCGTTTCACTTACTTCGCAGTTACCTCCGAATTCAACTGCCATATCTAAAACAACCGATCCCGGCCGCATTTCTTTAACCATTTCTTCGGTAACAAGCACCGGCGCTTTTTTACCCGGAACCAATGCCGTAGTAATAACAATATCCGCTTCGGTTACATGCTTGAATATTAATTCCTTCTGCTTTTTCAGAAACTCTTCGGAAGCTTCCTTTGCATAGCCGCCTTCGTCCTGCATATCTTCATCCGTCTCAACTTCTATAAACCGTCCGCCTAAACTTTCAACTTCTTCTTTTACCGCGGGGCGAATATCGGATACTTCCACGATAGCACCTAATCGCCGTGCTGTTCCCAACGCCTGCAAACCTGCAACACCTGCTCCCATAATTACTACTCGCGCTGGTTGTATAGTACCTGCAGCGGTCATCATTAAGGGGAATATTTTACCCAGCTCATTTGCGCACATTATAACGGATTTGTATCCCGCAATGTTGGCCTGTGAACTTAAAGCATCCATTTTCTGGGCAAGCGTAGTCCTCGGAATCATTTCCATCGAAACCAGGTTGGCTCCCCTTTCGGCTATTTCTTTTGCAGCATCGGGATAATGCAGAACATAAGTAAATGCAATAAGTAATTGCCCTTTTTTCAGTAGCTCCAATTCACTTTTATTCAAGTCCGGGTGTTCGATAGGCCGTTGTACCTTTAATATCAAATCGGCGGTTGAATAAAGCTTTTCAACATTATCGTAAACTTCCGCACCTGCTTGCGTATATTGATCGTCGGTAAATCCAGCGGAAAGACCGGCGGACTTTTCAACATTTACGGCAAAACCTTTTTTGATTAGTTTGGAAGCGACATCCGGGGTAATGGAAACCCTGTTTTCGCCGGGCATAACTTCTTTCGGCACTGCTATTACCAAAGTGTTTCTCCTTTTATTGGAATTAATTTCAAATTTGATTTAAGATGTAAATTAAGAGTCTTTATCCAAAAACAAAAGAAAATTTACTGAAACAGGGGAAAAGATTTCTTTAATTACCGGATATCGTTTAATTTTATGGCAGCAAAAAAAATCTTTACGAATGAAATCTCTCAAGTCGATAGTCCTGTTTGTTTTATTCCTGCTAACCGCATGCAGCGTAAAAGACGATCCCGTTGAACCGGTAGAAAAAAAGCTTGACGGAAGATGGGATTTGGTGATAGGAGGCGATCCATCGCTAATGGGCGATATGACCATCAAAACAGATGATGACGGCACATTGAACGGAAGTATCATTTTCGTTGATACCGACGGCAACTTTCCTATCAGCGGGACTTTCGGCGATAATAAAATCGACATAGTTATGTTCAGCGCCGATGAATCAGATAATATTATTCGCTGGGAATTTACCGGTACATACGATCTTGACAGGGGCAGCATGGAAGGTGATGTGTCCGTAATTTACCAGGATTCGGGCGAAGTGCTGTTTGTCGGATTGCCCTGGTCTGCAGCGAGAAAGTAATTATCTGCAAGTTTTGTAAATAAGCTATTACTGCTATCAACCATTCAGTTATACTTTCCTAATTAATAATTCATTATTTTAATTATACTCAAATTGTCGATACTATTCTTACAAGTTATTCTGTTGTTTGCCATAGTTGTAAAACAAAATAAATTCTAAAATGATTGAGACAATTGCACTTTTCGTAGCGCAGCAAATTGCCGGTTATGCCATCACAAAAAAACTGGACTGGCTTACTAAGAAAACTAAAGACACTTTTGAGAAGAGACTTGCCAAAATAATTGTAAGTACAATTGATGATTACAGCAGTGAGTACCCGTTAGAAAACGACAATACTAAATACCCTTTTTACCAATCACAAATCCTGGTTGATGGA
>JANQLA010000242.1 GCA_028280855.1 Melioribacteraceae bacterium
GCGTAGTAAGAATTAGCCATTTTGATATGTTTACATCAATCGCAACTGCACCGCCAATAACACGTAGCATAAATCCCGCTGCAATACACATGATATCAACTATTACAATCGACTTTAGCTTGTAGCTGTAGCTAATATTCAGCGCTATGTAGCCGGCTATAATTAAAAAAAACTTTGTGTTAAGCTGTGCGGACAATAAAACGAGAAGAACCGATAAAACAGCAACCACAATCATGGCTGTAGGAACAGTAAGTGCATTACTTGCAAGAGGTCTTTCTTTTTTAACAGGGTGCTCCCTGTCTCGCTGAATATCTGCAATATCATTAATTACATAGACAATGCTGGAAGCAAAACCGAAACAGAGCACAGCAAGCAATGAAATTAGGAGTGATGCAGTATCAAACAGATTTTCCGAAAAAACCAGCGGCACCAAAACAAAAATGTTTTTTAACCAATTGGTAATCCTTATCAGCTTAAGAATATTTTTAAGCACTAGAATACGGCAGCCTCTTCATAAATACCGAAGTTCTTTGTCAGCTCGTTAACCATTTCTCCGAGTGTTACATAGTTTTCGGCGGATTCGATTAAAACAGGCATCAAATTACCGCCGTTAACCGATGCATCATTAAGTTTCGCGAGGCAGCTTTCGACCTTTGCATTATCACGTCGCAGCCTCAATGATTGTAATCGCGCTTTTTGTTTTTTCTCTACTTCCGGCGATATCTGTAGTATTGGAATATCTACCTTTTCGTCTTCCTCAACAAACTCGTTTACTCCAACTATAAACTTCTCTTTCCTCTCTACTTCTAACTGGTATCGATAAGCAGCGTCGGAAATTTCACGCTGAAAATATCCTGCTTCAATTGCAGGGATAACCCCGCCGAAAGCGTCAATCTCGTCGAATATTTTTTCAGCTTTTTCTTCCATTGAATTCGTGAGCGACTCAACGTAATAACTCCCGCCTAACGGGTCAACAGTGTTTATAACGCCCGATTCGTAAGCAATAAGCTGCTGCGTGCGCAATGCTATCTTAACGGCTTTTTCGCTCGGAAGCGCCAAAGTTTCGTCCATTGAGTTCGTGTGTAGTGATTGAGTTCCCCCAAGCACGCCCGCCAATGCCTGAAGCGCTGTTCTAACAATATTATTTTCGGGCTGTTGAGCTGTTAAAGTACAACCTGCGGTTTGTGTATGGAACCTTAGCCACCATGACCGTTCATTTTTAGCATTGTATTTTTCTCGCATTCGCTTTGCATATATTCTGCGTGCAGCACGGTACTTTGCGATCTCTTCGAAAAAATCAAGGTGCGAATTAAAGAAGAACGAAATCCTGGGTGCAAACTTATCAACATCCAGTCCGCGCTCAATACAATGTTCTATATATGAGAAGCCGTCCGCCAAAGTGTAGGCAAGCTCCTGGGCTGCGGTAGAACCCGCTTCACGAATATGATAACCGCTTACGGATATGGGGTTCCATTGCGGAGTTTCATTTGTGCAAAACTCGAACATGTCGGTTATTATTCTCATCGACGGATTAGGAGGAAAAATGTATTCCTTCTGCGCAATGTATTCTTTTAATATATCATTCTGTAATGTTCCGCGAAGCTTATCGAAAGCAACACCCTGCTTCTTAGCAACTGCAAGGTAAAACGCAAATATCATTGCAGCCGGCGAGTTGATTGTCATCGATGTAGAAACTTTGTCCAAAGGAATTTCGTCGAGCAGAATTTCCATATCTTCA
>JANQLA010000245.1 GCA_028280855.1 Melioribacteraceae bacterium
AAGCATTCGAATATACCTCTTTAAGAAGGCTTTGAATAACCTGCTTAAAGGCGGGCGAAGCGAAAAAGCAAATTGCGATTTTAAAATGAATTTGCATTATTGAACTTACTACTTCTGTCATATATTGAGGTTTTACGAAGCCCCCTTTAATAGCACGCAGATGACGCAGATTTAGCGGATTCGCGCAGGTAAAATATGTATAATGAAGTGGACTGCAACGTATACTTGCAGTAAGCAATTATAGTTAGTGAGCCCCCATTACAGTTGGTTTTAAACAGCTGAAACGAAAGTTAAAAAGAAACACGGGCTTCAGCCCATAAAATTATTTGATATACTTCCACCCATACTTTTTCATAAACTCGTCAGCCTCTTCGTCAAAACTCTTTAACCTGTGGTGCTCAACCTGATTTTGAATATAATTTTTTACAGATTCTACATGTGATTCACTTAGACTTACTGCCCAATAATCATCTTGCCAGGCAAATTTTGATCTTATCAATTTTTCTTTGTTTATCCAGTGAGATGATTCACCCTTAATTAATTTGGCAACATTACTTATTGTTTGATCTCTTCCCAATGAAATTAAGCAATGAGCATGATCCTTATAGCCATTAATTTCTTCCAGCCATATTGTTTTTTCCTTTGCATGTTCTCCAATATGATTAAATATCAAGTTTCTTGTTTCTTCATTCATTAAATATGGCTCTCTGTTTTTAGTAGAAAATACCAGGTGAACCCAAATTCTTATCCAACTCATTTGCCCTCCTGAATTTTTTAGTTAATTAAAGTTCTTAATAATATAATGAATTCTAGGCTCTTAATGGGACTAAAGTCCATTATTTTTTAGTGTCTCTTTTCTCAGTCCACTAAAGTGGACTGCAATATTAATTGTGTTTGAGAAATTATAATTAGTCAGTTTCCATTGCAGTTGGCTTTAGCCAACTGATTCAAAATTTCATACACAAAATGGGCTTTAGCCCCATGAAATATGTATTTATGCCCCTTACATTTCCAAAAATTAATTCGATAATAAATCTTATTAAGCGAGTTAGCAAAACAAATAGTTTAGATTTGAAAATAGTCTAAGTTATTATAAATCAATAATATAATGAGCTTTATGTAAGTTATTACTTGACAAAAAACAGGTAAGCAAGTATCTTGCAATAAGATTTGAAAATAGTGGGGTGGCTTTGAAAAACGCTTTATTTGCTCTCTTTTTAATCCTTTTCGTATTTTTAGTCCTATTCCTTTCGTCGTGCAGTGTTTACGAATCAATTACTAAGCAGGAAACGGTTTCAAACAACATTGATTCTGTATCCGTGGTTGATCCTTCGGTTATAGTAAACGAGTTGCTTGAAGATGCGAGACTCAACTATATAGATGCTCTTGCTAATCAAAACTTAGGGTATCACTCGGCTGCTATTGAGGCTTACGAAAAGTCACTATTAATAATCACCCAGCTAAGCTATTTCCCGGGAATCGATGAAAACTTAGCATACACCGAACTGGAAAACTCCGTTGTAGATGATTATCAAAACTTCGTAAACGGGCTGGATGAAATCCCTGAAGATGTATCCATCTCGGCGCTTGATGAATGGTTGAATAAAGATATTACAGAAATTCAATTCCCCGACGAAGAAGAATCCGAAGTAGACGTTACACCCGATGATGTAATTGTTATCGGCGACTTCTCGCTTGAAGTAAACAGCTATGTAGAAAGATACATCGAGTACTTCACGGGCAGAGGTCGCAAGCACATGAACGTGTGGCTGAGCCGGTCAGGTAAATACTTTCCGATGATGAGCAAAATATTTAACGAAGAACAGGTTCCGCAGCACATTATGTTTTTAAGCATGCCGGAAAGCGGGCTTAATCCCTTTGCAAGATCATGGGCAAAGGCTGTTGGTATGTGGCAGTTCGTTAGAGCTACGGGAAGGGTCTATGATCTTAAAGTAGGTTATTATGTTGACGAACGACGCGATCCTGAGAAGGCTACAAGGGCTGCTGCAAGGCACCTGCGTGATCTTTACTATTCATTAGGCGATTGGTACCTGGCATTGGCGGCTTATAACACTGGCGAGGGAAGAGTACGGCGTGCAATGCGAAGATCGGGTTCAACAAACTTCTGGAAGCTTCGAAGATTCCTGCCTAGGGAAACGCGTAACTATGTACCTCAATACATTGCCGTAACGCTTATATTATCGGACCTTGAAAAGTACGGCTTCACGGACATAAAATACGAAAAGCCTCTTGATTATGTTATTCACAAAATTGACGAAGCAACCGATTTGACAGTGCTCGCAAAATGCGCCGGGGTTACCAAGGAAGTGATAAAAAATCTGAACCCCGAACTTACACAGCATCACACACCGCCGAATTATGAAGGCGGGTATCCGCTTAAGATTCCCCGGATTAGCGAATCTGTGTTTGCCGATAACCTAAGCAGCATTCCCGACGACGCGAAGCTTCAATATGTGATGCACACGGTTCGAAAAGGCGAAACATTGTCGCACATTGCGTACAGGTACAAAGTCGGATTAAGTAATTTATCCCGCGTAAATAATTTATCCGTAAGAACAAAAATTTATCCGAATCAAAAATTAAAAATTCCCGTCAGCAGTATAAAGCCAAGCGA
>JANQLA010000270.1 GCA_028280855.1 Melioribacteraceae bacterium
TAGTGCCCACATGATTAAATACGCCGTCGATTATTACGCGTATACCACGCGACTTACATTGCTTTAACAATTTGAGAAATAATTTATCCGCTGAAGTCCATTGCCATGTTGACGGATCGATAGGATCTTCATTTTTCCAAATCTCTTTGTCACCTTCGGGATCGGGACCAAAGTTGTTGTCAATATGTCGGTACATTGTTGCATCGTACTTATGAAGGGAAGGGGCTTCAAATAACGGATTAAAGTAAATAGCATTGATTCCCAAATCTTGCAGGTAGTCAAGTTTATCAATTACCCCTTGTAGGTCGCCGCCGTATCTTCGCATACCGTTTATTTGGTAGAAATCGTATTCTGTTAATTTTTCTTCGTAAGGTTGTCGTTTATACCAATCGGAAGTCCAGGGAATTATTTGCCAGCCATCAGGTTTAATAAAAGGCCAACCTTTAACCACATCGTCTAAGCCGGGATCATTTGTAGTATCACCGTTATTAAATCTTTCGGGGAAAATTTGATACCAAACAGCCGATTTTGCCCATTCCGGTACCCGGTTAATTGAATTGTTTTCATGTCGACAGCTGATAATTGAGAAAATTGCGAATAGAAATAAAATTGTTTTGTATGCCATATTACATTTCCATCATGATACTTTTACTATTCTTTTTGAAGAGTAAAATAAAATAATTACGGGTGATCTGCTAAATTTTATGAGCAGGAATTATTATTAATAATAAATAATAGTATATGAAATTATTGCTAATAATTTGCATTGCTTTATCATCTAAAACTTTTTAACTATCGTGAAATAATTTATATTTACGACACACTTCGCAGTTTTATCGTTCGGGTCGGAAACTGTATATATAAAATCACGGAAATTGTTATGAAAAAAAGCCTCATCTTTGTAGTTGTATACCTCTTGTCTATATGTCTATTTGCGCAATTAAATTCTCCCAAAGAAGAATTCAGGGGGGCATGGATCGCATCTGTTGCAAATCTGGATTGGCCTTCAGCAGTAGGGCTATCTCCTCAGCAGCAACGTGATCAGTTGATCAGAATATTCGACGAAATGAAAGAAGTAAATATGAATGCCGCTATTCTTCAAATACGCCCCGAATGTGATGCACTTTACGATTCGCCTTACGATCCATGGTCTTATTGGTTAACAGGGCGGCAGGGAAGGGCTCCCGAGCCTTATTACGATCCATTAACTTTTGCTATTGAGGAAGCTCATAAACGGGGTATAGAATTACACGCATGGTTTAATCCGTATAGAGTTACTCGTTCTGTTAGCGGCACTTACCCGCAATCTGATGACCACGTATCACAAAAAAATCCCGATTGGGTAATTAGAATCGGGAATATCGAGTTCCTTGATCCTGGTTTACCTATGGTTCAGGAATATGTACGTAATGTAGTTATGGATGTTGTTAACAGGTATGATATTGACGGAATTCATATGGACGATTACTTCTATCCTTATCCCCCGGATTTAATTTCGAATGAAGATGATGATACTTTTGCTCAATATAATAGAGGCTTCACAAACCGAGGCGATTGGCGAAGAGATAATATTAATCTTCTTTTAAGGATGATTAACGATTCTCTTAAGGTAGTTAAACCTCACGTAAAATTTGGAATGAGTCCTTTCGGAATTTGGAAAAGCGGAACTCCACAAGGTATTATAGGATTAAATGCATATTCAACTATTTATTGCGATGCTATTGCATGGTTGCAGGACCGATCGATTGATTATCTTACGCCCCAATGCTATTGGCAGATTGGCGGAAACCAGGATTATTTTAAACTTTCCAATTGGTGGGGGGATTCTGTTGCTGCAAATGAACGACATTTTTACCCTGGCCAGGGTTTGTATCGTCAGTCTAGCTGGGCTGCCAATGAAATACCCCGACAAATTATACACAACAGGGGTAACGATAATATTCACGGAAGTATAATGTTCAGGGTTCTGAATTTGCGTGAGAATACCAAGGGGGTTACGGACTCACTTTCGATCAATTATTTTCAATATCCTGCTATTACCCCCGCAATGGACTGGAAAGATCAAACTATTCCCTCTGCTCCTGTTGCTCTTAAATTAGACAGGATGCCTGAGTCCGCCAGCACCGGATTGCAATGGGAAGTGGAGGGTAATGATACAGGACGATTCTTCCTGGTTTATTTATTCGATACTGACAATGTAACTGAAGAAGATCTTAACGATCCATCAAAAATAATTCAGCTAACAGGGAATAATTATTACATCCCTAGCGGAAGTATTGAAGGGGAAGGACCATATTACTTTGGAGTTTCAGCTTTAAGCCGAAACTCAAATGAAAGCCCAATTAGCAGCCTTATTGGATTCAGCTCACCGGCCGTACCTGAATTAGCTTTTCCTGCCGACGAAGCAATTGGGCAGGCTGATACTACAATACTTACTTGGCGCTATGCCGTAAATGCAGGTTCATATAGAATCCAGGTGGCAAGTGATACCAACTTCACTGAAATTTTAGTTGAAGAATCCGATATTACTGATTCTATTTATGCTATTGCAGGTTTATCCGGATTGCAAACTTATTATTGGAGAGTAATGGCGGAAAATATTGTAGGTGAATCGGGTTATTCTGATACCTGGTCGTTTACCACAGGCTTTCCAATAGCAACGACACTTTTATATCCTCCTACAGAAACAACGGAAGTTCCCGAACGAACAGAATTTGTTTGGAACTATATACATGGAGCCTCATATTACCGTTTGCAAATTGTTCGTTCAGTTATTTCATGGTCCGATGAACTAATAGTAGTTGATGTTTCCGATATTCAGGATACAACATATACTTTGGAAGAACCACTGATCCTTGGCGAATTATATTCTTGGCGTGTGATTGCCGGAAATGGGTTCGGACAAAGCTTGCCTTCGGAAATTTTCAAATTCCAGGTAAATATAGTATCATCAGTTGAGCTTTCGGGTGCCGAAATTCCAAGTGAATTCGATTTGTATCAAAATTATCCTAATCCTTTTAATCCCTCTACTCAAATTAATTTTGATATTCCGGAGGGTAATTATACGGTTATGAAAATATATGATGCGCTGGGACAGGAAATTGAAACTCTTGTTGATGATAACTTAAAAGCCGGCAGGTATACCATAACATTTGATGCGTCTTCGTTGCCTAGCGGAATATATATCTATACCTTAACTTCGGGTGAATCACAAATATCCAAGAAAATGATGTTTGTTAAGTAATGGTGCAGCACCCCGAAATCTTCCTTTGTCGCGTTTCGCGGGAAGATTTCGGGGTACTGGAAGTGGCAACTACCACATGATGTAGTTGACTTTGAAACGGTGTGTGGATTATGTTTCATGAGATCGTAAGAATTATTTATTAGGATCGTTAAGAAGTAATTCTTGTTGAATCATGATAAGTTTCGGGTAATTCGATTTTAATTTCCATTCCTTAGTTAAAATTTTTGGGAGTATAAAATGAGGAAATGGTACCTCCTCTTCGGTGTTATAGCTTTAGGTTTTTCGTCAATTATTTATTCTCAGTCGGGTAAAATAGCGGGCACTGTAACTGATGCTGTTACCGGTGAACAGCTTATTGGTGTAAACGTTATTGTTGACGGCACCACTTTAGGCGCAGCAACCGATATAGAAGGTTATTACGTAATATTAAATGTTCCGCCCGGCAAAAAAAATCTAAGAGTATCCTATATTGGATATACATCAAGATCTATTACGGACGTTATTGTTAACATTGATCAGACGACTATTATTGATGTACAGCTTTCCTCTCAGGCTGTAGAAACTGATGAAGTTGTCGTAACCGCAGCCGTAATTCCGATTGTGGAGCAGGATGTTTCAGCAAGCAGGGCGAATATTAGCGCCGAAGAGATCGAATCATTACCTACTACAAGCGTCAATCGTATTATGGGATTGCAGGCAGGCGTTCAAAGTTCAGACTCGGGACCTATAATTCGGGGTGGTGAAGCAAGGGAAACAGCGTTCATTGTAAACGGCATCACCTTGCGCGATGAAAGAGATAATAAACCTTATACAAGCATTAGCGTAACTTCAATTGAAAATGTGCAAATTACTACCGGCGGTTTTAGCGCCGAATATGGCGATTTAAGATCTGGTATTGTAAATGTTGTTACAAAAGAAGGCCGGAAAGATAAGTATACTTTTAGTTTTATTGGTAGATACAAACCTGCAGGTAGGAAACATTTTGGACATTCACCTCACGATCCCAATGCTTATTTTGTGAGACCTTACTTAGACCCGGCAGTTGCTTGGACGGGCACCAAAAACGGTGCCTGGACGGAATTTGAACAAAACCAGTACCCGGAATTTGAAGGGTGGAATAAAATATCGCAGGATTTAATGCGAGACGACGACCCGACTAACGATTTATCGCCTGAAGCCGCACAGCGTTTATATCTTTGGCAACACAGGAGACAACTTTCTGTTGAAAAACCTGATTACGAAATTGATATGAGTTTCGGCGGACCTATGCCGTTAGTCAGCAAATCACTCGGTGATCTCAGGTTTTATGCTTCTTTTAGGAACGTGCGCGAGATGTATATTTTGCCTTTGTCTGATGACGCTTACCGCGATTGGTCCGGGCAGTTGAAGGTAACTTCCGACCTAAAACCAGGAATGAAATTAATGATTGATGGCTTATTTGGTGAAACGTCAGGTACAGCGAGTAGCAGATCTGGGCTGGGTGGAATATTTAAATCACCAGTCTCTATTGTATCGGATATGGATAGGGTAAGTTTTATTGAAACCAGAACTTTTGCGCCTGATTATTGGGCTCCTTCTACAATCAAAAGGAACAGCGTTGGGGCAAAATTTACACATGTACTGAATCCAACTACGTTTTACGAAGCGATTATTTCACGCTTTGAATCCAATTATGATACCAACCCCGGCAGACTTAGAGATACTTCACGTGTTTATCAATTTGGCGAAAATTTCTATACCGATGAAGGACCGTTCGGATTCCAGCCTGCGCCAAGCGACGCAATTAATGGTATGCGTATGGGCGTTGGAATGAGCAATGCAAGAGATACTTCCAAAATTACGGTTTATTCCGCTAAGTTTGATATTACAAGCCAGCTTGATAAATACAACCAACTTAAAGCCGGACTTCAGATTACATATACTAGCAATCAAACTAATTATGCAAGGTTTGACGAATTTCTGCCGTCAAACAATGCCCAATCCAAATGGGATACTGAACCTATCAGGGGTGCGCTATACATCCAGGATAAGCTTGAATTTGAAGGTATGGTGGCAAACGTAGGTGTCAGGCTTGATTATTTTGATCCTGGTGGTGATTATTTTGTATATGATCCGTTTACTGATGCGTTTAAAGCAGTAAACATTCCAGGTGTGGATACTTTATTGGAGAAGTCGGCTGTTGAAAAGCAATTTACCGTAAGCCCAAGAGTCGGTATTTCATTTCCTATTTCCATAAACAGCAAACTATACTTTAATTATGGTCATCAACGCTCGTTCCCAACTCCAGAAAATCTATACTTGTTCAGAACAAGCGGATTCGATAATTCTTTGCTTCGAATAGGTAACCCAAATAACCCTTTAGAAAAAACAATACAATATGAACTTGGCTACGAACATAATCTTTTCGATATGTTTTTATTAAGAGTTGCAGGGTATTACAAAGATATTTCTCTGCAGCCCTTTCTTGTTAATTATATAAACCGCGATAGGGACGTTGATTATGTTGTTAGCGAACCCAAAAGATATCGGGATATTCGAGGCGCTGAGATTACACTCAGTAAAAACAGGGGAGAGTGGTTCCAGGGATTTATTAATTATACTTATGATGTTAGATCTAGCGGATTATTTGGGTTCGAAGAAATTAATGAGAACCCGGCAAAACAAAGGGAATATGAAAGATTAGCTGACGACATAGAGCAGAATAGACCGCTTCCCCGCCCGTTTGGCAGTGCTAATCTTAACTTTTTTACTCCTTCCGAATTCGGTCCTGAAGTTGCTGGTCTATATCCACTTGGTGATTTCAGAATTAGTTTGCTCGCGGACTGGCAGAGCGGGCAGCACTTTACATGGACTGGCGGAGGAGCCATACCCGGAATACAAGATAATGTTCAAATGCGGGATTTTTGGAATGTTGATTTGAGGTTCTCGAAAAATTTCTACATTGCCGATATGCTGAATCTTGAATTTATTTTAGATGTTAACAATGTATTTAACTTTAAGAATATGTTTTCCAGTGTCTTCAATTCTTATGGATTTGGCGATGGTGAAGACTATCTCAATTACATGAGGTCATTACATTTACCTGCAAGTATCGGCGATGAATTGTCCGGCGCTTACACGAATGTACCCGGAGACGACCAGCCGGGCGATTATAGGAGACAAGGTCCTTACACCCCAATCGTTGCTGTTAAGGATATTTCTGCAGTTAATTTTAATGATGTAAGAGATGGAGCAATATATTGGGATCGTGTTACCCGGAATTATTATGAATTCACCGGAACTGATTGGCAGGAAGCAAGCAAAAGCAAAATGGATAAAATTATAGAAAATAAACAATACATCGACATGCCGAACCAGACATATTTTACATTTTTGAACCCAAGGCAAATTTATTTCGGATTAAAATTATCCGTTGAATTGTTTTAATCCTGTTTAGAAGCTTTAATTTTCTGAGGAAGAAATGGAATTAAATTTTAATGCTATAAGACGTTATTTCATTATAACCATTCTTATTGTTCTGCTTGTAAATATTTTAGACGTAAACGCGCAAGGCCGAATAAGATGGCTTGGGGTAGGATCGCTGCACAACTGGTATTCCGAGTTTGGTTGCGAAATTGAAGAAGGACTGGTAGGCGAACAGCAGTACGGAATGCGTTGGCCTGCGCTTTACCCATGGATGGACATGCAGGCTGGAAAAGGTTTATGGCTTGGAGCAAAAAACTTTACTGATGCCTCTCAATTCGGCAGTAATACTTTCTTGCATAAAGTGGTACATATTGGGCCCAGGGTTAACGGCGCTAATGAATTTTTTCCCGTCGAGTTTAAAGTTATTTCAAAACATCCGGCCTCCGAAGTAACTGTTGACGGGTTGGAGACATTTGCCGAATCCTTTGTTTCAAATAGTGAAATGGAGATAGACCCTGGGCTTCCTTACGATAGAATGATATATAATGTAAACAACACCCAGCTTGGCATAACAGTTAAACGAAAAGTATATC
>JANQLA010000284.1 GCA_028280855.1 Melioribacteraceae bacterium
GTAGTCTGTCAGGAACCTTATCAATAACCAGGGACGAAGCGGCGAAAGTTATACAGCACTTGATTTCAATGGGATTAGTAGACGGAACAATGGAAAATATCCGTTTAAATTCCGAAGGCAGAACTTATGCTTTGCGCGTGATCAGGATTCATCGGCTTTGGGAAAGATATCTTGCAGATGAAACGAGCGTGGAAGAAGTTGAATGGCACGAGCGAGCAGAAGATGTTGAGCACAGCATGTCGTTAAGCGAAGCTAATGAACTTGCAGCGCAAATCGGCAACCCGCTTGTTGATCCGCACGGCGATCCGATTCCTGCAGCCGACGGTTCAGTTCGTGAAAAAAAACAATTACCTATAACATCACTAAAGGAAGGTGATGTTGCGCGAATTATTCACCTTGAAGATGAACCCAAAACAGTCTATTCTCAACTTGTTGCAGAGGGGCTGTATCTTGGTCAGCAGTTGCGAATTAATAGAGTCGAGCCCCAGCGAATAACAATTGAAGCAAACGGAGAGCTGATTATTTTAGCGCCGATTGTGGCTGCTAATATATCCGTACAAAAAATTGAAAACGACAAAGTTATTCTTAAGGCTTCCCAAAAACTCTCAGACTTAAAAGTCGGTCAGTCGGGAAATGTAGTGGCCATATCCAAAGCGATTCGAGGTCAGCAGCGAAGACGTTTGCTCGATCTTGGAATTGTACCGGGAACACGGATTAAGGCTGAGATAAAAAGTCTGGGTGACGACCCTACGGGGTACAGAATTAAGGGCGCCACAATTGCTATACGTAAAATCCAGGCGAACCATGTATTTATTGACGAAATTGAAAACGAGTAAACTATGAATGAGCTGCATAATTGTGAAACGTGCCCGGTACACAATGTTGATAATCTTGTGAAGCTAGGAATCAACATGGACAAATATGATTTTGTTGTTGCGCTTGCAGGTAATCCCAACACAGGTAAGAGCACCATTTTTAATAATTTAACAGGTCTAAGGCAACACACGGGTAATTGGCCGGGCAAAACCGTATCCAGAGCCGAAGGGGGTTTTAAATATAACGATAAAAGCTACAAGCTTGTTGATTTACCCGGTACATACTCTCTGCTATCAACAAGTACCGATGAAGATATCGCCCGTAGTTTTATACTTTTCGGTCAACCCGATGTAACGCTTATTGTAGTTGATTCGACCCGGCTTGAGCGTAATCTCAATCTTGTACTACAAATACTTGAAATTACCGACAGGGCGATTTTAGTTTTGAATCTTATGGATGAACTAAAGCGTAATAATCTTGAGATTGACGTCAGAACTTTATCAAAAAAATTAGGGATTCCCGTAATACCAACAGAAGCTCGACAAAAAAAAGGCATGACAGAATTGCTTAAAATAATTGATGATATATGCTCCGGCGCTTATGTTTGCAAACCTAAAAGATTGCGAAATATTTCACCAAGAATTGATGCTGCAATAGAAGAACTTGTAAAATCATTAAGCGAACGTTTCCCTGATCTGCTGAATGCAAGATGGGTTGCAATAAGATTGTTGGAAGGGGACCAGAATATTATAAATGCGGTCGAATCGGGAGAGATTGGAAGATTAAAATCAGAAGCTGGTTCCTCAGCTCAGCCGAAATTACAAACTATATGATTGAATAAGAGATTCTGCATGAATAATTCAGAAATTATAAGAAAAGCAAACGATATGCGATGGGATATCGGCGAAACATTGCACGATACAGTCCTTGAATCAATTTATAAAGAAGCTGCCGATATTTCCAATTCTACTGTAAAATCGATAGGTGATAAAAAAGTTTACTCTTTCGATGCAAAACTCGATAGGATTGTAACTAGCAAGTGGCTCGGGTTTCCAATAATGTTTTTAATGCTTGCGGTGGTTTTTTGGCTTACCATAGAAGGGGCAAATGTCCCTTCTGGTTTACTTGCGTCACTTTTGCTTGATACAATACATCCCTGGCTAAAAGGAATATCTGCCTCCGTAGGCATTCCGTTCTTTATAGACGGACTTCTAATTGACGGGGCATATCTGGCTATGGCATGGGTTATAGCAGTAATGCTGCCGCCTATGGCAATTTTTTTCCCACTATTTACTTTGCTTGAAGACTTTGGCTATTTGCCGCGTGTATCATTCAATATGGATTCTTTGTTCCGTCGTGCCGGGGCTCATGGAAAACAGGCGCTTACTATGGCTATGGGATTCGGCTGCAATGCTGCAGGTGTTATAGCCACAAGATTAATAGACAGCCCCCGCGAAAGACTTGTTGCAATCATTACAAATAATTTTTCGTTGTGCAACGGAAGATGGCCAACTCAAATTTTAATAGCGTCTATTTTTATCGGCACTTTGGTACCTTCACACATGGCCGGATTGGCTACCGCCGGAGCAGTTGTTGGTGTGGCGCTGCTTGGCATATTTTTAAGTCTTGTTGTATCATGGGGATTATCGAAAACTATACTCAAAGGAGAAGCCTCGGCCTTTAGTTTAGAGCTGCCGCCTTACCGGCCGCCTAGAATTTTGCAAACGCTTTATACATCGCTTATCGATAGAACGATTTTTGTACTTTGGAGAGCAATAGTTTTTGCAATACCAGCAGGACTTGTAATTTGGCTGGTTGCAAATATTAATATCGGTGAAATGAGTATTGCAGAACATTTTATCAACTGGTCTAACCCTTTCGGGTTACTGCTGGGATTAAACGGAGTTATATTACTTGCCTACATAATTGCAATACCGGCCAACGAAATTGTCATTCCGACAATTTTAATGTTAACAGTTCTTTCTGCCGGCATGATAGGAATGGGTGAGGAGTCCGGCGTAATGTTCGAACTGGATTCGCTCCAGGATACCGCGCTAATTCTCGAAGCGGGCGGTTGGACGGCTCTAACCGGGATTTCGCTAATGCTTTTCAGTTTACTCCATAATCCTTGTTCAACTACGATTTATACAATCTATAAAGAAACGAATAGTGCAAAATGGACTGCTATTGCTGCTTTACTTCCTATAGCGATGGGGATTACATTCTGCTTTTTTCTTGCGCAAATATGGCAATTGGTAGCTTAACCAGATAGTTGCCTAATTTTTTTTCTTTGTTCGGCTTTGCGTTTTCGAAGTATGGGCCATTAACCATTCCTGCATGTTTGTTTCTTTTTGTGTTACTACTTTCTGATTAAAAACATACTTACCCGTTGGAAGAAGGATTCGGCTCTTTACATTATCCTCCAATGATGTGTCTAGTAGCGTCTTCTTTAGATGGGATTTCAATCGCTTGTCTTGTATAGGAAACGTCTGTTCAACTCTTCTGTCGAGATTTCGCTGCATCATATCGGCGCTGCTAAGGTAAATTTCCTCATCGCCGTTGTTATAAAAGTAATATGCGCGGCTATGTTCTAGATATCTTCCTACAATGCTTCTCACAACAATGTTATCGCTCAAACCAGGCTGTTGCGGAATCAAACAGCAAATACCCCGGACTATTAACTCAATTTTAACCTCGCTCTTAGAAGCTTCGTAAAGCGCAGCAATAATGGTCGGGTCAACAAGGGAATTCAGTTTAAAGATTATTTTACCTGAACCACCGTTAGCAGTGTTTTTAATTTCGCGCTGAATAAGCTTCAGAAATCTGTCACGTTTGTTGATTGGTGCTACAAACAGTTCTCTGTATTTTGTTTGCTCCGAGTAACCGGTTAGGGAGTTAAATATTTCCGAAACATCGGAACATAAGTCTTCATTTGCGCTGAACATTCCTAAATCGGTATACAATTTCGCAGTTGCAGCATTATAGTTACCGGTACCAAGGTGAACATATCGTTTAACGCCGTCTAGCTCTTTACGAACAACCAGGGTCATCTTGGAATGAGTCTTTAATCCCAATAAACCGTATACCACGTGAACGCCGGCTTTCTCAAGCTCACGCGCCCAGTAGATATTATTTTCTTCATCGAATCGAGCTTTAAGTTCTACAAGAACGGCAACCTGTTTACCCCTGTCGGCTGCTTCAATCAATGATTTTACAATGGGTGAATTAGAACCCACGCGGTAAAGAGTTTGTTTAATCGCTAATACATCAGGATCTTCGCTCGCTGTTTTTATGAATTGAATGACTGGCAAGAAAGAGTCATAGGGGTGGTGAAGCAGAATGTCACGCTGGCGAATGATTGAAAAGATGTTTTCTTCTTCTTCGAATACTTGTGGTACTACAGGGTGGAACGGCTTTTCCTTTAGATCGTGCAGCGGCAAAGAGTAAAGGCTCATAACTGAGCTTAATCCCAACGGACCGTCAATAATATGAATAGCTTCGCGTTTAATTTCCAGGTTTTCAGTAAGCGTTTCAATCATAAAATCAGGCATATCTCTATCGACTTCCAACCGCACAACTGAACCGAATTTTCGCTGCTTTATATTTTCTTCAATTAACTCCAGCAAGTCGTCGGCTTCATCTTCCTGAATTTCCATGTCGGTATTGCGTGTAATGCGAAAGTTGTGAGCTTCAATTACTTCAAGTCCCGGGAAGAGGAGGTGAAGATTGCTCTTTATTAAGTCTTCAAGCCAGACATACTTTGCTTTAAATTGTTTATTCGCTTTCTTTGTAAGGATTTTATCAATTCTAAGTAGTCTTGGCAAAATGTTCGGAATTTTAACACGGGCAAAATGTTTTTCACCGCTTGGTTTTTTTACGAGTATTGCAAAACTCAAACTCAGGTTCGATATGTATGGGAAAGGTCTACCGGGATCAAAGGCAAGGGGAGTGAGTACAGGGTATATTTCTTTGCTGAAATAATCGTTCAATTCCTTCTTTTCCGATAACGAAAAATCCGTGTAGTTGCAAATGCATATATTATTTTCTCTCAGTTCAGGAACAAGTTTTGATGACCAATATTTGTAAATTTTTTCGAGCGTAGGTTTAACTTGTTTTTCAATTCCACGTAGTTCTTCAATTGGCGTCAAGCCATCGATAGTAGGTTCAATTACGCGTGCCCTGATTTGTTCAACCAACCCTGAAACCCTGATCATATAAAATTCATCAAGGTTGGATGAAAATATAGATATGAATTTAATCCTGTCTAACAAGGGAAGGTCTTTGTTAAATGCCTCTTCAAGCACTCGTTTGTTAAATTCGAGCCAGCTTAAATCCCTGTTAAAAAAATTCTCAGGGGTAAAATAATGTTTTAGAGTTTCTTTGTTTAGTTTCATCAAAAATCCATTCGAACACAAACACTAAATATAATTAAAATCCGTTTAGCATAATATGAAGTAATAATTACCTTATTATTGCTCAATTTTTTTAGCCGAGGAATAATTATCGAGGTCGTATTTTATTTCATTATCAGGCTTTTTTATACGCTTTATTGTTACATTTGATTTTTCGAAAAACTCCTCAGCTAATGTATCATGATAATCTGAAAAAATAATTACTTCCTTTATACCGGCGGCAATTAGAGCCTTTGCACAGTTTGTGCACGGCATATTTGTTACGTAAGCTTTAGCACCGTAGGTATTAACTCCATGCGATGAACATTGCAGAATAGCATTCATCTCAGCGTGAATAGTTCTTACACAATGATTATCGACAATAATACAGCCGTCATCTTCGCAATGAGCATCACCGGGTATGGAACCGTTGTAACCTGTAGCCAGAATTTGTCTATCTTTTACTAAGACACATCCGCAATGCATCCTGGGGCAAGTAGCCCTTTCCGATACGAGCATTGCGACTTTGAGGAAATATTCATCCCACGAGGGACGTTTAGAATTATAATTGCTCATTAAACACTCAAGGTTAATTCGTGACGTTAAAATATTGAAGTGAAACTGAATCTGCAACCGATAATGAACATGTAAGATTTACATATTCGAGGGGGAAAAACGGTAAAAATGCCATGATGAAATGGTGTAACTAAAACTCAAATTTAGAGCGATGATTAATTTATTACTTTATATTTCTTAGAAAGAATTGATCATAAACAGCAAAAAAGTAGATTATTAGTTTAGAAAACTTGGCAAGAGGGTAGCTGCCACGGTTGAGGGCACGTCCATGGCAGCTTTGTTTGCCTATAAAAGGAGGGTAAACATTACATCCATCATTGAAGTAAACTAAAAGAAGCAAATTGTATGCCAATGTATTTGTCCAGTTTTGGTCAAATTTACTTAAAAAATAAAGTAGGACATTTATATAGGAGAATACGGGTAATTGTCTTTCCAAAAATAAGAAATACCCAAAGTTACGCAGGTAAGTTTATTTGAAAGGTAGTACCTTCGCCTTGAACGGAATTTTTCACGAATATTTTGCCGCCGTGGTAATTTTCAATAATTCTACGTGCAAGGCTCAATCCTAATCCCCAACCTCGTTTTTTTGTGCTGTATCCTGGTCTGAAAACATCTTTTCTTAGCCTAAGGTCTATTCCTTTGCCGTTATCTGTAATTGTAATCTCGACATGATCAGCTACGAGAGTGTAATCGATATTAATTCTGCCTTCTTTATTTTTGTCTATGGCATCAAGCGCGTTTTTAATGAGGTTCTCGATAACCCATTCGAATAAATCGGTATTGATGTTTACAGTAAGGTCTTTGCTTCCTGTAAAGGAGAGGTTTACTCTTTTCGTAGTTTGGGGTATCCTTTTTTCGAAATACTGAATAACCCTTTCTATTGTGTTGAAAAGCGATTCTTTTTTAAGCTCAGACTTTGAGCCTATTTTCGAAAAACGGTTTGCTATTTTATTCAATCGGCTCAGGTCGTTATCCATTTCATTCGCCACATCAAGCACATTGTCCGGCTTTTTGAAATTAATTTTTAATAACTCCTGCCATCCCATTAAGCTTGAGATAGGAGTCCCCAACTGATGAGCCGTTTCCTTAGCCATTCCGACCCAGATGTTACTTTGCTCGGTTCTTTTCAGATAGCTGAATGAGATGTAAGAGATAAGGATAAATATTACTGCAAAAAGTATTTGAAGATAAGGGTAATATTTAAGTTTGGTTATAAGATCAGAATCACCATAAAATACTGCCTGTTTAGTTGAAGAATTTTGAATAAGTATATCGATTGGTTCGTTCAAAGAACGCAGGTATTTTGCTTCATTTATTAAGAATTGAACTGCCTCCGAATTTGATAAACTTGTGTCAATCTCAATATTCCTGCTCGCAATAATAGAATCAATATTTCCTTCACTGCTTACTGTTGCAAGTATCAGCGGAAAGTTTATTCTTTTTATGATATCAAGCTGAAACGTAAAATCAACACTGGTGTTTGTGTTTCGAGCAACGGATTCAAAGCTGTTTGCATAAAGCTGAACTATTTCTCTTTCCCTCTCCTGCAAGTCGCTAACAAGGGACTGAGTATAGATAAGAGTGCCCGCAGCAATTAGTGACGCAATAATTAACAGGGCCAGTTTAATTTGTAATGAAGCCGGGCCACCCGACATTTTTACGTTCATATAGTTTTTAGATTTCACGCTAAGTAAATTGGTAGTAAAATTTACTAAAATATAATATAACCGGAAGCGCTACAATTGTGAAAAAGAAAGGAACTATCAGCCTAGTTTGCAATAAAAAAACTAAAGCTCAATTGTCTGAGAACGCCTTGGTCCTACAGAAATTATATTTATTTCAAATCCGCATTTAACAGAAATAAAACTAAGATAGTCTTTAGTCTCCGAAGGCAAATCGCTGTAGTCCTTTATTTCCGAAATATCGGTTTTCCATCCGGAAAGTGTTTCATAAACAGGTTCAATTTGCGAAAATTCGATTTCAGAAGTTGGAAAGGATTTCATCATTTTGCCGTTCTTCTTGTATCCAACGCAAACTTTAATTTCGTCAAGGTTGCTGAGCACATCTAACTTTGTTACGGCAGCTCTTTCGATACCGTTGATTAAACGCGAATACTTAACAAGGAATGCATCAAACCATCCGCATCTTCTCGGTCGACCCGTAGTAGCACCGAATTCGGCGCCCCAAGCTTGCAAGTTTTTCCCAGTTTCATCTGTTAATTCCGTAGGAAACGGACCGTATCCAACTCGGGTTGTGTAAGCTTTAACAATGCCGTATACAGAGCTAACTTTTGTAGGAGCAATACCAAGCCCAACGCAAGCCCCACCAGCAGTAGGATTAGACGAAGTTACAAACGGATATGTCCCGTGATCAACATCAAGCAATGCACCCTGCGCACCCTCAAGCAAGATTCTTTTACCGTCGTTTATCGCATTATCAAGATACAGCGGCACATCTGTTATGTAAGGATCAATTGCTTCATCGAAGGCTAAATATTCTTCCACAATTTTTTCAACATCAAGCTCCTCATGTCCATACAACTTTTTCAGCAAATTATTTTTTTCTTCAAGGTTCTGTCTTATCTTTCTTTCCAATTCTTCACGGTTTAGTAGGTCGACAATCTTAATACCTTTACGCGCATATTTATCGATGTAGCACGGACCTATCCCTCGTCCTGTTGTTCCAATTTTTAATTCGCCTTTTTCACTTATAGAATCAAGCAGCTTGTGATACGGCATTATCAGATGAGCATTCTGACTGATATATAACCTACCTTTTATATTAATGCCTTGTTTTTCAACGAATTCGATTTCATCGAGCAACGCTTTAGGATCAATTACAACTCCATTGCCAATAACGCATGCGCAGTCTTCACGAAGAATTCCCGACGGAATTAGATGGAGAATAAATTGTTTTTCACCGATCTGGATTGTATGACCGGCATTAGCTCCACCCTGGTATCGCGCTACGATATCAAAACGGTCGCTCAGTATATCAACAATTTTTCCTTTTCCTTCGTCGCCCCATTGG
>JANQLA010000291.1 GCA_028280855.1 Melioribacteraceae bacterium
TTCATTTCTATCTCCCCCAAAATTACATTCCAAATATTTTTGTTTTGTGCTAAAAGGTCAAGATACTTTTTTATCTACACTTAGTTTTTGTACTTTTCCTGTTATTTACTATTTATTGTTATTGCTACTGTAAAAGATTATCTTTATTTATCAATTTATCATACAACATATGACTTTTTCCCACATTTCGTTTATATTATCAATTGCTCTAATTGTTACTTTACCAAATGGAAATAGTGCTCAAAACGCTAAATCTGTTTCATTACCTGGGACAATATTTTTTAATAGTGAAACCTACCTGCAATTCGATGATTTACTTTTTATTCATGGTTCCATAGCTCCTACCAGCAGGCTTAATAAATATAAGTCTATTAAAATTCTGTACGAAAACATGATACGGGTTATTTCCCTGACCGTTATGAAATACCTTCGGGTCGATCAGTATAAAATTGAGATTAGTCAGATGGGTAATGAAGTTTTAAGAAATGCAATGATACGAATCGAAACAAAGAGCAGGCAAACTTTGGATATGCGTTATTTCGAGCTAGAATGGATTCTCGTAAAGGTAAGAGATGAGGAAACAGGAGAACCCGTTGAACGTAAAATTGAATTTGTAGTTGACGGTAAATTGAACATAAAAAAAATCCTGCTCGATTAATTTTTTTTGAAAAGACATTTCCTTAATTGTATAGTAATACGTACACCCCGTCAGAATATTGACCAATTCATCACAAATTACAGTGAAGAAACTCTCATTTTCGTTCCATAACTAGCTATTTTGTTTGGCATTTGATTTGGATTGGATTGAAAAAACTTGAACGGGGGTTCAAATGAAAAATCTAAAATATTTGGCAATAATTTTATTTACGACCATTCTTTTCATTTCCTGCGACGATGATTCCGATCTGATTAATGTTGATGTTACTCCGCCCTCTGCACCTAGAGATGTTTTTGCAATTAATGGCGATAACCGGGTTGACATTTCATGGGAAGAAAATCGTGAGAGGGATTTGGCCGGTTATAATGTATACTTCAGCTACGATAATTACGAATTTGAATTGATTGGATCAAGCAACGAAAACTATTTTATCGATTACGAGGCTCGCAACGGCGAGGTATACTACTACGCAATAGCATCTTATGACTTTGACGGAAACGAAAGTGATCTTAGCGCGGAAACCGTTGTAGGTATTGCACGTCCCGAAGGATTTAACCAGGCTGTTTTCGATTATCTCAAGTTTCCCGAAATGTCTGGGTACAGCTTTGCGGAGTATTCAGTTGTTCCTTTTAATGGAGATTTAACCGATTTTTTCTTCGAAAATTACGAAGGCACCTTTTACATCAATATTTGGGATGATACAGACATTCAGGATATGGGCGAGACGGCTGATATTTACGAAGTGTCCGAAGCTCCGGTTGGCGGATGGGTTCCGCTGATTCCGGGAGATAACGTGAAATACCTGATAGTTAAGATCGGGCACACTTATGTAATACGGACATTAGACAATCATTACGCAAAGATAAGAGTAAAGGAAATAACGCCGGAGCGTATGTCATTCGATTGGGCGTATCAGCTTCTCGAAGGTGAACGGCTGCTGAAGCGAAATGAAAACCGAACAAGAAATTTGTCCGAACAAACCCTTAGAATTAGCTCGCGGTAGTTTTACCTGTCGGTTAATTAAAAGCATACCCCGCCGGTATGCTTTTTTTTTGTATATAATTTTAGCTAACTTAATTTTGAATGTGTCTTAAATTTTTATCAGTTACTTTATTCCAAAGTACCCTGGGTAAATGTTTTTTATAAAACGAAATAAATATTTGCTAATCGCAATAGCCATTGCACTTCTGGCAACCGTTTTAATTGAGTTTTCTTCAGGCTATATTATTAATTCCCAAGTTTCTAACTGGAAACAAACCTCTAAACTTATTCTTGAACAAATAGAACAGAACACCTCGCAAAGAATAATAGAGAAGCAGGAAAAATTATTTCATCACCTTCATTTTTTTTCTGAAAGACTTATTGAACATCTACGCGAACAAAATGGAAATTACTATCCTGCTTTCGAACTTACATCGCAGGAGATATTTTACCCGTATCAAATCTATGTATTCGATAAGGACTCTTCACTAGTAGTATGGTCGGAGTCTGCAAACCAGTCTGTTACAATGGAGGTAATGCGAGTATTTAAAGAGGATGAATATTTCTTTATTAGATCCAACCTAAAAGTTCTGTTAGCGGCGTATAAAAAACTAAATAGTTATACAATATTTATAACTCAACCTGTGGAAAAGGAATACAGGCTAAACAGTTCTTACTTTGCAGAAGTAAGTTTATCAGATGAGCTATCGGAAGAGTACAAAACAGAAGTTACTATTGACTTTGTTTCAACCAAAGAATTCCCGAAGGATGGTCGTCTTTACACATTTCCGCTATATAACAATTTTAATAACACGATAGCCTACGTAACTGTACATACTCCGCAATTGTCAACATATAAAAATGATATTAGGAATGAATTGATTTCCTGGCAATCTTATTTATTATTGGGCACAATTTTTTTACTCGGGATTTTAGTAAGGAAGAATAGGGAGCTGTTCAGAAACCGCACAGTAAAGTTTGCGATATTTGTTATTTACTTGTCTCTCCTGAGACTGGTTTTATATTGGTTTTCGGTACCGTCAAAAATATTTAGCGGTAATCTAAATAATCCTGCTTTTTTTGAATCCACATTTGCATTCGGAATTTTCCGTTCGCCGATTGAATTTTTTATTTCCGCTATTCTAATACTGGCTGTTATTATCCAGGGAGGTAAATATTTTCTTCAATTCCTAAATGAAACAAGACAACCGCGGTTGAATAATAAATTAATCTATTTAATTCTCATTTTTAATTGCGTTTTTTTCATTCTTACGGTTAGAGGTTTCGGCGCCTCTATGAGAAGCATTGTGTTCGAAAGCAGCTTGCGATATTTCAAGTATCCCTTTGTGCTCCCGGATCCTCCAACGTTATTAATGGATATAAATATTTTGATACTTGGTATATGTGCAATGTGTTTTCTCATTTATATCCTGGTTGCATCGTTTAGGTTGTTTCAGAAAGTTAATAATTCGCATTGGCCGCCGATAGTAATAGGTTTTGTTATTATTCAATTCCTTGCGCTTATATTCGACCTCGTTCAATTGCAGCCGCAAGGTACCTCACTGTTGAGAATTTCTTTTATAACCGCGGTATTTATTTTTTCGATCTATCTTTACAAATTTTTGTCGGCTTCAACGTCTTACATTATTTCATTATTGTTTGCGGCATCAATTCTTACAATAAGTTACTTAATCTATTTTAACTCCGATTTCGAAATTAAATCGCTGCGAACAACTGCTTTTGATTTGTTAAAACCAAACCAAGAGCAAATCGCAGGTGTTGTCCAAACAGTGGCAAGTGATGAAACAATTATACGGAAGTTGGAAACTGAATTGACTGAAGCCAAAGACCTCAACTTTGACGCGATTGCTTTTAGAATATGGAGCAATAGTCAATTGCAAGGAGAAAAGGTCAGTAGCCTTGTTAATATTATAGGTAGTAATAAGCAATTACTGGGAAGTTTTAATTACAATTTCGAAGAAGATTTTATTTGGGATTGGTCGCCTGTATCGGATTCGCTTATACAGCTTACAAGTTTGAATTCAGCACTAGACAATACCGGCAATAGAATACTACGAAGTATTAATCCTTTATTCAATAAAGGAAAACTGGTCGGTTATGTTGAAGTATCGGCTTTACTCGATTTTTACACACTTGATTTTAGCGACGAATATGATATTATCGGCTCATCAAAAGTTATCGAAGAAAGCCCGATCAACACGAAACAATTGAAAATATTTGATTTCCAGGACGGCGAACTTACAAACTATTACACCGACCTTATTCTTTCGGAATCGGAAAAGGAAAAAATTTTAAGCGCTGAATTAAATGATGTTAACGAAGCATGGCTTAATATGCCTCTAAATGAATTGGATCATGTAATATATTTGAAGAAAGTGAGAGATCCCAATAAAAAGAGATACATAGCAGTTGCACTTTCGGAAAATGAACTTTCCTGGAGCTTGTTTAATTTCTTTAAAATATTTTTGGTTCATTGTTTATTTATTCTGCTGGGACTCTTATTATTTTACTTGCCCCAAATCGGAAAAATTACTCAATTAAAATTTACTTTCAGAACGCAGTTGCTTTTTGCTTTCATTGTTATTTCAACGCTGCCGCTGGTGTTACTTGCATTGTACTTCAAAAATTTGACCGAAGAAAAAAATACTGCCGCCATTTATTACAAGCTGGGTAAAAGAGCCGACAGAATAGAAAAGTATATTAACGATTACCTTCCGGTTGATACTACTTTTACAGAAGACCTATTGCAAAGGGCTTCGAACGATACGGGAATTGAATTCGATCTTTACTCGGGTAAAAACCTGGTACATAGTTCAAAGCAAGTGTATTATGATGTTGGGCTGATTCCAAAAATTATTAATTCGAAGATATATAAATACCTGTTACTAACCGGCAGAACGGATTACGTTGTAACTGAAAAAATTGAAAACCGGGAGTTTCATTCGTTTTATCATAAAGCAGAAATAGGAGGCGAGGAGTATCTAATAGGTGTAAATGATTTATTTAATAGTATTCAATTGCCTATGAGCGCAGCCGAAGTAGATATTTTTTTGTTGGGAAGCTACTCGCTGGCCGTCATTCTTGTAATTGTATTCAGCACTATTTTAGCAAATCAAATCTCATCGCCGATACGGAGATTAACCTTTGCAACCAGCGCAGTTGCAGGCGGAGATTTAAGCATCTCCATACATGAAAATAATAAAGGCGAAGTTGGTGAACTGGTTGATGGTTTCAACAAAATGGTATTTGAGCTCCAGAAAAATCAGAAAGAACTCGCAGAAATGGAACGCGAAGCAGCGTGGAAAGAAATGGCAAAACAGGTTGCTCATGAAATTAAAAACCCCCTAACACCAATGAAGTTAGCAGTTCAGCAGCTTATTGTTGCAAAAGACGATAACTCAAAGAAATACGAGCAAATATTTAGCAAAGTTACCGACACGGTTATAAAGCAGATTGATATACTTAAAAATATTGCAACTGAGTTTTCGAACTTTGCGAAAATGCCCGATCTAAGAATATCGGAAGTTAATCTTGTTGAATTGATCAATAACTCGTTAGCCCTGTTTTCAGAAGAAAAAATCAAAATAGAACTAAGAACACCGAAAGCTTATGTAAAAATTTCAACGGATGCCGATCAACTGCAACGAACGCTTGTAAATTTAATTCGCAATTCGATTCAGGCGGGAGCCGAGAACTTGGTATTTGAAATCGAGGAGATCGGGACACAATTAGTTCTTAGAGTAAGTGACGACGGGAAAGGGATTTCGGAAGAGATAAAATCAAAAATATTTGATGCAAATTTTACTACAAAAGTAGAAGGTATGGGGCTGGGGTTAAACATGGCAAAACGGTTTTTTGAATCTACTAATGCTTCCATTGATATTGAATCAACAAACGGCCGCGGAACAATCATTATAATAAAATTCAACACGTAAGTTTTATGAGCGACCTTACGCCATACCAGCAATCGGCATTAAGATTCGATAAACATATTGCGCTCACTGCAAATGCCGGTTCCGGTAAAACTTTTGTTTTTTCCAAAAGGTTTGTAAAAATCTTATTGGAAAAGGAGATCGGTCTAAACGAAATAGTTGCAATTACTTTTACAGAAAAGGCCGCCGCCGAGTTGTATACAAGAATTGCAAACGAGCTTAATAGTGAATTAAACAAAACTGCTGATGACAAACTAATTCGAAAATTGCAAAAGCTCAGGAACCGACTTGTTTCCGCTCACATCTCAACAATTCATTCGTTCTGTTTCGATTTATTGAAAGAGTATGCCCCAATTGCAGGACTCGATTCAAATCTCGTATTGGTTGACAGTTCTGCCGCATCAGAAATTAAAGAGAAGGAAATTGCAGCCTATATTGACGGGAAACTCAACCAGGAAAATTCTTTTGAAATAAAGAATTTAATCAGGATTTGCGGTTCTAAATCTGTCCTAATTAAGCATTTTAAATCCGGGTTTAACAAAGTAAAAATTGTAAGTAAAATTTGGAACGACCTATACTCTAAGGATAAAGAAGAGATTGTAAATCATTTTGACGACGAAGTTGAAAAGCTATTTAAACTGGTGGTAGATCCCGAAATAAATTCCATAACGAAAAAAATTGTGCAATTAAACGATGAAGTTTTGACAGGCGATCCGTCAAATTCAACAGCGGCTGAAGTTAAAAGCATACTCAACAAATTAAATAGTGAAACCGAACCGGCTTCCATAGCTGCATATTTTGAAGCTATTAAGAATTATATTTTTACAAAGCAAAATAACTTACGCAGTAGAGGCTACCTGAATAAATCGGTAAATCTTTTCAGAATCGATGAGAAGAAACTGTCGGACTTTTTCGATACAATTGCAATCTTTAACTCAAGTGAAGATGAGAAATCTCTACATTACTCTTTAGCTGAGTTTGGTAAGATCTACTTATCATCCACGCTGGATATTGTAAATTCATACAACGATTACAAAAGAGCAAATGGATTTCTGGACTATGACGATCTAATACTGATAACCGAAGAGCTGCTTACAAACGCCGAAGTACGCAAAGCTCTCGCCGAGCGCTACAAGTTTATTATGATTGATGAGTACCAGGACACCGATGATTCACAATTCAATATATTTACCCCAATTTTAAATCAATTGAAAAGCGGAAACTTATTTGTAGTCGGCGACGAGAAGCAAAGCATATATATGTTTCGCGATGCCGACCTAAAGGTGTTCGATAAAACAAGACGATTAATTAACTCAACTTCCGGTTCCACCGGAATTATGGCGCTTCCGCACAGTTTCAGACTTTCACCGAAGATCGCTTTTTTTTGCAACAAGTTATTCGCCCAACTGATGAGTAATCCGATTTTAAGTTTTAACGAAGTACAGTACAGCGACTTAATCACTACCCGCAAAGATGTTAGCGCAGGGGAAATCGGCTTTTTACTTTGCAATGAAGAGGATGAGATTACCGAAGAATCACTTGTCTGTAAAAAAATAATCCATTTGGTTGAAACCGATGGGCTACAGTTTAAAGACATTGCAATCCTGGTACGGAAACGAAGTTCTTTTGCATCGCTGGAGAAACAGCTCTTAAATACAGGCATTCCATACTCGATAATCGGTGGGCGAGGATTTTATGAACAGCAGGAAATTTATGACATTCACAACTATCTTCAATTCCTGATTGACCCAACCAATGACGCTGCCCTGGTGGGTATTTTACGCTCACCGTTTTTCCAGTTATCTGATGCAGACCTGTTTCGAATATCTTATAATAAGAGTAACACATTTTGGGGAAAATTAAAAAGGAATGCCGATGAAAATGAAATGCTGCAGAAAGTAGTTCAAAAAATTGAGCAACACCTGCTTGATCAGAATCAACTTGATATTGCTGAGCTTATCCGTAAAATAATTATTGATACAAATTATTTAGCTGTTATTGCTGCACAGGACAATTCCAATCAAAAAATCGCAAATATTAATAAGTTGATAAACAGGGCGAAAAATTTTAACAAAAGCCAGCTAACCGGTCTGTATGATTTTGTAGAGAAACTCGGTGAATTAATTGATCTTGTTGAAGACGAAGGACAGGCACAACCGTCCGGGGACGGAGATGCAGTAAACCTGATGACAATTCACCAGTCTAAAGGGCTTGAATTCAAAGCGGTGTTTTTGTTTAACTCGCATCAAAGGTCGAACACCGACATAATTAAAAGTCGCAGTATTACTATCGACAAAGAGTATGGAATACTTACAAAGCTGCCGATTAATGAAAACTACTTTTCAGAATTTTCGTCCGCTCCAATTGTAAAAGCCGGTAATTACAAGTCGATGAAGCAATCGGTCGCTGAAATAAAACGGCTTTTGTACGTAGGTTTGACACGGGCAGAGGATTACCTGTATATTTCAGGAGATGTATCGAAAGCGGTTCCTTCGTCATCTTTTCTTGGATTAATAAAGGAATCTTTCGTTATAGAAAGCCTCGAAGATGGACTTGAACTGAACGGAACTATTGATTACATGTTCAAAGACGCAGAAGAGTATAAAACGAAAAAGATGAATATAGATTTGTCAATCGAAAAGAATGTAAATTTAAGTTTGGCAAATAGAGTTGCCAAAGAGAATCATGAAGGAGTAGATATAGACGAATTGAATATAAATGTTAATTCCATAGAATCTACTCAAAAGAACGAAATTATATCTGCAACGAAAATGAATATGTTTTTGCAATGTCCGCTTAAATATAATTTAACTTATAACCTTGGGTATATAGATATACATAACACCTTTGCGCAGAAGAATAACGATTTTTTTGATAAAGAAGATGATGACTTAACTCTGCCAGCAAATATCAAAGGTAGCATTATTCATGGGGTCCTTGAAAAAGATATTAAAGGTAGGGCGCAAATAGAAGCATATATTTCAAACCAGTTGGATAAAATTTTCCCAAACAGAGATATTGCTTTTAGCATTGACCATGTGGTTGAAGAAATACAAACTTTTTATTCATCCGATGTTTATAACAAAATAAGCTGTTACACTAATTACGAAAATGAATTTGAAATCTATGCAAAACTTAATGATTTTTATATATACGGTATTCTCGATAAATATATCATGACTGATAAAACGGCTGTTATAGTTGACTACAAAACAGATTTGGTAAATGAAAAAAACAGTAAAGCTAAGTTTAATTATTATCGCAGCCAGCTTCTTTTTTATTGCCTGCTTCTATCTAAGTATAAGAATGTCAAATCCGATATAGAGGTAAGGTTGGTTTTTGTTTCAAAGCCCGAGCTTTCAATATCAGGAGTTATTTCATTACAAGAGATCGATAGTTTTAGCGATATGGTTTGTGCTATAGTAAACAGGATAAGAAATAATGAGTTCGGTAAAAATCTTGAGCATTGCAATGCCTGTCAGTATTCAATCAATAATAACTGTGTGGTAAAATGAGAAGTCGAAACGGTTTTAGTGTAGTCATTACAATTATTTTCGCTTGTTTATTACATTTACTTTCGGGCTGCTCCGGCTCCGAATCGGCTGTTAAAGTAAACGAATTCGGTTACGAAGAGTTTCCTTTTGCATATTATGAAATGCCTCCAGCGTTTAAAGATTCGCAATTGTTTGAAAAAACTATTTTAGATTATTCAAATAGTCTCGACGGTAAAACAATATTTATTGATCCCGGGCACGGCGGTAATGACAGGAGGAATACAAGCAGGGACGGATCGATAGTTGAAGCGGATGTAAATCTAAAAGTAGCTCTGCACCTGCGTGGTTTTCTCCAGCGAAGCGGTGCGCGCGTACTAATGTCGCGCGAGTCGGATACAACCATTACTTTGATGCAACGAAGCGAAATGGCTAACAATTCAGGCGCGGACTTATTTATCAGCATTCATCATAATTCTACTTCGGATAAGAGTAATTACTGGACGAACTACACTTCAACTTTCTATCATGCGCAGCCGGGTAATGCCCGGTATTCACTTTACGATCATGTTGCGGCAAGGTACGTGCAGCGTGATCTTGCTTATGCACTGCGAAATCCCGGATCCCTCGCAAGCTTCGACGGTACTATGTCAGACTACCTGATTTACCCCGGCGATGGATTTTCTGTTCTCCGTGAAACCAATATACCGGCAATTCTTGTTGAATGCTCGTTTTACACAAGCAGGCTCGAAGAGCAAAGACTAAACGAAGACCAATTTAATAAAATTGAAGCCTGGGGTGTATACATCGGGGTTGCCAAGTTCTTTAAACAAAATGAGAGATCGGTTGTTCTATCCGAAGCGTTAAGCAAGTTTGAAGGGAACGACCTTGAGTTGGTATTCGAGCTTAACGATTCATCGCCTATCAACATGGATAATATTAAAATTTACCTTAACGCCGTTGAACAACTTCCTCAAAGAATAAATGGAAACTCATCGATAATGGTGAGGCTAGAAAATCCTCCTGTTGGTACTCACATGGTTAGGGTTACTTATCATGAAAGTGAAGATAAAGCTGCCAAACCGCTTCATCGGCAAATAGTAATTAAATAGCTTATCTTTGCTTTTCAATTTTAAGGTAAAGGAAATATGCTGGAAAAAAATATTTTTATGGAAGTATCAAAGGATTCTTCCAGCGGCAAACTTTTGGAAAGGTCAGGCATTGAAACTAAATACACATGGAAACTTGAAGACATTTACTCAAGTCATAAAAAATGGGAAGAAGATTTTACATGGCTAAAATCGTGCGTTGATTCATATAAAAAATATGAAGGTAAATTGCTTTCTTCGCTTAAGCTTTTCAAAGAATGCTTATTGTTCGATGACGAAGTTGGAATTAAGCTCGGCCAAATGTACTTATACGCCATGCTGTCAAAAGATCTCGATCTTTCAGATAACGAAAATCAATCATACTTTAAAAGAGTTTACGTGCTGGCTTCTGAACTTGAAGCTGCTGCAGCATTTATTAAACCCGAAATAATTGCCGCTGATGAAAGCAGAGTCTTGAAATATTGCAATGAGGAAAGCGATTTAAAGGTATACAAACATCTATTTGAAAATCTGTTTCGAACCAAGAAACACACGCTTTCAACTGATAAAGAAGCCTTACTGGCCAAAGCATCACCGGCTTTGCATTCCGTTACTGAAGCGTACGGCTTTTTTTCGAATGCCGACTTGGAATTCGAGCCCGTTGAGGATGAGAATGGAAATTTAATTGAAGTTTCGCATGGGCGGTATACCTCAGCTTTATATTCAGTTGACCGTGAATACAGGCAAAGAGTTTATAAATCATATTATAAACCATTCGTTCAATTTAAGAATACATTAGCTGCATTGTTCGAAGGCAATATTAAGGGCAGGATATTCGATAGCCGTGCGCGCAATTATTCAAGTACGCGCGAAGCAGCTTTGCACCCTCATAACATTCCGCTTAAAGTTTACGATAATCTCGTTAACAGCGTTCAAAACAATCTTGCACCTCTGCACAGGTGGTGTTCGCTAAAAAAATCTGTTCTGGGCTTGGATAAATTGCATCCGTACGATGCGTATGTAACTTTGTTTCCATCTGTAAAAAAAGAATATAGTTACGATCAATCAATTGCGATACTAAAAGAATCGCTTAAACCGCTCGGTGAAGATTACCTGTTAAACCTGGATAAGGCTTTCAATAACAGGTGGATTGATGTTCACGAAACCAGGGGCAAACGCAGCGGAGCCTATTCGTCGGGTGTTACTTACGGCGTTCATCCTTATGTACTGCTTAACTGGAATAACCAGCTAAACGATGTATTCACTTTTACACATGAGATGGGGCATAACATGCACTCTTATTATACCGGCAATACTCAACCCTATACCTATGCCGGCTACTCGATTTTTATAGCCGAAATAGCTTCGACACTCAATGAAGCTTTATTGCAGCAATATATGATAGATAATCCGGAATCGAAAGAAGAAAAGCTGGCGCTGATTGAGAAGTTTATCAATAACATTGTAACTACATACTACAGGCAAACGATGTTTGCAGCATTTGAACAGGCGGTTCATGAAAAAGCAGAGACCGGAGAAGCAGTAACTGCGGATTATTTAACGACGCTTTACGGTGAGATGCATATGAAATATTGGGGCGACGATATGTATTTGGACGAAGAAGAAGCTTATACTTGGGCGCGAGTTCCTCACTTTTATTATAATTTTTATGTTTACCAGTACGCAACAAGTTTTGCTGCTTCTCAAATCCTGGCTCAAAAATTTAAGGAAAGTAAAGGTGAGGATGTTGGGAAATATATTGAACTTTTAAAGGCGGGTAATTCGGATTATCCGGTAAACCTGCTTAATAAAGCCGGTGTTGATATGCTTGCAGAAGAACCGTTCGATAGCGTAAGCAAAAAGATGGATGAACTTATTAGCCAAATTGAAAATATATTATAGTATTTACAGGAAAATTAAAATGAAGCTCTACACACAAGAAGGCTTGAATGACTATCAATTATCATTAACCTACGATGATATTAGTTTAGTACCAACACAAATTTCGAAAATCAAATCGCGTAACGAAACAAAGACATCAAGCAAATTTTTCGATATTGAGTTGGGGTTACCGGTACTTTCGAGCCCGATGGATTCCGTTACGGGCATTGATATGGCAATTGAATTAGATAAACTGAATTGTCTTGGAATCATAAACCGGTTTGATTCATCGCTTCAGCAGGTAATCAAAGGCGACTTCGAAAATAAAATAAAAGCCGTTTCAATAGCTCTCAATTCGAGTGATGATGTTATAGCCCCACTCGCTGAAAAAAATTACATTATCTGTATAGACACGGCTAACGCAAGCAACAGTTCGGTATTAAAAAAATGCGAAGAAGTAAAGTTAAAATACGGTGTTAAAATAATTGTCGGTAACATTGCTCACGGCTCTGTGCTTCAGTCACTGGTCGATGCAGGAGCAGATGCGGTAAGGATAGGTATTGGCGGCGGATCGGTATGTACAACTTCCATTCAAACGGGAATTGGTATCGGCCAGGTATCGTCGTTGTTAAACGTATATCTCGAAAGGAATAATAAAAAATTGAATATAGAACTCATAGCCGACGGAGGTATTAAAAGCCCAGGCGATGTTGCCAAAGCAATTGCGCTTGGAGCGGATGCTGTAATGCTTGGAAGGATGCTGGCAGGTACCAAAGAAACGCCCGGCGAAGTAATTAAATATAAAGACCAGCTGTGGAAGAAATATCGCGGCTCAGCTTCCTTTGCAGTGAAAATGAAAAATGAGTTTATCGAAGGTGAAGAAACTATGATTCCGTACAAAGGTCCCGTACAAAACGTAATCGACGGAATCTCAGACGGTCTGCGAAGTTCAATGAGTTACATGAACTGCCTTACTTTGGAGTCGTTGAGAAATACATCGTCTTTCGCGGTGCTTTCGAACAGCTCTTACCTGGAACGGCTTCCTAAAAAATAGTTTATTCGGATCCCCGGTAAACGCTTTCGGGTGTAAAAGCAGGTATACAAAAGGAAATATAACTACATTCTTCATCGAAAGGGTTGGAGTACCTTACCCTGGTATTCTTGCGGATTAATATTGATTCACCGCTTTCCAGTTTCACGACATGCTTACCGATCTCAATTTGTTTTTTACCACTAAGCACTAGAGTAATTTCATCGAAAGCAGGCATTTGGAACGGTTCTTTCCAACCTGGCGGGGCAGTCATATAAGCTATACTGTAATTACCCGGGTCAATACTTGCTTTGCCAAAGTATTCTTTGATTACCTTATTATCGCTGGTGGGAACAACGAATGGTCTTTTTTGAATAATATAATCTTCCTTCAAAATTACTCCATCGTTATTTCAAAACCGGCTTCTTCAATAGCCGTGTTTAGTTGAGAATCACTAACCTTTGCTTCGTCGTACCGCAGATTAGCGAGACCGATTTCAACTTCGTAATAATCAAGATCTAGTTCGCTTAGTTCCTTGATAACCGCTCTTACGCAGTGGTCGCAAGACATTCCGTTTATTCTTATTTGCCTGTCAATCATTTTTTTATCCTTTTACTAAAATCATAGTTAATGCCTGGTAGACTTAAAGTCAAACTCTCCAACATTATCAATTGTATTTTGAGGGTTAGCCCGGTAGTTATCGTTTATAATTGAAAACCTTCTACAAGTTAATTTTGGTTTGGTTATTTCTTTCAGGTTATTTTTTTTCACGGTTCCGGTTTTCTTTTTCTTTAACTCGATAGTATCGGCAAAATTAGTCCTGTAGAATTTTCTTTTTCTTAAATGCCTCCCGGGAAGAGTAGAAGAGCTTTGATACCCTGTGTTTTCAAATAAGCTGATTTTGTACGGCTTTTGTGTATGGGAATACTTCGTTTTAGAAATCATGTAAAAAAATAGACCGAATAGTAATGTGCCGAAAAAAATAATTCCTACAGATAAATATATAACGAGTGGTAATTCCATTCGAGAGTAATTAACTATTTTGTTAAAAACGATTCGGCCGGGATAAAAATTTATTCGGTATCTAATATAAAAAAACCTCTTCAAAAATGAAGAGGTTAGCTGCTTAAACAAGTGGGGTATTTGTAGTTACAAATGCGGGGTTGTTTAGTTGTTAAAAATCATCGTAATACCTTAATACGTTTCTTCCTGTGTTAGCTGAAAACTCAAATGACTTATCATATTCAGTAGTCTGATTAAATTCTCTTCTTGGAAATGCGTTTCTACCTAAGTCTTCAACTATGCTCATTCTTCTTATTGTTGAAGGCGGCACTGCATTTTTTGCCGGCTGGTCACGGTAAATTACATCAATTTTCCTGTCGCCGATATTTTTGTGATCTCTATAGTATTGGCTTTTTGTTTTCGGGTACCTGTTGATATGATCGAACTGTCTTTGTTGAGTGTTTAGGTTCTGATGTTTTCTTGGTTGCAAATTATTGTATGATTGTCCGACTGACTTAGAACTGGAACGTATTGGCTTCAAGTAGTTTTCTCTATTGCTTACGCCTACCAGGGCAACCTTTGTAGTTTGCTTGTATTTATAAGATATATATGAAACTACCAGGACTATAAATAATACTGAGCTGAAGATTATCAAGCTTGTGTAAATAATCGGCAACAGAGACATGTAGTAACCTTTTTCATTTTTTGTTCAATTCAATTGTGCTCTACCACCCAAGACTCGTGCCAATATATTTTTAGGTGATTTTCTTCGATTTCAACATGCTCTGGAGTATCCTTAAACATTATTCCGAGATTTAATCCTATTTTGAGACATCTCAAATCAATCTGTTCGGTTGTGTTAGAGTTTCCGAGGAATTAGCTTTAAATAGAAATAGGTCAGTAGTTAACATATGGAAATTTTGGCGTAACAGTTTACATCACACAATAAGGAGTTTATTGTTTGTAATAATTTTATTTTTTGATATCTTTCACGGCTGTAAAATATTTATTTTCAATAATTTAGTGAGATTCACCAGATGACAAAAGCCGATATAGTTGAGAAAGTAGCGGCGGGTACGGGATTAACAAAGCTGGAAACTGAGGCAATTATTGAAGGATTCTTAAACACAGTAATACAGTCATTACGCGATGGCAATGGAATCGAGATTAGGGGATTTGGCAGTTATAAGGTGAAGAAGAAAAACTCAAGGTATGCCAGGAATCCGCGAACCGGTGAAAAAGTTTATGTTGAAGAGCATTATGTACCTGTATTTAAGTTTTCAAAGGATTTCAAAGCTGTAGTAGACAAAGGTATGAAAGAGAATACTACATTAGAGAAGTAAAATTTATGTCGAAAAAAGAAACGAAAATAGAAAAGACCGATAATATCAAGTCGCTTAGCGTAACAAAAATGATATATTTCATCTTGTTCCTAAGTATTTGCGGGATGATAATCCTTTATTCAAGCGGTACTTTTGCAACCCTTCCGCCGGTTAACCCGGGTGCAGGCAGCGCTCAATTCAATCAGCAGCACGATCAGGCCGATCCGCATGGCGGTGTCGACCTTAACGCGCTTACAAGAATTAAAGAATTAGAGCAAGAACTGGAAAACAACTTTAGTTTATCTACACAACTCCAACTTGCGCACCTTTACAACGATTCCGGTTTTTACCAGAAAGCAATTGATACATACAAACAGTATTTAGACAAGGAACCAAATAAACCCGATGTAATTGTTGATATGGGTGTTTGCTATTTCAATCTTGAGAATTATGATGAAGCAAAAAAAGTTATGAAGTCGGCTCTTGAGCTGGAGCCTAACCATCAAATAGCCAAGTTCAATTTAGGTATTGTTAATTTTTCATCGGGTGATATTAATACTGCAAAAAAATGGTGGCAGGAAACAATTGAAATAAATCCAAACACTGATATTGCTCAGAAAGCAAAAAGTTTAATAGAATCACATTAGATAAGGAGCAAAATTATGCCTTGCGGTAAAAAGAGAAAGCGTCATAAAATGGCGACGCATAAACGCAAAAAGAGACTGCGTAAAAACAGGCACAAAAAAAAAGGTAAATAGTCTGTTTTAATTCCGGTATATCGCGGGGGTTGATCTAATAGCCAACTTAGCTCAGTTGGTAGAGCAGCTCACTCGTAATGAGCAGGTCGTCGGTTCGAGTCCGATAG
>JANQLA010000324.1 GCA_028280855.1 Melioribacteraceae bacterium
CCAATGGCTGGATTGAGGGAAACGCAAATGATTTTAACAGTGAAATTGCTTTGGACAAAAAAGCAATTCTGGAATTCATTCAAAATTCTCAGCCAAAAGAATGGCAACTGCTTAAATCCTATTACAAAGATGAAGTTGAAAACAAATTTTTCCAGCGTCTCTTTAAGGAATTAGATTTACGTGGAATGCTTGACGTAATCCGGCACGGAATAACAGACAGTGGTGTTAAGTTCAAACTTGCTTATTTCAAACCGGATAGCGGACTTAATCCTGATACAATTAAACAATACAGTTTAAATAGGCACTATGTAACAAGGCAAGTTTATTTTTCCACAAAAAACAAAAAAAGTATTGATCTTCTTCTGTCTTTAAACGGTTTGCCGGTTGCAACTATAGAACTCAAAAATCATTTTACCGGGCAAAGAGTAAAAGAAGCGATTGAACAATATAAAACCAGCCGCGATCCGAAAGAGTTGTTATTCCAATTTAAGAAAAGAGCCATTGTTCATTTTACAGTCGATCCCGACGAAGTATTTTTCACAACAAAATTAGAAAGCAGTAGCACAAGATTTTTCCCATTCAATAAAGGTTACAATAACGGCGCCGGCAACCCACCCGCAAAAGATTACACAACTTATCGTTCAGCATATTTTTGGGAAGATATTTTGTCGGTTGATAGCTGGTCGGAAATTATCGGCAGATATATACATCTTCAAAAAGAGGAATACACTGTTGATGGTAAAAAGTATTACAAAGAAGCAATGCTTTTCCCAAGATTCCATCAACTTGATGTTGTAAGAAAACTAATATCGGATTCTAAAAAAAGCGGAAGCGGTCAAAGATATCTCATTGAACATTCAGCCGGTAGCGGGAAAAGCAATTCTATTGCCTGGCTTTCTTATAGATTGTCTTCACTTTATGACGAATCTGATAATAAAATTTTTGACTCGGTAATTGTTATTACAGATAGAAATGTTCTGGACACACAATTACAAAATACTATTTATCAATTTGAACATAAATCCGGCGTGGTTCAAAGGATAGAAGTCGATTCAAAACAGTTAGCTGAAGCAATTACAAATGGCATTAGTATAATTATAACAACACTTCAAAAATTTCCTTTTGCCCTAAATCATTTATCTGAAATACCTGACAGAAAGTATGCTGTTATAATAGATGAGGCACACAGCAGTCAAGGCGGTGAAGCAAGCCGGAAAATGACCGAAGCCCTTGTAGGTAAAGATGTTTCTTTAGAAGAATCTGAAAAAATAGAGAGTGAAATTGAAGCTGATGTTCAAGATGAGGAAGATTATATAAGGGAAATAATTCAAAAGAGAGGTCCGCAAGCAAATATAAGTCTCTTTGCATTTACGGCAACTCCTAAACCAAAAACTCTTGAGGTTTTTGGAACCAAGGATAAAGAAGGCAAACCTCAACCTTTCCATCTTTACTCAATGCGCCAAGCAATTGAAGAGGGATTTATTCTTGATGTACTAAAAAATTATACAACATATGAAACCTACTTTAGATTCAGTAAAACCATCGAAGAAGACCCGGAATTAAACAAAAAGAAAGCGGTAAAAGCTATAGGCAGATTTGCTTCGTTACATCCTACTAATATTGCTCAAAAAACTGAAGTTATGGTTGAGCACTTCCGCCAAATCACGATGAAGAAAATTGGCGGGAAAGCAAAAGCTATGGTCGTAACAGCATCACGTAAACACGCTTTAAAATTCTATCTGGAGTTTAAGGATTATATAAAAGAAAAAGGTTACAAGGGCATAAGACCGCTCGTCGCGTTCTCCGGTTCTCTAATTGATGATCTTTTTCCAGATGGTGTAACTGAGCCACAATTAAATAAATTCGGAGAAAAAGAACTGCCGGAAAAATTTGCGTCAAACGAATATCAAGTTTTACTCGTTGCTGATAAATACCAATATGGATTTGATCAACCGTTATTACATACAATGTACGTTGATAAAAAACTCTCCGGTGTAAAAGCTGTTCAAACATTATCTCGTTTAAACAGAACTTATCACGGCAAGGAAGATACTTTTGTGTTGGACTTTGCCAATGATAGACAGACTATCATTGATTCATTTCAGCCTTATTACGAAATGACAATGATGAGCGACGCTACTGATCCGAACCATCTTTATGATTTGAAGGGCAAAACAGATTCGGCACAAGTGTACTTCCAATCAGAAGTTGATGCATTTTCTAAAATATTCTATAAACCGGGAAGCGCATCGGTACGTGATCAGGGAAAATTATACGCATACATTGATCCTTCCGTTGATCGTTTCAAACAGTTAGATGAAGAGAAACAAGATGAGTTTAAAAAATCTTTAACTTCATTTACACGTATATATTCTTTCCTTTCTCAAATTATGCCTTTCCAAGATGTCGAGTTAGAAAAATTATATTCTTTTGGAAGATTTCTTTTAACCAAACTTCCTAAAGTAGATTATACAGAAAGACTAAAATTGGATAACGAAGTTGCTCTTGAATATTACCGTCTGCAAAAAATTGCAGAAGGTGATTTAGTTTTACAGATACAAGGTAAACACGAACTCGATCCAGTTACTGAAGCAGGTATTGCAAGAGAAAAAGAAGAAAAAGATAAACTCTCAAACATCATTTCACTTCTAAACGATAAATACAATTTTGATTTTACTGATCAAGATAGATTGTATTTTGAACAAATTGAACAAGCACTTTATGAGAACGATGAATTAAAAGTCCGTGCAAAAAACAATCCAATAGAAAACTTCAAATATGCTTTTGATGAAGTATTTATTCAAACGTTGATAGATCGTATGGACGCAAATGCAGAAATATTCGATAAAATTATGGTTGATAATGAATTTAAGGCAGATATAAAAGAATGGATGACAAAGAAAATATATGAGAGATTTAATGAAATCCCATAGTAATAATAAATAGAGTAATTAATGGCAGATATCAAATTATTCAGTACCAATAACAACAAAGTAAAAGAACTGATCGGAAAATCAGTAAAACTGGAGAAGTCGCTGCAGCGTTTATTTGAGGCTAATCTGGAAACATTTCTTGGTGTTAGGTTTCTTGCCTCGGAATACGATCTTGGATTGGTTGACAAAGGTAGGATAGACACTTTAGGACTTGATGAAAACAACTTTCCTGTAATTATTGAGTATAAAAAGTCCATGAGCGAAAATGTTGTAATCCAGGGATTGTTCTACCTAAACTGGCTGCTCGATCATAAAGCTGATTTCCAGTTGCTGGTTCAGGAGAAATTGGGAAAAGATCGCTCGAAAATAATTGAATGGAGCGGAGCGCGTTTGATTTGCATTGCAGGGAATTTTTCAAGATACGACAATCACGCTGTTACACAAATTGATCGCAATATTGAGTTATACCGCTATTCCATTTTTACCGATTTAATTTTGCTTGATTTGATTAACAGGGTCAATCAAAGGAAAGCCGCGGTTAATAAAATAAAAAACACTAAACGACCAACAGTTTCAGACTATTATGAAAAATGCAGCCAGGAACTTAAGGATATTTACGACGAACTAAAAAAGTTTATGTTTTCTCTGAGTGACGAAGTTGAACTAAAAATACTGGAAAGGTATTATGCTTTCAGGCATATTAAAAATTTTGCTTCATTAAAGTTTCTGCCAAAGAATAATACAATTGTATTATGGCTGAATCTTAACTTAAAAGAAATGAAGCTGGAAAAAGGATTTTCAAAAGATGTTTCGAACATAGGGCACCATGGAACCGGTAATGTGGAGATAAGAATCAGATCAATGGAGGATTTTGAAAAAGCAAAACCCTTAATCACAAAAAGTTATGAGTTGAGCTAGCAATAATTATTCAAGGTGAAATGTAATTTTAGGCGCACCGGTGAAATCAGTATATGATGAAAAAATAGACACCGATTACTTTAGCGAGTAATGGAAAAGCAAAAGAGCTATAAAAACTTGATACAATGTATTCCGAGGTATAAAAAATGAAATAAAGCCACCCCTCTCATATCCCACCATAAAGGATGAGAAGTCATGAACAACCCAAGAATGCATAACAGAAATGAACTGATAGAAAGAAGAAAAGAACCGCGTAACAATCCAACCTTAGCAGAAAAACATCTTTGGAGATACTTATAATACTCTCAGCTTTCCGGAAAAAGTTTAGAAGACAGCACAGCATTGGTAATTATGCTGTTGACTTTTTTGCACTAAAAAGAAGCTTGTAATAGAATGTGACGGACAATTCCACTTTGAAGAAGAAAATATTAAATATGAAAAAAAATAGAACAAACTATTTGGAAGATCTTGAATAAATATAATTATATTTAAAGATCAAGAAAATCTTTATGATACTGAGGGAGATTAAGAGATATAGAAAAAATTTTAAAATAATACACCACCCCTTTTAATTCCCCTTCCTGCCTTGAGGAGGTCGGTGATAGAGAGTAAGCAACTAAATATTTTTGCCAATAAATTTTCGGAGGGCTATCGAATGAGTAAAAACACACCTAAAGAAGAACCATCTAAAAAGCAAGGAAGTGAAAAATTCCTCAATTGGATTAAGAATAATCCGTTTGTAATAATTGCCGCGTTGTTTGTAACACTTGGTTTTATTGTATTCGTAACATACCTGATCATTTTGTTTAATTCCGGCTACCGGGTTGATGCCGCGAATGTTGACCTCAAAGGCACAAGTTACATAGGCGATTTTATCGGCGGGGTGGTTGGCGCTATATGGTCGCTGGCAGGCGTACTCCTTCTATATGCCGCGTTAAGATTCCAGAAGAGAGTTTTTGATCTGCAACGGAAAGAAATGACAAACACCCTGGGGGTAAACAAACTACAGCGTTTTGAAAACACGTTTTTCCAGATGCTGGACTTCCATAAAAAGATTACCGGTAATATGAAGCATGATTTTAAAGAAGACAACGGGGATAAAAAGGAATTTCAAGCGACACAGTTCCTTGAAAAAGCTTTTAATACTTTCGGGAAAATGTATAACTATGTGAAGAATGACGCTGAACCGGATGAGATAAAAAATTTGGACGATGTCAATTTTAAAATGTTAAAGTCTGTAAAGAATGGAAAAGATAAAGTTAGTAAAAAACAATTAACCGCTGTTTACTGCATTTTCAAAAAGCAATTCGGACTCCAATTAAACCATTACTTCAGGTTTACTTATAATATCCTGGCTCACATAAAAAGAGGTGAAGAACAGATTGATAATTTTAAACGGAAAATGTACGTTGACATTTTAAAATCGTCTATGTCCAATATAGAAATTGTATTGAGTTTTTACGATGCGTTAAGTTATGACGACTTTCATAATCTGTATAAGAAGTATAACATGAATAGTAATCTTTCCAAGAATGAGTACCTAAAAGAAGAGCATAAGGATTTAATGAATACTAATGAAGAATCATACACTTGCGATAAGTTGTTAAAAGAAATAGGTAACGCTGAAGGTAATGAAACACAGAATACGCAAAGCTGATAATGAATTGACATTGCGCAGCCGGCTTAATGTTTTTAAAAAATCACTTAAGTCTAATTAAGAGTTTTTGGCACTTTTAAATGGCAATGAACTTAGATGAGAATATACTTCGGCCTAGCTAAAAACATACTTGATGCAAAAAGTGGATTTAAGACAATTGTTTTGGACTATACCTGATTAATTTTACAGAGGAGTTTACTGAGGAATTAAAAAGAAAAATAATTGATTTTTTTGAAATTAGGATTGCAGATATTATGTTTGTATTAAAATACCCGGCAGGCCTCTCGAAGAAGCCCAAATTGTCGGGTTTTTAGTTTTAAAAACGACGAATTCTATCCTTCCAATGAAAGTGAATATTATATCAAAAAATAATTTTTGGCTCATCCTTCTGTTTTGGACAGAGCCGGAGCCGACATTGCTATACAAAGCCTGACTTTGCAGAATGAAGGTTGGGAGAGAGAGGAAAACATTAAGCCGCCGGAGGAACCGGATTTTAATTTGCCGGATGTTCGCAAAAACCATCTTCAGTAACTTATACCGTACAGGATGATCAAAAAATAGTCTTGCCTGACGCAGAATCATCATGGTATTTGGTGAAAACCGGTGATAATGAATTCCGGGGTAAGAAAATAGAGCTTTTCTCCGGAAGCTTAAAAATTGCTAAACCAGTGCGTGATGAATCCATTAACATACCTGTTTTAAGTGCAATTGATACTTCTAGTATAAAACAGATGGCTCTTTTTGATGTCTTCAATCAGCAGGAATTGAGCGCTTCTTTAATAAATCAAAGAATTGTTTTCAAAGTTAATCCGTATCTCACTTTTATTTTGTCGAAACTTGATAGTGAAAGTGTTTACACCTTATTGAAACACCATGAAAATTTCGAAGACCAAATATGGGAATTAATTGAACACACACCGGAAATCAGTAAAATGAGAAATGAGCTCAAATCTGAAAAAGGGGAAAAGTATTTTGTAAGTGCAATGTCAAATATTGACTGGCTGCCGGCATTAACCGTTTATGACGGTCCTTCAATGCATCACAAATCGAATGATACGGTTTCTGTATACCTTGCCGGTTATGCAAAAGGAAATAAAATGTTGAATTATTGGTTAACGACCTTCAACGGTGCAAACCCCGATTCCGTTAAAATGTATGCTCGTCTTAGTGATGCCAAATCAGGCGATAAGATCGATAGCTTCGTTATAGATATAAATCCAAATACTATGTTTTTCTGGACGAATGTTTGGGCAACTCATGACGAGTTCAAAACTTTCTGGAAACAGGTTCACCCAAAGAAAGCTATACCATCGCTGCTATTGGCGGATGCGGGCATAATAGTAAGGACTGCATTATTTGGCTACACGTACAGCAGCGATATTCTGTTAGGCACCAGCCCTCGAAATTATATAATGATACGAAGCGATATATTTCAATACGCTTTCCCACCCGGTCAACCCGTGAGCGCATCAATAGGAAATTTTTTTGAGTGAAATGAATCTTATTAAATCAATTTACTCTTTGGATTATCAAGAATTGGAGTGTATAGGAAATGGCATTTAATAAAAGCCTTGCCCAGGTAATAAGAGATAACACGGAAAACATTCCAGAAATAGTTGAAAAGAAAATGTTCGGCGGTGTTGCATTTATGCTCAATGGGAATATGTCTATCGGTGTTCACAAAGATTTCTTGGTTATTCGTGTTAACCCGGAATTGCACCGGGAATTTTTAAAGGAGCCAAACATTAGTGAATTCAACATTACAGGCCGCTCTATGAAAGGATGGCTAATGCTCTCCCCCGAAGGACAAAACAACGAGGAGTATTTAAACATGTGGATAAACCGCGGGCTTGAATTTGCTAAAACATTGCCTCCAAAGTAGTTTGAAACTAGTATATTTCAAGTGAATTTTTCATATAATTTTGGATTTTTAATGACCTACTTCACCCACCTGGAATGCGCTTATTGCAATAAAACTTTTGATAAAAACAAACTCTGGAACCTTTGTACGGAATGCGGTAAACCTTTACTGGCACGTTATGATTTAGACAAAGCAAAAGCAGGATTACAAAAAGAACAATTGAAGAACCGCGACGAAACTCTCTGGCGGTACCGTGATATGCTGCCTGTTATCAATGATAAGTTTATTCTATCTTTTGGAGAAGGTTATACACCGCTAATAAAAGCCGAGCGACTGTCCAACGAAATTGGATGCAACAACCTATACATAAAAGAAGAAGGCGTTAATCCCACAACATCTTTCAAAGCTCGCGGTTTATGTATGGCTGTTTCTCGGGCTTATGAGCTGGGAGTAAAGGAGTTGTCAATTCCATCGGCCGGTAATGCCGCCGGTGCTATGAGCGCTTACGCAGCACTTGCCGGAATAAAAGCACATGTATTTATGCCGCAGGATGTTCCGCAGCCATTCATTTCAGAATGCAAGGCGCTTGGCGCTGAAGTAAATTTAATTGACGGTCTCATTACCGATTGTGGAAAAATCGCAAAAGAGTTAGTGGATAAATACGGACGCTTCGATGTTTCGACGCTCAAAGAGCCGTACCGGATCGAAGGCAAAAAAACAATGGGCTACGAGCTTGCCGAACAATTGAACTGGCAATTACCTGATGTAATCATATACCCGACAGGCGGCGGAACAGGCCTTATCGGAATGTGGAAAGCGTTTGACGAAATGGAAGCGCTCGGTTGGATTGGCTCCAAACGTCCGCGCATGGTAACAGTTCAATCTACGGGCTGCGCCACGATGGTTAGAGCCTTCGAACAAGGTACCGAGTTTGCCGAACCCTGGCAAAATGCAAAAACAGTTGCAGACGGCTTGCGGGTACCTGCAGCAGTCGGCGACTTCTTAATTCTCAGGTCGCTTAGGGAAAGCAACGGAACAGCAATTGCTATTGACGATGATGAAATGATTGATGAGGCAAATAGAATCGGGCGAACGCAAGGTTTGTTTGTTAGTCCCGAAGGTGGTGCGTCTTTAGCTGCGTTTATAAAATTGAAACAAACAGGTTGGATAAAGCCTGGGGAAAGAATAGTACTGTTCAATACGGGCAGCGGTCATAAGTATATGCACTTGTGGAATAAGTATTAGTTAGTCTTAATAATATTATATCAACAATCGAAAATTCTTAATGAACATGTTTAGCGATAGAATAACCGAATTCTTTTTTGGATTAGAAGTTCCTGGTAATCTTCCCGGTCGAGTTGAAGCAATTAATCCTTACAGTAACAACTTATCGGCTGTGTGTGTAAAATCTTTTTACTCCGCTTTTTACAATGATGCAAATAAGCGGACATATATTATCGGCATTAACCCCGGACGCTTCGGCGGCGGTATTACCGGAATTGCATTTACCGACCCGGTTAATCTTGCAAAAGAGTGCGGAATACAAAATGACTTTCAACAAAAACAGGAACTCTCTTCTCGCTTTATCTACAAAGTAATTAATAGGATGGGCGGAACAACGGATTTTTTCTCAAAATTTTTCCTATCCGCACTCTATCCTCTTGCGCTTATTAAAGACGGGAAAAATTATAACTACTATGACAGCTCAAAGATGTGGAAATATCTAAAACCGGAAATATTAACAACGTTTAAAAGTCAGCTTAATGCCGGTGCTAAAAACAATGCAGTAATTTGTCTAGGGAAGAGAAACGAAAAGTATCTGAATGAAATAAATAAAGAGCTAAAGTATTTCGAGGAAATAATTACGCTGGATCATCCGCGGTATATAATGCAATATAAATCCAAGCAATTAGAGAACTATATTGACGAGTATATTAGAGCGCTCAATTATGCTTCGGAATTGTAATTTATTTTATGTGCAATTCCTGCAATGCCATGCCGATGGCCGTTTCAATCGAATACCTCTCTTCGAGGTAATCAAATACATGGTCTAAAAATTTTTTCTGCTTGTTTTTGGGAATAACTACTCCGTAAAACGCGCGGGCAATTTCCAATACTTTTTTCATGATTCCATCCAAGTAAACCTGTTGAACTTATTATCGAAAATAATCTCAAATTTTATACCGGCAACAATTATTTTGATTTAAGCGATTTTTCTAAATTTATAGGATGTTGACCATGTTGAATATTAACCATGTGCGAAAAAATTTCCCTTACCTTGGAAACGGTATCATTTATTTTAATCACGCTTCCCTTGGTCCGCTTTCTACCAGTGTAGTTAGCAGAATAAATGAATTTGTTTACCAACGCTCGGTTGACCCTATTGATAATTTCAGGTCGTTTATGGAATCAAACCGATCTGCTAAAGCTAAACTTGCTGCGATACTTAATTGTAAAGCCGATAGGATAGCTTGGATAAACAATGTGTCCGACGGACTAAGCATGCTCGCTCAATCCTTGTCTTTAAAAAGCGGTGATAGAATAATTTTATTCGAAGGCGAATTCCCTTCAAATGTTTACCCTTTCTTAAATTTACAGGCACAGGGAGTAGAAATTGATTTTGTGCAATCGTGTAAAGACGGGTTCACGTTTGAAGAAATAGCCGATCAAATTACACCGCGAACAAAGTTATTATCAGTTAGTGCAGTGCAATTCTTATCCGGCTACCGTTGTGATCTGGATGCAATTGGAAAACTGTGCAAAGAAAACGGAATTATTTTTTGTGTCGACGCAATACAGGCAACTGGCGTTGTTGAAATCGATATTCAAAAGTCAAAAATCGATTTCCTGATTGGCGGTGCCCAAAAGTGGTTAATGAGTCTGCAGGGTGCTTCATATTTCTATATTTCCGAAGAACTTCAGAGCCTTTTAACTCAGCGCAGCGTCGGATGGACATCAGTTAAAGATGCATGGAATTTAGCAGACTACAATTTGGATCTGAAAGATGAAGCATCACGTTTCCAGAATGGCACACTAAATACAATCGGGATTACAGCGCTGGACGAATCTTTAAGCTTGTTTACCGAAATTGGAACTCCTAACATTTCACAAAAAGTAATCGATAATACTTATCATCTTAGAAATTTGCTTTTGTATCACGGAGTAGAGCTCATTATTCATAATGCTGAAATAAATGAATTATCAGGTATCACAACGATTAAAGTCGAAAACCCGGAGGATGTGAACAACAGGTTGAAGGAAGCAAATATTATTTGCTCAATGAGACAAGGACTAATTCGCTTTGCACCCCATTTTTACAATACTAAAGAAGAAATTGAGACCGTCGTTAAAAAACTTGTAGACACTATTGACTCAGTTAAAAATTAAAGAGGTTTACTCTATTTTGGAGGCAAGTAAAAGAACTGTGTGCTGTGCCACAAACGTAAAATTAATACTGGTTATTATCGGATACGTGGTGCTATATTGCACAAGTACTTAATAAGGCTAAAAATAATAGTTAAATAAGCTTATGAGAAAAAACAAACTAACAATTATAACTGCAATTTTTCTTTCCGTTTTGTTAATTCGCTGCGTTGATATTCCAAACGATCTTGTATTACCTGTATGGGATGTTAATATTGAAATGCCGATAATCAACAGGACTTATTTACTTGAAGAAGCCATTGAAGATGAGAATCTTATAAACGCTTACAACGATCCTGATCGGTTCGGACTGCTTTTCTATTCCGATACTATTGATATTGAGGCGATAAGCATCGAAAATAACTTAACATTTGATGGCTTTACCGAATCTGTTTCACAAAAAATCGGTTCAATTCGTATAAACGACGTTGACCCGGTTACCACAAATATTTCAATTGCGGACTGGACGCCGGTTTCACCCGGAACACAGGTAATAATACCTGAGGTTGAAAATGCGGCACAGAATGATTTTACTCTTATTACCTCGTTTGAATCGGCCGTTATTGAAAGCGGAAACTTGACCATTAGTATTACGAATAATTCGCCGGTAACAACCGAGTTTCGAGGAATTAATATTGTAAACTCTTCCGACCAATCGATATTTCTTGAACTTCCTGCGTCAAGCCCGATTTCCATTGACCCATTCGGGAACGAAGATGTTAATTTTGATTTAACAAATAAAGTTATTAGCTCACAGCTTCAACTTAAATCAACATTATACACGCCTGGGAGCAACGGTAACCAGGTAGAATTACCGGGCGACGCAGGCGCAATAATTATAGGAACTTTTACCGAATTAGTAATAAAGGAAGTGCGCGCTGTTTTGCCTCAGCAGGCGCCGTTTGGTATTGATGATGCAATAGAAATAAGCGATTCGAATTTTGTTGAAGAAGTAGTATTTAAATCAGGATCATTTGATATTGTGATCGATAACTTTTTGGATTTAGACCTGGAAATTGACCTACATCTTGAAAACTTTGAAGAGCCAAGCGGGAATACATACAGAACGATAATCCCGTTAATGAAAAACGACCGCAATAAAGTTGTAAACATACCCGACTTAAACGGCTGGAAGATCGTTTCAAACGTTCCGGGAGAATTATCAAACCAGGTATTTTATTCTGCACAGGTTACTACGAGGGAATCAGATCATGTCGCTACTTTGAATAAAGACGACAGTATTAGCATAAGAATTGATTTTAAAGAAAGTGTACTCAAAAATGTGTCCGGGCGTATTGCACCTATTAATTTTGCACTGGATACAAAAACATTTGAGCTTGACGTCGGTAATTTAGAAGAAAACTTTTCATTCGACGAAGTTTTTATTGACGACCCTGATCTTAGGTTAAATTTAACTTCGGTATCGAATGTTGAGTTTAAGTTAGACGGTGAATTGACTGCGACAAACGGAACGCAAACAAATTCTCTTATGCTAAATAATGTATTGATAAATCCGTCTTCTACAACTTCAATAAGTCTGAAGGATTACGGGTTAAAAGAATTAATAAACAGCTTTTCAAAAGAACTTCCCGAAAACTTTGCACTTACGGGAAATGTGAAAATTAATCCTAATTATAAAATAGTTAGCGTTGCGGCTGATGATTCTGTTACAATTGATTCCGAGCTGGAGATACCGCTTAAGTTTGGTATAGCCGGGGGTTCTTTTGTCGACACGCTAGAACTTGAAGTTGATGATTCATCAGAATCGGTTGAGAACGTTAACTTTGCGGCTCTTACTATGGAAATTGAAAACTACGTTCCAGTTGCCTTAAATGCAAAAGGTACACTGCTGGACAACAATGGGAATGTACTGATTCCTATTCCTCCCGATTACAACGAGTTAAAGGAAATAGTAGTTGAAGCGCCGACAGTTGATTCGGACGGCAATGTTGTTGAACCGGGTAAAGTCACGCAAAAAATTGAGATGCAAGGGGAAGATGTGCAAAAGTTTCTGGGTGATCCTCAGTTAATATTAACACTATCTATGTTAACGCCTCCCGCCGGAAGCACTCTTCCTGTAAAATTTAACATTACCGATTCAGTTAAAGTAAAAGTTTTCGGAACACTCGACTATCGTGTTGATCACTAACGAGAAAATAATTATGAGAATTAAAGCATACATTTTAATATTTAGTTTTGCAGCAGTAGTTAGTTTTGCTCAAGGCAGTTCAGCAGTTAATAATGCCAGGACACTATCAATGGGTAAATCTACGGTAGCATTGGCTAACGGAGTATTTTCTATTGGTGAAAATCCTGCAAACCTTGCATCGCCTTATGAATACAATCTTGAGTTCTATACTGTTTTTCCGCTACCGGGTTTTAATATAATCGGCGGTAACAACATCCTTTCAATCAACGACCTTAATAAGTACTTCACGGGAACGAAAAATTCTGAAGGTGAAACAGTCGGTACAGTATTAACTGATTCTGATAAGCAGGAATTGGTAGACTTATTTTCCGATTCGGATATTTTTGCGAATGTCTCAACGACTTTGCTGGCTTTTTCATACCATCATTCGAAAGAAGTCGGCTCATTCGGTTTTTCAATTAGTGATAACGCAGCTGTAAATGCGAGTCTGCCCCAATCGCTGGTTGAGCTTGCGTTTTTTGGGAATGAAATAAATAAAGCTTACTCATTGGAGGAAATTAATTTTAAATCGTCTTACACGCGTCAATACTCCTTTACTTATGCACGCGATATAAGCAGTATGTTTAGCTCAATCGCGTTGAGATCATCAGCAGGTTTATCGCTTAAAATTATTTCGGGTTATTTCTATTCCGATCTTGAAAGAATCAACAGTTCATTTGTAACAAACGATAACGGCGAGCTTATTGCCGATAATGATTTGCTAATGAGAGTGGCAGCCTCGCCGGATTTTGGAATTGAATACGATTTTGAAGATATCGATAAGGAATCCAGCATTAGTCCGTTCCCGTCTCCCTCCGGTTCCGGTTTTGGTATTGATCTCGGATTAAATTTTGAACTAAGCAAGTCATTGACTGTAGGAATAGCCGTAACAGATATTGGCAGTATGAGCTGGGACACCGAGACAGTAGGCTACGAGGTCGACAGTACGATGGTGATCACCGACTTTTTCGAACAGGGCGCTATTGACTCGATCGAAAATAAGCTTGAGCCAAAAGGCGCATATATTCCGGGGTTTACATCTAGCCTGCCAACAACCTTACGCCTTGGCGCTTCGATTAATATGGATGAATTTACAAAAGGCTCTATTGTTGATCCATTGGTTCTTGTAATAAATTACCAGCAGGGTTTTAATGATGCACCGGGAAATACAACTATTCCATTATTCACTATCGGCGGCGAGTACAGGTACATCAACTGGCTTCCGTTACGGACAGGCTTTGCGTTTGGCGGTTTCGACGGTTTTAGCTGGGCGCTTGGATTTGGTATAGGAAGTGATGTCTTTGAATTTAACCTTGGTGCAAGTAATGTTCAATTTCTATTCACGGAATCGGTTAATGCACGTTTCGGCCTTTCAGCGTCGAGCAGGTGGAGGTTCTAAAGGTAAGCTACAACCCACCATCGTGTAAGCGCAATTGCAATGAGTAATGCGCCTTCGATACGTGATATTTTCCATTTTGTTCGTATAATAACCAGGAGTATCAACATATTAGCTGCAAGGAATACCAGGCTAAGGTAATCGCTTTCCGAAAGCGATAGAGACCGGATAATGGAAGCAACGCCAAGCACACCAAGCATGTTAAACAAATCACTCCCTATCAGATTTCCAATGGAAATACTATGGCGCCCTTTAGACAATGCTACTATTGAAGTAGCAAGCTCAGGTACGGAAGTTCCTGCGGCAACAATCGTTATCCCGATCATCCACTCCGATACACCGTAGAATCGGGCTATCTCTGAAGCGGAATTAACGAGGAAATCGGCGCTTAAAATAATTAAAGCAACACCAACAACTAATTTTATTATATCAAGCCACTTAAAGTCACCGGTGGGAATTTCTTCATCGATTTCTTGTTTTTGTTTTATTAGTATTACTACGTAAGAAATTAAGGTTGTCGCTAACAATATGCCCTCAATCATGCTAAGCCGCAAATCGTAAAAGAAAACCAACAACATCAAGCTGGTTCCGAACAGTAAAATTCCATCACGGAATAAAATTGAACGTGTGGTTTTTATTGCTCCGAATAATGCAACAAGCCCAAGTATTATACCAAGATTAAATATATTGGAACCAACGACGTTACCGACTGAAATTGACATACTGCCCTGCATGGCTGCAACAACCGTAACGGCAAACTCAGGCGCCGAAGTAGCAATTGCTACAACTGTAAGACCAATAACCAGTTCGGATAATCCCAGTTTCTTTGCTATACGCGAAGCGGATTCAACTACGAACAGCGCCCCGCCCCATAGTCCGACTACTGTTGCACAAATTATTAGAATATGAATGATGGGTGACAATAGGTTCCTAAAATTATAATTGGGAAGTTTAAAATACGAAAGGGATATTTATTCAATATCCCTTTGCAGATAAAACGATAAAATTAATCTTCGGGATTATAACTTAGTTCAATTTTTACATTAAAGTCCGCACCGCTAAACATTGTGTATTTCACATCGTTGATGGTGCATTTATAATCCTCGCCAACCAATTCGCTTACTACTTTTGCGATTCCGTTTTCTAGATCACCAATGCTTAATCCCATAAGCTTGTTCTTCAAGAGCTTCTCAACGTCAATTGCTTTTTCTTTATCATCTGCCATATTTAGCTCCTTTTAGTAATTTTTGTTATCTAGTTTTATAATATTGCTAACCAATATATTTAATGAATTCTAATAATGAAATAAAAATCAATTATCGCGACTCTTGTTAAGATCTTATCAACGCCAATAATTCTTCGGTTTTTTCCTTCATTAATTTTTCATCTTCTTTGGATTCGACGTTCAACCTTATCAATGGTTCTGTATTACTCATGCGAACATTGAAGCGCCAGTCTTCATATTCAACACTTACTCCGTCAAGAGTATCCATTTTACCGTCAGTATACTTAGCTTTTATTTCTTCCACTTTAGCTTTTGGATCATCAAGTTTTGTATTTATTTCGCCCGAGCAAGGGTAATTTGAAATCATCTGTCCCACAAGTTCTGACAAAGGCTTATCTTCATCGGACATAAGTTGCATAATCAGCAGGAACGGAATCATCCCGCTGTCTGAGTAGGCATTATCCCGGAAATAATGATGAGCTGACATTTCACCGCCGTAAATAGAATTTATCTCACGCATCTTTTCTTTTATGAACGCATGACCGCTAACAGAAACTACTGCTTCTCCTCCCGCTTCTTTTACTACGTCAAGCGTATTCCAGGTAAGCCTGGGATCGTGAACAATCTTTTCACCGGGATTTGTTTTAAGAATGGATTTCGCAAGCAAACCGACAATGTAGTAGCCTTCGATAAATTCACCGTTTTCATCAAAGAAGAAACAACGGTCGTAGTCACCGTCCCATGCAACTCCTAGGTCGGCGCCGTGCTCTTTAATCGCATCAACAGTAGGTTGCCTGTTTTCCGGTAATAGCGGATTGGGTACACCGTTCGGGAAGCTTGAATCCGGCTCGTGAAATACCTTTATCATCTGAATCGGTAGTTTGTCTTCAATAGCATCGAGCGCCGGGCCTATGCAACCATTGCCGGAGTTTACAACAACTTTGTATGGTTTTATTTTAGATGCATCATAAAAGCGGGACAAGCTATGAATGAATTCCTTCATAATATCTATATGTGCAATTTCGCCTTTAACATGAGCCTTTTCCCCGAGCTCATCATTAAGTATCATTTGCTCGATATCGCTTAATCCCGAACCATAGCCCATAGGCACGGATCCCTTTTTAACAAACTTTAACCCGTTGTATTCAGGTGGATTGTGACTAGCCGTAATCATTACGCCACCATCGCATTCAAGAAAAGGGGTTCCAAAATAAATCATCTCGGTTCCGCAAAGTCCGAGGTCATACACTTTTGCACCCGCGTCGGTTAAGCCTTCGGCTAAAGCGTTTGATAAGTCCGGTGAAGATTCTCGCACGTCTCTTCCTATTACAAAGCTTTTTGCATTCAGATATTTTACAACAGCTCGCCCTACCTTGTATGCCAGATCTGTGTTTAATTCCGATGGTACTTTGCCTCGAATATCATACGCTTTAAATCCGGGAATAGTTGCCATGCAGTTCTCCTTTTATTTTCAAATTTATTTATTCATTGCTATTAAAAATAATCTTGACTTTCTTCTTACTCAAAGAAAGGCTCGTTACTAATTTCTATAGGTTGAGCAAAAGGTAAAATAATAGGGAGTATTATTTTTTGCATAGAATATGCCTTTCCAATAAATTAAGTTTCGATGTCTATTTTAATTGGAGGTAGTTATAGAAACAAAACCTACCGTATCGCAAAAATTTGCTCGTTGCAATAATACTAAATGCAGGGCAATTTTTCTTTTCGACCCGCGAGAAATTCTCGTAGAACAAGGTTTGCTCTGCCCGGAGTGCAGGGCGAAAATTCATACGCATCATACCTGCCAGTGTACCAATTGTCAATCAGTGATAAATTTTATAGAAGCTGAGCCAAGTGAAGAGCCTGTTGTATTTTATGCTGAAAAGTGTTCTCACTGCACGGGTTCCGTTGAAGACGAAAGAGAACTGGTACCTTATTACTTTCCCGATGCGTATATCTAAAAGAATCATTACTGTCTTTGCGGAATGATTCAAAAAAATTAATCCCCCCCAAAAATATTGGCACGTGTAGTAAATTTTCTGCATGTGCCTTTTTTATTCATTTTCTGATCAAGAATGTTAATCATGCTACGGCTAACCTCAAAATATCAACACCCATTATAGCACCGCATTTCGCCTTGGCATTTAGACTGGATTTCAGCAGACCATGTGTTTAAACGAAATTTCCAGGCAAGTGTATTCAACAATTTTACAGGAGCATCTTAATTCAAGTGAAACCGATACGCAAGATATTTTATTCCGCGAATTCGCAACGCTGCCGGTTTTTAAAATCCCGACGAGTGTAAAAACAAATTCGATTCCGTCCAGATTTGAACTTAGGCAAAACTATCCAAACCCGTTTAATCCGTATACATCAATAGAGTATGCCATACCGGAAGCTAACCATGTTAAAATAGAAGTTTACACAACTCTGGGGAAAAGAGTTAAAAAACTTGTTGACGATTTTCATTATCCGGGCAATTATAAAGCAACATTTGACGGAAGATACCTCGCAAGCGGTTCTTATATTTATACAATGCGTGCAGGGAGTTACAAGGCAACAAGAAAGATGATTTTAATGAAATAGTATCAATAGATTATTTCCAATAGAATCAGAAACTTAATTGAGGGTAGTTGAAATCAATTTATTCTTCCCTAATCTAGGTCTCTCCTAAATTAGCAATATGAATAACTATTTTAACCAGACACATTACAAGAGACTTTAAAAAATTAGCTGACTTAACTCAGAAAGAGTATAAGTAACGGATACATTTTGAAGAGACGATTTCATTTCATCTTCAATTAAATGCAATTTTTATACAACTTTGCTTTTCTCGTAATCTTAAGTTAGGATAAAAACGAAATGAAAATATTAATTCTTTTATCCGTAATATTAATTACCAACAATTATCCATAGATAAAACAAAGGAAAACCTGATGACATCAAATAATAAAAAGCCAAAAGCCACAGGAATAGGAGGCATTTTCTTTAAATGCGATAGTCCTGAAAAAATGAAGGATTGGTATAATAAACACCTGGGATTGATAACAAATGAATATGGTTCTTTATTTGAGTTTCGGAATTCCGACGAACCAAATGATAAAAGCTATTTGCAGTGGAGTCCTTTCCCCAAATCTACAAAGTACTTGGAACCGTCGGAAAAAGAATTTATGATCAACTACCGGGTGCAAAATATCGAAGCCCTTGTTGATGAGTTGAAAAAAAACGGAGTCACGGTACTGGATGAGATAGAAACCTACGAGTACGGTAAATTTGTTCACATACTTGATACCGAAAACAATAAGATAGAACTGTGGGAACCCGTTGATTCGGTGTTCACTGAAATGTATGAGGGAAAAACTACTAAGTAACTTTGCATTTTGCGAAAGTCTTGATAAACTTGCCAGTAAAATAGCGGTGGGTTTATAATGTTAAATAAAAAAGCAATAATAACAGGAGCCAGCAGAGGCATTGGTAAGTCGATAGCTATAACACTTGCTGAACTTGGCTACAACGTCATTCTAATCGCAAGGTCTGAAGATCGGCTTGCAACGACGGCAGAAGCGATTACTAATACCGGAACGAAGGCTTTTGTTTACCCCTGCGATTTTAAAAATCCCGAAATGATTGATGTTACACTTAAGTCTATACTTACTGCGCACCCTAAAATTGATGTACTTGTAAATAACGCGGGTATATGGAAAGAAGGATCGCTTGAGCCTTCGGTAAACGAATTCAATGAAGTAATAAATGTAAACCTGTCCGCGCAGTTCGCGGTTCTTAAGCATGTCGTCCCTTCAATGAAAGCTCAACGAAGCGGTTTCATTTTTAACATATCTTCCCGCGCCGGAAAGTACGGATTTCCCGGTTCGGCTACTTATGTGGCATCCAAGTTCGGCTTATCAGGATTAAGCGAATCACTATACCGGGAGCTTGCAGAATATAATATTAAGGTGACTTCGATTTGTCCGTCATGGGTAAATACGGACATGGCTACGCAAGCCGGCGCAGCAATCCCTTATGAAGAAATGATACAGCCCGGGGATATTTCAAAAACAATCAAGTGGCTGCTTAGTCTGTCACCAGCAGTTGCAATAAAAGATGTTGAGATTGAGTGCAGGATGAGGATAAAGTAGCTTATTTAAACGGATTGACAACTTCCAACTCATAAACTTTTAATCCGTGTTGCAAGTCTTCAGTGTAAAGTATGTTGCAATTTGCTTCGAGCGCTGCTGCAATTATGAGAGAATCATAAAATGATAGCTGCCAGCGTTCTTTTATATCAATCGCACTTTTATAAAGATCGATACTGGGGAAAACCTCTAACAATTGAGATAAGACAACTTCAACGTACTTAATAATATCATTTGAAGTAATTTCCTTATCGACCTTTTTTGCAATGGCATTAATAAATTCCTGAATTACCTGGAAACTTATTACTCCATTATATTCCTTCAGCGCCTTAGATATCAAATTGCGTGATATCCGATTTTTCTTTTTAGCTCGGTAATCAAAAGTGTATACGAAAATATTTGTATCGATGAAAAATTTATCTTTCATTCATTTCGTCTCTTGTTAGCTTACCCCCTGATCTAGCATAGTCAAGTTCTTTCATTAACTCTTCATATTGAAGTACACGGGATTTACCCACATAATTATTAAGCCAAAGTCTAAATTTTTCATTTAAACTAGATTTTTCTTTTTGTGCTTTTTTACGAGCTTCTTGTATCAACCTCTTATCGGCCGATAGTGTGATATTTTGATTCATGGTGACACCATTGTTTTGTACACTAAGTTCGTGTAATATTAAAAAATAATTTTACTAAGTCAACAGCCACAAGACGATACACACTACAAATCAATTACAAGCTAAACTCCAATTGCAATGAAGGTACCGTCATACTATGACTCGATATATTATTCTCGTCGCTGCCAACAAAAAACCTGGTAGCTGCAATTAATTTAATCGATTCTGTTACATGGAAATAAACACCAGGTGTAAAAACAAAGTACGAAATGTTTGCCCCTCCCCTTAAATCGTTGTTGCGATAATTAACTACCGGGAAATACTCATTGAACTGGTTCTGTGGTTCAAAGTCCAATATTGTTTGTGATGAATAAGCAATACCCATAAAAGGGTTAACAAATGAGTTATGATCGCCGTAGTGCAAATTCAAAGAAAAATAATGGTTAAGGTTTGTGGTTTTGCCTTTATCTTCAAAGTAAAATACTTCTTTCGTGGTGCGTTGAAAAATTGGTTTGGTTTCCCGTACAATGATGGTCGAAGCCGTATATTCGTACTCCTGCCAAATCAATCCGGCATCGAAACGCAGCCCGAAGTCCCCGCTCAACCCGCCAAATCCCAACCCAAGTTTCCAGCCGAATAAATTGTGCTGATCAACTTCGGACAATGAAATGCCGCCTGTCATAACAAACTTGGGAGTAACAAAAAAATCAGCATCGACTTCTATCATGTAAGAAGGAATTTTCCAATTCATATTATCGCCGTTAAAATCGAAAGAGTTGGCGCCGTCAGTTTCTTTAAATAACGCGCGACCATCATTGGTAAAAGTAGTATCAACCTGGAAAAATCCTTGCGAGTTTACTCTTGAATGCCCGATTACTCTGCCTGTCTTTTGACTGCTGTTATTTAAATACAATTTTGGCGACAGGCTAAACTTCTTCTCATTATCAGGATTCATAAATTTAATAGGCGGCTGATTGATTGGCCCGTAAACGGTTGCATCCTGCAAATACAAGGTATCACTAACTGTTACGCATGCTTTCAATGACAACCCGATTAAAACGATAATACACCTGACGAGAACTAGACGCCGCTTCATTTTGTCCCTCCGATTATTATACACCAAATATATTTTATCCCGGTAATCAGAAAAATGTAATAATATTTCCTTATTTGCACTAAGCAACTTTTCCATCATTTTCTTATGTTGCTTTAAATTTTTGGTGTTACTTATGCCTACAAACCTTCCACCCGAATATTACGAAGCCGAGAGACATTACAAAGAGGCGGTAACCCCGCAGGAAAAAGCAGAGACTCTCGAAAACCTGATAAGCACAATACCAAAGCACAAAGGAACCGACAAACTCCGCGCTGATCTCCGTCGCAAGTTATCTAAATTTAAATCGCAGGCTCAAGCGGCTAAAAAGAAAACAGGTAAGCACGAAACGCACTTCCACATAGAGAAAGAAGGCGATGCCCGGGTAATAGTGGTGGGATGCGCTAATGTAGGCAAATCATCTTTGGTAGCTAAAGTCACAAATGCCGAGCCGGAAATATCATCGAGTCCATATAGTAGTTGGGCCCCAACACCGGGTATGATGATTCATGACGGAGTCCACATCCAGCTTATTGATACACCTGCTATTGATCGTGAATATATAGAACCCGAATTTGTTGATCTTGTGAAAAACTCCGATCTAATATTACTTATGCTTGATCTTCAGGCTTATCCTTTGCAGCAAGTTGAAAAAACTATTGATATGCTTGAAAACCACAGAATTTATGCGGCTCACAAGGATATACCGGATACCGAAAAACGTGTATGGAAAATATCTACCATTATTGCTGTGAACAAAGATGACGGAGAAAATCTGGATGAGGAGTTTGATGTCCTAAATGAACTTCTTCGCGAGGAAGGATGGATACTACTCCCCGTGTCGGTTGAAACCGGGCGTAACTTAAACGATATGATGAACTTTGTCATAAAAGAGTTGAAAATTATACGTGTTTACTCGAAGAGACCCCATGAAGAAGCCGACTATTCCCAGCCGTTTATTTTGAAATCAGGTGCAACTTTAGACGATTTTGCGTTGGCCGTACATAAAGACTTCCACGAAAAAATGAAATCCGCCAGAATTTGGGGAAAAGGTGTTCGTGACGGACAGCCCGTAGGTCGTGATCACGTTTTATCCGACGGCGATGTTGTTGAGCTGCATATTTAGATATTCTTTCTATTAAAGTAATAACGGTAGAGAAGTTTTACAACTCGCTTATGTAAGACCAATTCGAAGTAAAAGCGCTCGAGACACTAGCAGCAAAAGTGTGCATCCCAATTGAAGGCATGCTCAAAACAGTCTAAATATAATGGCACGCTGATTTTTAGGATAATTATGATTTGTTATGATAAATTATTTATTGGAGCCTGAGGTTTTCCTACTGTCTAATTAAATTTATCCGCGTTAATCATAATTAATCAGCGTCATCAGCGTACTATAACCTTATTTGTAGAATACAGCGCAAAACAAGACCTTACTCCGGAATTAACAATTTTTGATACTTCTTAACATATCTTAACTTTTACAAACTTTTAGCTGCACTTATATTCCCGCATTCAAAAACACGGGGAATTGTGATGCGTTCATATACATTATTAGTCATTCTAATTTTCTTTTCACTTAACATTGATGTTACCGCCATAATCAAACGACATGATAAACCGGACTCGCTATATATAAATTTAGCGAAACAATTCTCATGCGTCGGTTCGCTGCATCCTATAGGAAATGGCGTGGTAACTCTTATCCAGCCGGAATGGGTTATAACTGCCGCTCACGTTGCAAAAGGTATTAACGTGTTTAACAAGTCTGTGTATTTTGGGGACAGCTTATATAGTGTAGTTGAAATCTACATTCATGATGCAAAAGATGCGGATACTGATATTGCATTGCTGAAATTGAACAAACCGGTTAATCACATAAAACCTGCAAAACTATATACTAATAACAATGAGCTGGATAAAATATGCTACTTTGTGGGATGGGGAGATACGGGAGACGGGAAAACCGGTCCGACAAAAAACGACAGGATTAAAAGAGCGGCTACAAATTTAATTGCCAGCGCAAATGGTAATTGGCTTGAGTTCAATTTTGATATGAAAGATAATGCTACCGAACTTGAGGGTATAAGTGGTCCCGGGGATAGCGGAGGGCCTTCACTATGGAGAAATAATGATGGTGAAATTTTCATTCTCGGTGTTAGTTCCTATAATTACTCCACAGGCGAAGGCGAATGCAAATATGGAAGCGTTGAATTTTATGCAAGAATATCATCAGTTGCAAATTGGATTAAAAAGACCGTCAAGAATGGTGGTAATGCCATTAATTTAAGCCAAGTTACTATTTCCGAAAAGGGTTGGAATGATAATTATATAAGTTTAGTTGCGGAAGAATTTTTTAGTGCTTTCGCAAAAGGTGAACTCGAGCTGCTGTCTTTTGAAAAATCACACCGTGCTCCGCGGAAGCTGCAAGATGTTTCGGCTGAAGACAGGGTAAAGACTTGGATAAATAACAAAAACGCTATGGGCGAACTCACACCTCTTCAGTATGCTATGACCAGCCCTACTGAAATTATCGTTCTATGCAAAAACAAATGGGATGATTTAATGACTTTTAAATTTGTATTTGACACTTCTCCTTCCCCCAAACTGCTGGAAGTGCAAGCCGGGTATGCCTCAAAATAGTTATTGCCGGCAAGACTTTCCAGGTAAGGAGCAATATTATTCTAGCCTCTTGCAAAATTGCTACCGAAATTTTACTTCGTTTTTATTCGAACTTATAGTTATATAATCCGACCAAATAGCGTATTTTATTAATTATGAGGATGGTATGAAGAAAATCATTTTGCTTATGCTAATCAATATTTCCTTAATCGCACAAAACAAGGTTGATTGGAACGGCTTTACAATAAATCTCGATGACATTCATGCTAGGAAAGATACATTTAACATGATTATTGATAATGAAAAAGTCGGTAGTTGGTCATGGACTGTGAAAAGGGATAAAGATAAAATCACTTTGAAAGACATTTCAATACTAGACGGACAAATTTGGGAAGAAATAATTGCAAAGACAGATACAAAGCTTAAAGACTATGACGTAATTCTTAACCTAGAGACATCCAGAGTTAAATTGGAAAATGATTTTACGTGGAACGGAAGTTCAATAAAAGGGTCAGTAACAAGGACAATGAATGAGGAGTCGCAAACTTTTCCGCTAGACTCAACCTACCAGGATGTGATTCCCCGTTTTATGTTAATTGCACTTTTGCCCTCAATAGAATTACAGAGCGGCGCAACCAGAGAAATCAACTTGTATGCTTTTACGAGTCACCAGGTTTGGCCGGTTGTATTTAAAGTAGCCGGTAACGAAACAGTTACCGTACCAGCCGGGACTTTTGAAACAACCCGGGTAGAAATACCGAAAACCGGAGAGCGTGGAGTTTCGAACATTTTTTATGTTAGTAATGATGCGCCAAAACGTATTGTAAAAGCTGATGTGCTTGAACAAAACATGACTATAGAGTTAGTAGAATAAAATCCGACAATTTATAATTCTTTTTATTTGTGAAAAGGTATTTCGTTATTTTTGCTAAGTAGCTGTCAACTTTCAAAAATTTCACCTTTGAGATGCTAACCGGCAAACAAATAGAGAAATACCTTTCTCACCTTGGAATGAAGCCGCACAAAGCTGATCTTAAAACACTTAACGAATTGGTTAAATCACAGCTAATAAAATTTCCTTTTGAAAACATTTCGAAGCTTATTCTTCAGGAAGAAGAACAACTTAACAGCTTAGTTGAATTTGATACTCATCTTAATAACTCTATCGAATTTGGTCTCGGTGGAACCTGTTATCCATGCAATTATTATTTTAATCAATTGTTGAAGCATATTGGTTATGATGCAGAGCTACACGGATCAAGAATGGGAAAGCAAAAAGATGTACATCTGGTATCACTTGTTAAATTTAACTCGGACATCTATCATATTGATGTTGGATATGGAGCGCCGTTCTTTAGGGCAATAGCAGTTAATAGTTCTCCCATAGAAATTAAGTGGGGAAATTTATTTTATAAGTTGAATTGCCTCAATGATACTGAAATTGATGTATATATTGAAAAAAAAAATGAAAGAGTTCACGGATATGCGGTAAACTATACACCAAGGCAGATAAGTCATTTCACTGATATTATTGCCGATTCGTTTTCTCCCGGTTCCGAGTTTATGAAATGCCTAAGATTGTTTCGTTTCTTTGATGATTATGGAATAGAGCTCAAGAACAATCGGTATATAATTCATAAAGGAAATAACTCTGTTGAATACCTGGTAAAAAACATTAATGAACTAAAGGAAGTAGCGGCTAATGATTTTCAGCTTCCAAATATTCCTGTTGAGAAAGCAGTATATATTTTACAAGAGAGAAAACACACCGATATATTTGAGGAATAGTTATGAAAATTTTAGCTATTGAAAAAGAAATACCGGGAACTACATCCGAGCACTTCGCGCCACATTTAAAGGACGAAGCGGTTCATGTTTACGACCTGTACAAAAACGGTATTATACGTGAAATATATTTTCAAAAAAATATTTCAAGCGCTGTATTAATAATGGAATGTAAGGATGCAAAAGAGGCGAAAACTTATTTGAATGAATTCCCTCTTGTAAAAAACAAGCTTATTGATTTCGATGTAATACCGTTAGTTCCGTATCCCGGGTTTGACAGAATTTTGAATAATCTATAACTGAAGGACTACTAATGAACTCAACCGAAATTCTCCGTAAGCAGCTTGCACGTTTATTGGAAGGCGGAAACGCACATTACCCGATTGTTGAAGTATTGGAAAAATTTCCACTAGATAAAATTAACAAACGGATTGAAGGAATAGAATACTCTCCCTGGCAATTGCTCGAACATATTAGAATTGCACAGTTAGACATTTTGGACTTCACAAAGAAAAATAATTACAAGGAACTAAAATTCCCCGATGAATACTGGCCCGATAAAACGAAAGAAGCCGACATAAAAGACTGGAATGTAAGCTACATTCGTTTCAAAAGGGATTTGGAAGAAGCTATTCGTATTGCTGAGGACCAATCGATTGATCTCTTCAAACCACTTGAACATGCTAAAGATTATAGCGTGTTGCGTGAACTTTTACTAATTGCGGATCACAATGCTTACCATTTGGGGCAGCTGATTTTATTTACTAAAATTTCCGTTTAACCGGCCTTAGACTTTAGCAAGAACAGTAAAGTATTTTTTGCCTTTTAATTTTATAATTCCAATTCTTCTCTGTAGTTATTAGGAGGTTACTTTGAAACAATGGTACGAAGAACTATTCACCAATTATTCCAGAAACTATGATGAAGAGAGTTTCACGAAAGGGACACTTGGCGAATGCGATTTTATTGAACGTGAAATAGGATTTAATAAGTCGTTAAAATTACTTGATGTTGGATGCGGGACCGGCCGGCACTCAATTGAGCTCGCGAAGAGGGGCTATTCGAATATTACCGGGATCGATCTTTCAACCGACCAGTTAAACCGTGCGCGTGAAAAAGCAAAAGAAGCAAACGTAGATATCACACTCCTGCAAGCAGATGCACGTAATTTCAGCTTTGATGATCAGTTCGACGTTGTGTTGATGATTTGTGAAGGTGCGTTTTCTTTAATGGAAACCGACGAAATGAATTTTCAAATATTGCAATGCATAGAGAGAGTGCTAACTTCCGGCGGTAAACTAATATTTACCTGCCTTAACGCTCTATTCCCGTTATTCAATAACACCAAAGAATTTCTGAATAAGGAAGGACTGAAATTGGAAGATTCATCTTTCGACTTATTGACATTTCGCGATATCCAAACATTTGAAAATAAGCACGATGATGGTTCGGTTAAAAAATATACATCAAATGAACGATTCTACGCACCTTCGGAAATCACATGGATGCTGAAGTCATTGAATTTTTCAAGTGTCGATATTCTCGGCTGCGATATTGGCCGATGGGATCGCAACAAAAAGTTAACGCCAAATCATTTTGAGATGCTTGTAGTTGCAACAAAATAATTAGCCACCAAAGCACAATGGGAATTTTACTTTTAGTAATATTACTTTTCTTCGCGCCTTAGCGACTTCGAGGCAAAAAAAGGAACTATATAATGAAAAACATAATTACGGTAACAAAAGACAACATAGACGAATGCGGCTTTTTCTGTCTTGGCAATAAAAAAGCCGAGGGTTACTCAGCTAAGTATGAATGGTTGGAAAAACGTTTCAACGAAGGTCTTGTAATAAAACTGGTGAAAGACGACAAAGGTAAGAATGAGTCGTTCATCGAATACATACCCGGTGAATATGCCTGGCGCACTGTTAATGCAAAAGATTACATGTTTATTCATTGTATCTTCTCTGCGAGGAAAGAGATTCGCAATAAAGGCAACGTTAGCGCTCTCCTCGATGAGTGTATAATTGATGCAGAGAATCTTGGATTGTTGGGAGCGGCTGTTATTACATCTGATGGTGCATGGCTCGCAGACCGATCAATATTCGAGAAAAACGAATTTAAAGAAGTTGAAACAGCGCCACCGTATTTTCAACTAATGGTAAAGCAAATTAAAGATGGACCTCTTCCGTCTTTCAACGATGGATGGGATAAACGATTGAAGAAATATAAAGGCATGAATGTTATCTACAGTAATCAATGTCCGTATCATATAAAGTCGGCTTACGAAGTTTCGGAATACTGTGCTCAATTTGGAATTGACGTAAACGTAAAAGAGATTTCAACGGCAAAACAGGCGCAAAAAGCTCCAACGCCATTCGGCGCGTTTTGGATAGTATACGATGGAAAGTTAGTTGCCGATCATTACGTAAGTAAAGGCAGAATGAAGAATATACTTTCGAGGGAATTGAAGCTTATATAAAAAGTATATAGAGGGCTTATGAATACTGCACTATAAATTTTAATTTATGTTAAATTGTAATTAAGCTGATTTCAATGTTTGTTTTCAATCATTGTCTTAGTAAGTATAATTTTCATAGAATAACTAGATATCATGTTTACTTGTTAATGACTACTCATTAATCTTAAAAATGAAAATTAAAAAATATTATAAAGATTTTTGGAAGGCGTTTACTAAAATAAAATGGGAGTATTTTTTAAACTTTTTTGCCATGGTAGTCGGTATTTTTTTTGGATTTATGCTGGCCAACTATCAAAATGATTTATCATTAAAGACTGAATTAGAGGCTAAACTTGAATTCATGAAACGTGAGTGTGATTATAATATGGGTAATGGATTTGAGGTTAAAAAAAATCTTGAAGATACAGTTTCGTTTTACAAGCTTTACCCCAAAATGTCAACTAGCTCTATACTCTCAGTTATAAACGATCCATATACCAATAAAATTATCAACTATGATTTGTACAATTTATTGTTGGGATATTTACAAATTTGCGAAAATATTAACTTTGTAATTCCTAGATACAATGAACATATCATCGCCAATAATTACCAATACAATGACAACCTGAGCGCAACAAGGAAAAGTTTAGTGCATTATTTGTCATATTTTTTGGCACAAATTAATCTGATCAAAAGCGAACTAAACGTACATTTTGGAATTAGGAATCAATACACTGAGGGTCATAAGGTATACAAAAGCAAGATTGACTCTTTAAAACACTTGTACCTCAACAATAAAATCGATTTGTATGAATACTAGTTACTGAATTTGTCATCTAAAAATTAACTTCGCTCCAAATAATTCCATCAGATAAACTTGTATAAATGATTACTGATCCTTTTCACATTCTCACAATATTTAAATAGTTATCAAGAACCAATTCGCGTCTTCCAGCCTACGTGGCAAAAGGTTTTTCCTTTGTTTTTATATTCGATTAAAAGTAGCTTCACAATCAAATTAATTTAACTCGACTAAGCCGGAAAGATTTTTATGATTAATGATCCGTTCCAGGTTCTCATAATATTTATGGGAATTATTGCAATATCACTCTACCTCTCAAACAAGTATACAATTGCGAAGAAAATTTCACCTATACTTATAATCTTATTCTTCAGCGCGCTGCTTTCCAATATTGGTTTACTAACTACCGACAATCCATTTTACGGACAGCTTACCGGCTATGCGGTTCCATTCGCGGTAATACTGATTCTGTTTCATGTTAAATTGAGCGATTTGAAAAACGCCGGAATGCCAATGTTAGTTGCCTTCGGAATTGCCGCCGTTGGTTCGCTGGTTGGGTGTTTGCTTGGCGGATTCATGCTAAGCGGCGCATTCGACGAAATTCTTGTCGGAGAGGGCTGGAAGTTGATCGGACCATACATTGGAACTTATATTGGAGGCAGCCTAAACTTTTTCTCATTATGGACGGGACTTGAAATAAACAACCCGGATTTGTTCGCAGCAGCAAACGCGGTCGATAACTTAACCTTCATGCCAATATTCCTTATATGGATTTTAGCTCCGAATTATATAATGAAATACTACAAACCGGCAGAATATTGGCATCAAAAAGAAGTGAAGGAAGATTCATCACATAATAAAATTGTGGAATTAAAAGTTACTCATCTTGCGGCATTAGCTTTCTGGGCTTTACTGATTATGTTTCTTGCCGGTTGGATAAAACAAGAGTTCATTGCGTCGTTCTTTCCAAGTCTTCCAACTATTTTGATTACTACAACGCTTGCTCTAATTTTTGCTCAGTTCAAGTTTATTCAAAATTTACAGGGCTCGCATGAACTTGGCAACTTTGCTTTCTACCTATTCTTTGCTGCTGTTGGCGCTTTGATGGATATTCTCAAAGCTATCGAATTAGCGCCGGTACTATTTCTATTTGTGAGTATTGTTATTCTCGTCCAGGTTGGTTTAGTATTAATACTCGGTAAAGCGCTAAAACTTGATTTGCGGGTTCTCGCCGTAGCTGCTGTCGCTGCTAAAGCGGGCCCTTCATCCGTAATAGCCATTACAAACGCGAAGGATTGGAATCATCTTGCATTACCTGGTGTTGCTGCCGGTTTATTCGGATATGCAGTTGGAAATTACATCGGATTCGGCGGGGCATATTTGCTGAAGATTATTGTACAATAACATATTTCTTCTTAAGCGGCATAGCAAACTTTGGAAAATAGAATCTCTGCAGCAAGCCCCATAAAGTTAAATTCTACTTCGCTCCTTAAGACTTCCACCCGCGTAATTTTTACTATATAATTGAATTAGTAAGATCATTTATTCACCATGTATCTACTTTGAAGTTTAATTTAATATTTCTATATTCAATTTCAGTCATCCTCCAATACACTGTACGGGCACTTTACTCAACTGATTTTTTTGGAAAAAAGTATTTTAAGTCAATAATTGCTTCGATAATAAGACTTTGGGTGTTATTATGAAATATCCTCAAATAACCAATATAATTAATGGCGAGCAAGCTACCGGAAATAACGGTTCGTTAGAGGTAGAATCCCCTATTGACGGTTCAAAAATCTCTGAGGTGATACTCTCAAATAATGCAGATGTTGACCTAGCCGTAAAAGCTGCTGAAGCCGCTCAACCGGGATGGGCAAACACCCCAATAAAAGAGCGCGTACAGGTTTTCTTTAAGTACAAACAGCTTTTAGAAGCGAATATGGAGGAATTAACAAACATTGTTTCGGAAGAAAATGGCAAAACTTTTGGTGAAGCTAAAGCTGAAGTTGCCAAAAGTTCGGAACTAACCGAGTTTGCCTGTTCAATGCCTCAGCTTGTTTCCGGAGAATTACTCGAAGTTAGTAAAGGAGTTGAATGTAGAATAGAAAGATACCCCGTTGGAGTTGTTGCTTCAATAACTCCGTTTAATTTTCCGAATATGGTTCCCAACTGGACCATTCCGAATGCTCTTGTTCTCGGCAATACAATGGTGCTTAAACCTTCCGAGCTAGTGCCGATCAGCGCAAATAGAATTGCCGATTTACTAAAAGAGGCCGGTTTGCCAAACGGCGTCTTAAACGTCGTTCATGGATCACAGGAATCCGTAGAAGCAATTTGTGATCATCCTGATATTGATGCGGTTACTTTCGTTGGCTCCACACGGGTAGCCAAAATTGTTTACAAACGCGCCACATCAAACTTAAAAAGAGCGCTTGCGTTGGGCGGGGCTAAAAACCATTTGATCGTTTTACCGGATGCAAATGTTGAAATGACCGCTTCAAATGTTGCCGCTTCAATGAGCGGATGCGCGGGACAAAGATGTATGGCGGCTTCGGCAATGGTTGGAGTTGGCGAGGTTGATCATATAATAAATCAATTATGCAAAGATGCTAAGGAAATTATCCCCGGTAAAAATTTAGGCGCTATTATTTCCGCAAAAGCAAAGGAAAGAATTGAAAATTATATTACCGAAGCGGAAGCCGAGGGAGCGAAGGTACTTGTAGATGGACGCAACTTTGTTGTGGAAGGAAAAGAAAACGGGTATTACGTCGGGCCAACTATAATTGATTATGTTAAACCCGAAATGAGAATTGCAAAAGAAGAGGTATTTGGACCGGTGCTTTCCATTATGAGATCGGATGACCTGGATGAAGCCATTGCAATTGAAAACAGCTCTAACTATGGAAATGCTGCTGCTGTGTTTACACAAAGCGGCGGACTTGCAAGGTATGTTGCTGAACGGGCCAGCGCCGGAATGATAGGAGTAAATATCGGAGTTCCGGTTCCTCGTGAGCCCTTTTCCTTCGGCGGCTGGAATGAATCGAGGTTTGGTGTCGGCGACATAACCGGTAAAAGCTCAATAGAATTTTGGACGGTTTCTAAAAAAATGACAACAAAATGGAACCCGGAATCAAGGACAAACTGGATGAGCTAGAACGACCTACTCGTTTAACTACTCAAGTAAGTTCTTGAACACGATCTATTGAAAAACAATAAAATTTCAGTAAAAGGCATTACTCATCAAATAATAAATGAGGATTTGTAATGAGCAGAATTGTAAAAGGTGGATTAATTCAAGCCACGCTGGAGGGTTCAACCGAACAGCCTATAGAAGTAATTAAAAATGCAATGATTGAGAAACATCTGAAAATGATTGATGAAGCCGCTTCAAAAAATGTTCAGATTTTGTGTCTCCAGGAATTGTTCTACGGCCCGTATTTTTGCGCTGAACAGAAAACAAAATGGTATTCGCTGGTTGAGCAAATTCCCGAAGGACCAACAACCAAACTAATGCAGGAAGTAGCCAAAAAACATAACATGGTAATAGTGCTTTCAATTTACGAGGAAGAAATTACAGGCATATATTATAATACGGCAGCCGTTATTGATGCAGACGGTACTTATTTAGGCAAGTACAGGAAGCATCATATTCCTCATTGTGAACCAGGCTTTTGGGAAAAGTTTTATTTTAAACCGGGAAACCTTGGATTCCCCGTCTTTCAAACCGCTTATGCAGATATCGGTGTTTACATCTGTTATGATCGTCACTTCCCCGAAGGCGCCCGTGCTTTAGGATTAAACGGCGCTGAAATTGTGTTCAATCCTTCTGCAACAGTATCGGGATTAAGCGAGTATTTATGGGAACTTGAACAACCTGCTCATGCTGTGGCTAACGGCTACTTTGTCGGCGCAATCAACAGGGTGGGAAAAGAAGCTCCTTGGAACATCGGTGAATTTTATGGAAGCAGCTACTTTTGTTCTCCAAGGGGTAAAATTATTTCTCAAGCTTCGCGCGACAAAGACGAGTTGGTAATTGCGGATTTAAACCTTAACGAAATTCAGGAAGTAAGAAACATTTGGCAGCTCTACCGCGACCGCCGTCCCGAAACATACGAGGACTTAGTAAAAATCTAAGCCACTAAAAAGGATAAATTATGGAGCAGTCCAAACTGAACTCAGACGAAATAAGGTCCAAACACAAAGAGTTTTTGTTTCCAAGTGTTGCAAATTATTATAAAGAACCTTTGGCTATTGATAAAGGTGAAGGTTGTTATGTATTCGATCCGGAAGGAAACAAGTACCTGGATTTTTTTGGCGGGATTTTAACCGTCAGCGTTGGACACACTAATCCAAAAGTAACAGTTAAGATAAAAGAACAAGTTGATAAGCTGCAGCACGTTTCAACTCTTTACCCTACCGAAAACATTGTTACTCTTGCAGAGAAACTCGCTGAAATTACACCGGGCGAATTAAAGAAAACTTTTTTTACCAGCAGCGGAACGGAAGCCGATGAAACAGCGGTGTTTATGGCAAGACATTTTACCGGTAACCAGGAGGTTATTGCTTTAAGACACGGATACAGCGGAAGATCAATGTTATCAATGAGTTTGACGGGGCATGCGCCATGGCGCCACGGAGGTACATACATCCCGGGAATCAAACATGCGTTTAGTCCTTATTGTTACAGGTGTCCATTATCGCTTGAGTATCCAAGCTGCGATATAAAGTGCGCTAAAGATATTGAAGAGTTAATACTTACAACAACCACCGGACAAATTGCCGGATTTATTGCCGAGCCCATACAAGGTGTTGGGGGCTTTGTAACGCCACCAAAAGAATATTTTGAAGTTGCAGTTCCAATTATAAAAAAGTACGGCGGAATATTTATTGCAGATGAAGTGCAAACCGGATTCGGACGAACAGGTAAAAGAATGTTTGGCATTGAACACTGGAACGTTCAGCCGGATATAATTACTGCTGCAAAAGGTATTGCAAACGGTACTCCTCTTGGTGTAACAACAACTACGACTACAATTGCCGATAGTTTTACGGGACTTACTATTTCTACATTCGGCGGCAATCCCGTTTCAATGGCTGCGGCACTGGCTACAATACAAGTTATTGAAGAAGAAAAGCTGGCAGAGAATGCATTTGACGTCGGCAGCTATTTACGTGAAGCGTTGGAGGATTTGCAAAAGAAACATAATGCTATTGGCGACGTTCGCGGACTTGGATTAATGCAGGCGTGCGAATTTGTTAAAGAAAATAAAGAACCCGATCCGCAAATGGTTAGTAACCTTTTTGAAGAAATGAAAAAAGAAAAAGTGCTGATAGGTAAAGGCGGTTTGTTCGGCAATGTTGTTAGGATATCGCCCCCGTTAAATATATCAAGAACAGAGGTAGATGATTTTATACAAGCAATGGATAGGTCCCTTGACAGGCTATAAATACTTTACCAAAAGGTAAAGTGCTTAAAACAATTTTGAAGATTAGCGTTAAAGTGAAACCGCTATTGATTCAAAAAACAGAATGACAAAAATTAAATAAATCGATACAACCATGGAAAAAGCTCCCAAACTTTCACTTAGTGAATACGAAAAAAACTTTGACGAAATCACACCCGCCTTTTCTAAAAACAGCGCGGTATTAGAAGCAAACAGGTGTTTGTACTGTTATGATTCGCCTTGTATCAAAGCTTGCCCGACCCACATAGACATTCCCACATTCATCAAAAAAATTTCTACCGATAATCTGATCGGTTCAGCTAAAACCATTCTTGAATCCAACTGGGTTGCTTTAACATGTGCAAAAGCCTGCCCTGTTGAAGAATTGTGCGAAGGCGCATGCGTTTATAATGAAAAGGGCGAGCAGCCTATTCAGATTGGAAGATTACAACGGTACTCTATCGATCATTACTTCGAAAACAATATGCCGGAATTGTTTGAACAAAAAGAGAGCAACGGCAAATCCGTTGGAATTATCGGTTCCGGACCTGCCGGACTTGCATGTGCTGCTGAGCTATCGTTGTTGGGCTATAAAGCTGTTGTTTATGAATCAAACGAAATACCGGGCGGATTGAACAGTTGGGGTATTGCTCCATATAAAAGCCGGCAAGCAGATAGTTTAAAGGAAGTTGCCCTGGTGGAAAGCTTTGGCGCTGAAATTAAAACCGGCATTACCGTGGGAGAAGATATTTCTTTCGATGAAATATTTCGTAAACATGACGCAATCTTTATAGGAATTGGACTTGGCAACAGCCAAAGCTTAAACATTCCGGGAGAAAATCTCGTTGGAGTTGTTGATGCGATAACATTTATAGAAGATGTTAAACAAGAAGTCTGGACAAATGTGGACGTCGGTAAAAAAGTTGCAGTTATAGGAGCCGGCAACACAGCTATCGACGCGGCAACTGAAGCTAAACGGTTAGGGGCTGAAAAAGTAATGATAATTTACAGGCGTTCGGAAAAGGAAATGCCCGCAAATGATTACGAGTATGAACTGGCAAAACAGGACGGAATAGTTTTTCATTTTCTAACATCACCAATAGAAATAATGGGAGAAGATTCCGTTACCGGATTAAAAAGTTTAAAGATGGAGTTGGGTAAAGAAGATGAAAAAGGAAGAAGAGTTCCAATACCTATTGCGGACTCAGAATTTGAAATTCCGGTTGACATGGTTATTTCGGCGCTGGGGCAAAAAGTTAAAAAACATTTCGTTGAGAGTATTAACGATCTTCAAATTGAGAACAAGTTAATCTTAGTTGATAAGGAAACATTCCAGACAACCAATAAAAGAGTTTTTGCAGGTGGTGATTGTATTAATGGTGGAAAGGAAGTAGTTAATGCGGCATACGACGGCAAACGCGCTGCTCATGGAATAGATAGTTATATAAAATCATTATAAATAAATTTTGAATTGAGGCTTACAATGGTAGACCTTTCGATTAATTGCGGGGGTATAAAATCGCCTAATCCTTTCTGGCTTGCATCGGCTCCGCCGTCAAATTCAGCTTATCAAAATTGCAAGGCTTTCGAAGCAGGTTGGGGTGGGACGGTATGGAAAACGATTGGTGATCCGGTGATGAACGTTTGCAACAGGTACGGCGCTATAGATTATAACGGGCAAAAAATTGTTGGACTAAACAATGTTGAATTAATAAGTGATCGCCCAATTGAAACAAATTTGAAAGAAATAGCTGAAACAAAAAGATTATTCCCGGATCGTGCTGTTGTGGCTTCATTGATGGTAGAATCAAAACGCGAGGCCTGGCACGATATAGTTAAACGCACAATTGATACGGGCGCTGACGGAATTGAATTAAACTACGGCTGCCCTCATGGAATGAGCGAACGTGGAATGGGCGCTGCTGTTGGACAAGTGCCTGAGTATTGCCAAATGATTACTGAATGGGTTACAGAAGTCTCTACCATACCAGTGCTGGTTAAGCTCACGCCAAATGTTACAAATATTCAATTACCCGCAAGGGCTGCAAGAGCTGCAAACGCTGACGGCGTTTCATTAATTAATACCATCAACAGCATAATGGGTGTTGATTTAGATACAATGAGAATTCAACCTTCGGTTGCGAGCAAAAGTAGTCACGGCGGTTTCGCCGGCCCGTCCGTTAAACCAATCGCACTTCATATGGTATCTCAAGTAGCCGTTGATCCTGAAGTAAATCTTCCCATTTCAGGCATTGGAGGTATTAGCACCTGGCGTGATGCCTTGGAATTTATTTTGCTCGGCGCTTCAAGCGTACAAGTATGCACTGCCGTAATGCATTACGGTTTTAGAATTGTTGAAGATTTGATTGAAGGAATGACAAACTGGATGGAATCAAAAGGGTTTTCCTCCCTTGATGAAGTAAGAGGAAAAGCCGTTAAGCAGATCACTGATTTCGGTAATTTTGATTTGCTTCATAAAACAGTTGCTCGCATTGATCAGGATAAATGTATTCACTGCAACCTGTGTTACGTAGCCTGCGAGGATGGGGCGCATCAATGTATTGATTTAACACAAGTAAACGGACATACGAAAACCGAAGTAAGGGAAGCTGATTGCGTTGGCTGCAGTTTGTGTGCGCTTGTCTGTCCTGTGGAAGATTGTATATCAATGGTAAGAGTGGATGATGAGTCGCAATCGAAAACCTGGAATGAACTTATGGCAGATTTTGAACGGGAAGGAAAACCGTTGTCGTGGGAAAATCTTGCGGAGTTTCAAAAGAAACACGGAATTGTTATTCACTAAAAGAAGCCTTTGAATAACGCTACCAAGGCGGGCAAAGCAAGGAACAAATATAGAAAATGGGGACAATTACGTATACCGGCATTAGAATTATTTTTGATTCTGATTGTTTTGCGAAGCCCCCTAGTTTTATCAAGATAAGACTTTAGTAACAAAAAGTTGAGGAGTAGTTATGTCTACCTTAATTAAAAACGGGCGAATAATCACCGCCGAACAAGATTATTACGGAGATATTTTCTGTCAGGATGATAAAATTACAACAATCGGCGAGAAACTAAACATTCATGCTGATACGGTCATCGACGCGAAAGATAAATATGTTATCCCGGGCGGAGTCGACGTTCACACGCATTTGGACATGCCTTTTGGAGGTACAACTTCCTGCGACGATTTTGAATCAGGCACGCGCGCCGCTGCGTTTGGCGGTACTACTAGTCTGATTGACTTTGCAATCCAGGCAAAGGGCACGCGTATGCGCGATGCGCTTGATACCTGGTGGGGAAAAGCGGAAGGTAAAGCAACTATTGACTACGGATTTCATATGATTGTAACGGATCTTCCGGATGCCCATATGGAGGACCTAAATGATATGGTGCGGGAGGGTGTAACAAGCTTTAAACTATTTATGGCATACCCGGATGTGCTTATGGTAGACGATGTAACAATCTTTAAAACATTAAAACACACTTCTACAACCGGGGCGCTTGTTTGCATGCATGCCGAAAACGGTAACGTAATCGACCACATAGTTCAAAAAACATTGGCAGAAGGTAAAACAGCTCCTATTTATCATGCACTTTCGCGTCCTACAACTGCGGAAGGTGAAGCTGTAAACCGTGCCATTGCATTGTCTGAAATGGCCGGCGCACCTTTATATATTGTCCATCTGTCATCCAATGATGCACTGGAAAAAGTTGCCGAAGCTCGTGACAGGGGTTTACCGACTTATGCCGAAACATGCCCGCAATATTTATTCCTATCTCTTGATGATATGGGCAAACCCGGATTTGAAGACGCTAAGCTGGTCTTCACCCCCCCGCTTCGTGAAAAATGGCACCAGGACAAATTATGGGCCGGTTTACAAAAAAACACTTTGCAAGTTGTTTCCACAGACCATTGCCCTTTCTGCTTCAAAGATCAAAAGGAATTAGGTATTGATGATTTTACTAAAATACCGAATGGCGGTCCCGGTATTGAGCATCGCTTACAATTATTGTTCGATGGCGGAGTTAATGAAGAAAGAATTTCCGTAAATCGTTGGGTTGAATTATGTTCGGCGACTCCGGCTAAAATGTTTGGAATGTACCCAAGAAAAGGAACAATCGCGGTTGGTTCCGATGCAGACATTGTAATTTGGGATCCGCTGGCAGAACATACATTATCCGCCTCAACACATCACATGCATGTTGATTATTCCATGTTCGAAGGGCAAAAAATAAAAGGTAACGCAGAAACTGTTATTTCACAAGGTGAAGTAATAATTAATAACAATGAGTTCCACGGCAGTCTTGGCAGAGGCAGGTTTATTAGGCGAGATGCATACGGCGGAGCCTGGGGATAAGTTTGGAATTATATATTACGACTAGGTGATTCAGAGACTTGGTGAACTAATGATTCAGCTGCTAAGTAACTCAATGACCACTTGGTAGAGACACAGTGACTCAGCGAACAGCTGACCGAATGACTCAATTACTGAGAAACAACGACTCAATAATCCAATGACTAAATGAACTAACTATAGAGACGCAATGACTTAACGACCTAATAACTCAATGACCAAAAACGTTTCTTCCTTTTCGAATAATTAAGGCAGCTACATGAATAAAATCTTTGACTCGCAATTAGTTGAATCAGATTTATCGTCAATCCAAAATAGAAAACTTATCAATGATGATTTAGCGCCTTCGTCGATTGCTCAAAGATCCTGGGATACTTATAACATTGCCGCTTTATGGGTTGGTATGAGCGTATGTATTCCAACTTACATGTTGGCAAGCGGCTTAATTGCCGGCGGAATGAACTGGTGGCAGGCTCTGCTTACGATTGGTCTTGGCAATATAATTGTATTAATTCCTATGGTATTAAATGCGCATGCAGGAACGAAGTATGGCATTCCGTTTCCGGTGCTTGCCCGCGCATCATTTGGCACAGTTGGCTCCAACATTCCGGCTTTATTGCGTGCGGTTGTAGCTTGCGGTTGGTTCGGTATTCAGGCATGGATTGGCGGACAGGCATTTAACTCGTTGATCATTATTTTACTGCCCGAGTGGGCCGTCTTTTCGTTTGGACCTGCAATCGGCTTTCTTATATTCTGGAGTCTTAATGTATATTTCATTGTTAACGGAATTGAATCAATAAAGTGGTTACAGTCCTTGGGCGCACCATTCCTGCTTACTGTTGCCTTGGGTCTTTTAATCTGGGCTTATATAAATGCTGATGGTTTCGGCCCGATTCTCAGTCAGCCTTCGAAATTTCAAACTGCGGGTGAATTCTGGGTATTCTTTATTCCATCGCTTACGGGCATGGTTGGTTTTTGGGCCACATTATCACTTAACATTCCCGACTTTACCCGTTACGCTAAAAACCAAAAATCCCAGATGCTCGGGCAAGCTATTGGACTCCCTCCTTCAATGATAGTATTTTCTTTCATCGGAATAGCAGTAACATCAGCGACGGTTATAATATTTGGCGAAGCTATTTGGGACCCCGTAACGCTGCTTTCAAAATTCGATAATCCGGTTGTCGTAATAATATCGCTCATATCATTAATTATTGCTACTCTTACTACGAACATTGCTGCAAACGTTGTATCGCCTGCAAACGACTTTGCCAATCTTTCGCCCAAGCATATTACGTTTGTAAAAGGCGGACTAATAACAGCTGTAATTGGAATTGCAATGATGCCGTGGAAATTATTATCGGACTACAGCGCATATATTTTCGGATGGCTCATCGGCTATTCAAGCTTCCTAGGTCCTATAGCAGGTGTGTTAATTTGCGATTACTTTATTGTGCGCAAGCGGGTTTTAAATGCAAAAGAATTATATGATCCCAAAGGTGAGTACTTTTACAGAAGCGGATATAATCTAAAAGCTATTTTCGCTCTTGCAGCGGGCGTACTCCTTGCCTTAATCGGCTTATTTGTAACACCGCTTAAATTTCTTTATGATTATGCATGGTTTGTTGGTTTCGCGGTTTCTTTTGTTTTGTATTGGGTTTTAATGAAAAGAGAAGCTTAAACTAAATCTAATATTTAATAACTTTTGTAACTCAATAAAAAACTTTTCAAATTCACTCCCGAATATTGTTTTAGGAGGCTACGCATAACCCCAATATTTGAAATTATTTGAGGATACAAACATTATAATCGCTCTAAAACGCGATATCACTTTATGCTTCGCCGCCTTTGGGGAGGTGTTCAAAGCCTTCTTTTAGTAGTGAATCAAATTTCTCTTAATATTTGAACCTATTCCCGAATGTATAATTCTATCCTCAAATTTATTTGTGTGATGTTGGATAAAAAAAGTGATGCCTTTTAACGGATTTAACCGTTTTTAATCTTCCAGGAGTTAAGTTAGATTTGGTTGTTCAGAAACTGAATAGTTTTTCATATTTTGCCAAAAATGATTTTGTGAAATGGATAATTTTACTCAAAATGAAATATTCGATATTCTACAGAGGAACGTCTCTCTTTTAAGAAAATACCAAGTTAAAAGGATAGGTCTGTTTGGATCCTACTCCACCAATCAAACCACGAGTAAAAGTGATATTGATTTAGTAGTTGATTTTGAGGAAAAGTCGTTTGATAATTTTATGGATCTATCTTTTGCTCTTGAAGATTTATTCAATAAAAAGATCGATTTAATTACTGAAGAATCTATTAGCCCTTATATTCTTCCGCTAATCCAAAAAGAAATACAATGGTATGAAGCTTAATACAATTTATCTCCAACATATCCTTGACGAAATAAATTTTCTTATGAAGGAAACATCAAGCCTGTCATTCGAAGAATTTGTAGAAAGTGAATTGTATACTCGTGCATTTTCAAGAAGCTTAGAAATTATTGGTGAAGCTGTTAAGAATTTGCCCGATAGTTTTAGGGAATCACACCCAGACATAGAATGGAAAAAGCTTGCCGGAATGCGAGATAAAATAGTTCATCATTACTTTGGAGTTGATTACGAACTCATTTGGGATGTCGTCACAAATAAAATACCTCATTTAAAAGATCATATAAATAGGGTATTGAATGATAATTAAGTAAGATATTTAATTTCCTTTACTTCGAGCCTTCCCGCCTTTGTGGCAAAACGTTTTTAAGAGTACAAAAATTTTTTGACATCATCCTCAATCTGCTCAGGTTTCGTATTCGGCGCAAAACGCTTAACCGGTTTACCGCTCTTATCAACAAGGAACTTTGTAAAATTCCACTTAATATCTTTGCTTAAAAATCCACCGATACATTCTTTGAGGTACGTGTATATTGGATGAGCTTGCTTTCCGTTTACTTTAATTTTGGAAAACATCTGGAACGAAACGCCGTAGTTTATCAGGCAGTCCTGGGCAATTTGCTTTTCGTCACCCGGTTCCTGGTTAGCGAATTGGTTGCACGGGAAGCCAAGTATTTCCAGTCCTTTTTCATTGTACTTATCATATAACTGTTGCAATCCTTTATACTGAGGAGTAAATCCGCACTTGCCGGCCGTATTTACAACCAGCAGCACTTTACCTTCGTATCTCGACATGTTAATCTTTTCGCCTGTGATAGAAATCGCATTGAACTGATATATATTATTTCCCATTATTTATTCACATTGTTACACTATAAAATAGTAACAGCGCTTCTATACAAAAAATTTCAATTCTATGCCGGTTGTTTTTCAAACACCAGCTTTTGATTCGTTAACTGTTCAGATACTTCCCAAAGCTTCTTAGCAATGGAGCTATCTTTCGCTAAATCATTCGTGCCTACTTTCACCGGATATCCTTTCCATTCCTGAAATCCTTCCGGTCCAAAGTAGTCCCCTCCATTCGCTTCGGGATCGATAGCCGCACGTAAAGTTGGTAGAGCTCCCTGCCAACCTTCCATAGCAAAGAAACGATTCAAGAAACTGAATAATCCGCTATGTCGCTGCAAGTCGGTTGCAGTCCAGCCCGGATGAGCGGCTGTTACTTTCACTTTAGACCCAATGCTATCCAATTGTTTTTGCAGTTCAAACGTGAAATATAGATTAGCGATTTTACTATCACCGTAAGCTCGCCAGGCTTTATACTTACGCCTCTCCCATGTCAAGTCATCAATATTAATGTTACCGTATTTATGCGCCGCACTTGATACGTTTACTATTCGGCTGCCTTCAGTGGTATCGAGCAAATCCACTAGCTGAAGCGATAGGGCAAAGTGACCAAGATGGTTTGTACCCATCTGTAATTCAAAGCCGTCTTTAGTCTTGGAATAAGGAGGAATCATAACTCCGGCATTATTAATCAATAAATCAAGCTTGCTATATTTGCTTTTGAAGTCCTCTACAAATTTTTTAACCGAAGATAAATCGGATAAATCAAGTTGCATCAATTCGAGATCGGTGCCAGGCCTGCCGGATTTAATTTTTTCAATTGCTTTATTTCCTTTATCAAGGTTACGAACAGCAATTATAACTTTGGCGTTTTTCTCTGCCAAGACCTTTGCCGCCTCATACCCAATACCACTGCTTGAGCCTGTTACAATTACTACCCTTCCCGATTGATCAGGTATGTTTTTGCTGTTCCATTTATTAGTATTTTTCATTGCACTTACCTTTTATTTATGATATAAATATTATCTTTTTCCAATTTATGATTATGCATCAGGATTTTTAAAGTACTGCCATTCACTATAAATCCTGCTTCATTCATTTGCTTCAATAATTTACGCACATTCGTATGTCTCGGATACAAGTATACTTTTGAACAGGGTTTTGTAATTCTAAATAGTTCTTCCAGTATTATTTTCACGGCAGCGGAATTAAAATAAAACGGATTTAACACGTCAAAAAGTATAACCGAGTCGACCGCTTCATCAGCAAGCGGAATTTGATACTCACCATTTGTATTGATTACATTAATATTTTCAAGGTTGTATTGCCTGCCAGCATTCTTGATTTTCGTCAAAACCGTATCATTCATATCAACCGCATGTACTAAACCTTTTGCGCCTACTGCTTTTGCGGCCGGAATTGTATAAGCGCCTTCACCGCAACCAAAATCGAGAACTATCTCATCACGACTGATCCCAAGGTCGCTGATAAATTTTTCTGAAATACCGTTGTACCATTTTGTTAAATCGTTATACATTTTTGATCCCTGCGCCCGGAATTATTGAGCTATTGCAACCGTTTCTTCCCACCATCTATCGGTCTGAATTTTACCCGGATACACTGTTGTTTCACCAACAATTGGTGTTGTGGCTTTTACATTGTGCAAAGCGGCAGCGTCGGTTAACCTTTTCATTGGCTCGAACCATGGGTGGAGTGATAAATTGAAAGTTCCCCAATGAATTGGGTGTAAAACATCCCCTTGTAAATCAATATGCGCCTGCGCTGTTTCTTCGGGATACATATGTATATGATGCCACTTTTCATTGTAAGCTCCGCATTCCATAAAAGTCATGTTAAACGGTCCGTATTTTTCACCGATCGTTTTAAATCCATCAAAGTAACCGGTATCCCCGCTAAAAAATATTTTATGTTTTTTTGCTCTCACTACAAATGACGCCCACAAAGTTTCGTTCCTGTCACTCAAGCCTCTATTTGAAAAGTGTTGCGATGGAGTAGCTGCTACCAGCAAATCATCCGCCACGTTAATTTCATCCCACCAGTCAAGTTCTTTAATTTTGCTTCTTGAAACGCCCCATTCTTCCAGCTGGGCGCCAACAGCCAGGGGAACGATAAACAATGATGTCTTCTCATTGAGTAACTCTATAGAATATCGATTTAAGTGATCGTAGTGATTATGAGAAATAAGTACGACGTCAATTGCCGGAAGTTCATTAGGATCGAAAGGAACTTCGCCATTGAAACGTGTGGGACCGAAAAAAGAAATCTTTTTCTCGAAAACAGGGTCGGCGAGAATTTTATGTCCATCGATATTAATCAATAGCGAAGAATGTCCGATCCAGGTTGCGCTTAAATGATTATCGGAATCCTTCAAGAAATGAGTCAGATCAACTTTTGACTTTGGTAAACTATCTTCCGGGGTTCGTTGATCGCCTTTGAAAATGAAATCCCACATTGTACCCACGTATTCAAAGAAACCCGGTTCTTCCCAATCAACGAAATTGTGAAACTTTCCATCTCTGAAGTTCTCTGAATTATATATTTTTTTCATTTTAATATCCTCTGTTGTATATGAAGCTGATGAGCACGACTGATTAATAAATACCCCAACTATGCTAATCAGCAGCAGGATTAAAAGATTTATTTTCATGATTTTTAGTATCCTTTTTTTATTCATATTCACCAATTAAATGAATGTTCATTTAGTTAATTAATAAAAATTTTTTAGAACTTTATTGCGTCCCAGGCTAATGAAAATGCTTGCTCAATTGTTTCGTCATCAAGAGTTAAATTCCTGCAAATCTTTGGATTGGACAACGACACAATCGGGTAGAATGTAAATGCAGCGATTATATCAAAGTCTACATCCTTTATTATTTTTTGTTCTATGCCGCGTTTAATTACGTTCATTATTGGTTGAAACTCTTTTTCCAGTTCCTCGTCATTCACCAAATCAGCAAAGGGAGAATTGGCAAACTGCTCTTTAAAGTGGAAATATTGTGGATTTTTCAAGTTAAATGCAAACATATTGAACCAAATTTTTCGCATTATATCGCGTACCGGTAAGGTATTGTCAAAATCTTGAAGCAGCGCTTTCACGATATTCCGCTTTATATTAATGTACGTAGAAACCAGCAAATCTTCTTTGTTTTTGTAGTAGACATACAACGTTGCGGGTGAAACATTCGCTTCTTTTGCTATTTTTGAAACCGAAGTAGCAGCAAAACCGATTTCATTTACCAGCTTTATCGTGGCTTCAATTATTGCATCCTGTTTGTATTCATCTTTAATTCGCATATCTCAAAAATAAATGATCATTCATTTATTGTCAAGTGTTCCCGCAAAGTTTTTTATTTAAAAAGATTGGCTATCTTTTTATTTAAACTTCCACATAATGAAAGGACATTTTATGGCTCACTATTTTACTGCAAGTTATGACATAACAGATAAAGATAAATATGAGAACGAATATATTGCGGCAGTAATACCCTTGTTGATAAAACACGGCGGACAGGTTTTAGTTGCCGATTATGAAACAGAAGCAATTGAAGGAACTACCTGTTCAGCAAATATTGTTCTAAAATTTGCCGATGAAGATTCTGCAAAAGCCTGGTACAACGATCCCGACTACGAACCTGTTAAACAAATTCGGTTTGATGCTACATCCAACGGATCCGCTGCATTCGTCAAAGAATTTGTTCCACCGACACAATAAGCCATTGGGGTTGAATACAGGTTGAGATAATTTTAGCAAATAAGGATTTGTAGAAAGGAGGACTAAGCGAAGACGTTCAACAAAACTCCAGGATCTCGAAATTCGTGCATTTTGTATTTATCAAGTACCTCTTTTTTCTGTTTTAATAGATGCATGTCCGACCTGGATGCAGAGTAGCTATCTGAATTTAAAGTGATAAAGTAGTTTGCGACCTCTCGCTCTTCACCACTAGAATTCGGGGATTCCTTCAATGAATTCTTCAGTTTTTCAATCTCATTATCAAAAGCCAATGGATTTTCTTTCAGAATTTCAAAAATGGCTTTAAAGGATTTCCCGGATTTGGCCACCGGCGCGTTAGGATTTAATTTAACCGATGTTTCTATTGATTTAGGAATTTTCGAAGAATTCAGAATTTCATTTTCTTTTGCAAGTTTTACATTTACCGACCTTTGCTGGTCTTTTACTAAAGGGTTCGAATTGTATTCCGAAGCCCGAAAGACTTTCCTCGGACTATAGTTTCCTACCTGGTTAGTATTTAATAAGTTTGTATACATAAATTAACCGAAAATATTGTACATAAAATTCGGACAATTGTCAAATTTCACTTCCCCCGGTAACAAAAAATCTTATCTAAGTTGAATTTCAAAAAAAATTACAGGATGTTGTAAACACTTTCTGGAGAACCATCGTCATATCTTTTGAACTTGGAGATTTTGATTGAATACAGATTTACAACTAGTTGAACAAGCGCGAAAAGGAAATCTAAGCTCATTTAAGATTTTGGTTGAGCAGAACAAACGATTGGTTTATAACCTAGCATTTGATCTGACTAAAAGTCGTGAAGACGCGGAAGATGTTTCACAGGATGTTTTTGTTAAGGCGTTTCGCTCCTTAGACAAATTCAGGGGCGATTCGAAATTCAGCACCTGGCTTTACAGGATAACAGTAAACACATGCTTAAGCATGAAACGAAAAAAATCTTATTCAACAATGCAAACGGAAGAAGATATGAATGAAGTAATTGCAGCCAATGAAAAGTTAAGCGTAAAATTTCAGCAGGTTAATCCTGAACGGGTTACGGAATCCAATTTCATTAAAAAGAATATTGATAAAGCGATGCAAAAATTATCGGAACGCGAACGCACAGTATTTGTAATGCGCAACTTTAACGAATTGCCGTTTGAGGAAATTGTCCAGGCGCTAAAACTGAAAGCGGGCACCGTAAGGAGCCTAAACTTCCGGGCAATTAAAAAACTTCAAAAGGAATTGTCCTTTTACAACCAGGAACCACAAGCAGAGGGTGCAAATGAATAGCTGCGAAAAGTGTAATTTGTATTTTGATAAAGCATTGTACAATGAGCTGAATAGTGATGAAGAGAAGTATTTTAACGATCATCTGAATTCATGCGACGTCTGTGCTAAAGAATACAACGAACTAAAATCAACGCTAACTCTAATCTCGGAAAATCACGAAAGAGTTGAGCCAGGCGACATATTTCAAACCAATTTTTGGAATAACTTAGCGCCTAAGCTGGAAAAGCGCCCATCATTTATTGATACCATTATTACATCATTTAACGAATGGTTTGCTGCAAATCGTAGTCTTACTTACCAACTGGCCGGCGGCACCGCATTAATTGTAATAGGAATCTTCCTTGGCAGAACATTTTTTTCAAATGATCTTCAAGTTAACCCAACACATGGCGAATTATCACAGCAACAGTTGGCAATTCAAGCCAGTGCTGAAAGATATATCGATCGTTCAAAAGTGCTACTGCTGGGCATGATGAATTTCGACCCGGAAACCGACGACATTGAATCAATCAACCTTGAGCAGCAGCAAAATATCTCGCGCGAACTGCTCGCTCAAGCGTCGGAACTTAAAAGCGATCTGAATAAACCTTCCACGCAACAGTTGAAAAGATTGATTAACGATCTCGAAGTAATACTGATGCAAATAGCCAACCTGGAAACCGAATTCGATTTAGCGGGAATTGATTTGATACAGAGTGGAATAGACCGGAAAGGTATTTTTCTAAAAATAAATATCCAAAGAATGTCGAGAGCTAATTCAAATATAAACCCGGCTTCCGGCAACCAAGTCAAAAACGAAAAAAATAGTATTTAATATGGAGTTAATCATGTTGTATAACAAATTATTACAAATAATCTTTACTTCAATAATGTTGATTTTATTGAGCGGGGCAAGTCCTCAACCAAATCAACTTGCGTTCATTAATTCGCTGCATCCTGCCTTAATCGAAATTGACGACGATGATCCTGCATCGCTATCATACAAAAAAGCCTACGGCTATGTACTGGACGAAAACTGGGATGAAGCAATAAATGCCTTTGATTCAATGCTGAAAGAATACCCCGATAGCAAGTGGTCGGATGATGCGAATTTCTGGAAGTGTTACTCCCGTGATAAATTGGGTCATGACGCAGAACAGGTATTCAATTGCTACAAAGATTTCGTTTCCGATAACAGCGGCAGCAAATGGGCTGATGATGCGCGTTCAAATATGATTGTTCTTGGACAGGAACTTGTAAAGACAGGTAAAACCGAGTACAAGTCGGTTGTAGAAAAGCTACAGGCAGAGGATGAAGAAGAAATAAACATTGCCGCACTTTACGCACTGCAAAATATGGGAAGCGAGAAGGCTTTTAAGACTATTCTGAACCTTTACGAAACAGCAACATCGATTAATTACAAAGGCAAAATAATATATACTTTGAGCAACTTCGAAATGCCGGAAGCGTTTGATAAACTTAAGGACATTGTTGCAAACGAAACAAATACAGAACTTCAGAAAAAAGCAGTATACTCCATCGGAAATTTCGAAGATACAAAAGCAGTAGGAGCGCTTAAGGAAATTGTCGGCACTGATCATAGCGTTGAAGTTCGCAAAGCCGCATTATATTCATTAGGCAATACGGATCAGTCGGATGTAGCACCATTTCTTGCAAACCTTGCAATGAAAGACAAAAATACTGAAATCGCAAAAGCAGCAGTATACGCTTTGGGCAATTACGATGATGCCACGGCAATTGAATCTTTAAAGGATATCGTCAGCAACGCATCGCAAGTTGAAGTTCGTAAGGCAGGATTATACTCATTAGGCAATTTTGAGAATCAGGATATAATCCCCTACTTAAAAGGAATTGCAATTAGCGATAATGATATTGAACTTGCAAAAACTGCTGTTTACTCAATTGGCAACTTCGAAAATAAGGAAGCCGTTGAAGCGCTTAAAGATATTTTAACCGGTGCCAAAACAACTGAAATCCGCAAAACCGCTTTGCATTCACTCGGTAATACCGAAACACCGGAAGCAATTGAATACCTGAAAAACGCTGCGCTCAACGATTCGAGCGAGGAGTTATCCAAAACTGCTGTTTATGCATTGGGCAACTTTGAAGAAGAAGTTGCTTTGGAAGCTATCGGAGAAGTGCTTGCAAATGCAAAGAGTACCGAAGTTAAGAAAGCCGCCATTTACAGCATTACAAACGCTAGTGAAAATAAGCGTGCTGTTGATATACTCGCAGGAATCCTTAAAAAAGAAACAAACACGGAACTAAAGAAAACAATCGCTTATTCGTTAGGAAATACTGATGTTGAAGCGGCTGTTGATGTTCTTATAAACTTAATCAAAA
>JANQLA010000349.1 GCA_028280855.1 Melioribacteraceae bacterium
CACTACTCATGAAAGTTTTATACGCATGCGATGAACTTGCCGGGTTTATTACAGCAGTTACTTATGTGCGCCCTTCGAAATCGATTGAAGAAGTTAAAGTAAAATCAGTAAAGAAAAAAATGAAGGATAAAGGATTTGCCAAAGCTGTTAGCAGGGAAGATATTATAAAAGGCGCTCAGGAATTGGGTGTTGAACTTGACGATCATATAGCCCATTGCATTGAAGCAATGAAAAAATATAAAATGATGCTTGGGCTATAACAATCCTTGCACACTTTTCAGGGAACGATATAATTGGATTTAGTTTGATTTTTGTATTGCGTTGTTTTTCCTATTGATAATCATCAATTGATGATTCCAAATATTCTAATACAACTTATTGACTTGACATTTTAGAAGGTTGTTAAGTAAATTTTGCTCCATTAAAAATAAGGAATTGTTGAATAGAGGATTTGCTACAATTTTTGCATTGATTTCGAAAGTTATATTACATATTTAGACTGTTAAGTTAGAACTTTTAGGATAAGTAAATGAAAAGCAAATTCTCGTTAGTTGTACTTCTTCTATGCACGTATCTATTATCCGCCCGAGATGATATTCGCGTAGTTTCTTCAAGTGATCAATCAATTACAATTGAATATACACTAAAAGCCGCTTTTCAGAAGAAAGTATCAGCCACCGATAAACAAGAACAAGATTTAGATTCTTATTTCGATTCGAATGGCAAACCTATCTCTACCTCCTTTAATATCGGAGTTCCAAGTGAATTTGGGAATACAATAGAAATACTTTCAACGCAACATACTTTTATTGAAAAACGATTGGATGCAAATTCCCGTAAGCCGGCATTTGAAATGACAGCTTTTAATCCGGGAATAGTTACTTTCGGTGAATATGGTATTTCAAGGGATTTGCGAGTGCAAACTATTCGAATTTATCCGGTTGCTTTGGATGCCGCCAACAACCGATTAAAAGTTTACAATAGAATCGTGTTCAAAATAAATTACGGTTATGCCGGAAGTAGAGATTTTGTTCAAATTAGTAGCTCTGAGAGGATGTCTCATTTATTAAATAATAAAAAAGCCCGGAAATGGGGTATAAATAGAAGTAGCCTAAAGAAACAAGTCGTTAACTCTGTATTAGCCAACGGAACCTGGTACCGGTTTGAGGCGCCCGATGAGGGTATGTATAGAATAGACAGGGCCCGGTTGTCTTCGCTTGGTATTGATGCCGGTACTGTTGATCCCCGTACGATTAAGATGTATAACCAAGGTGGAAAAAGACTATCATGGAATGTGGAGAACGATGACCCAAAAGATCTTAATGAAATAGCAATCAGAATAGTTGGTGAAGAAGACGGTTCATTTGATGATGGAGATTACATTTTATTTTATGGACGTGGAACAGAATTCTGGGAGTATAGCGAAGATCAAAACAAAGTTATTCGTCATCACCACCCTTATTCAAAAAAGAATTACTTCTGGATAACAAGCGGAGGAGTCGCTGGAAAGAGGATAAACACTATAGAATCGGGAACGTCTGCAACTCCAATCGTTCAAACAGAAACCAAAGCTTATGCACATCGCGAGGATGATAATATCAATATTGGTAAAACAGGCCTGGATTACTTCGGGGATAAAATAGATATCTCAAATAACACTTTAACGTACATAACTCCGCTACCGGGACTAATATCCGGTTCGCTAATTAGCTATAAATTTAGATTTGCGAACATTTCGGATGGCGATGCCTCTTTGTCGATTAGTGAAACTAACCAGCAGTTTAATGCTACAAATCTCGATGGAATTGCAAGTTATTCTGACAGAAATGACCGAGAATATAGCGTGGGCTTTGTTTCGGAGTTTGGGGCATCTCATAGTCCTACTTTAGCTAATGAAGAAAGCGTTTTGAAGTTTCGGATTACAGCGAGTTCAAATGAAGCTGCCGCACATTGCGATTATTACGAAATTGAGTATTTGAAAACTTTAAAGGCCTATGATGATCAACTTATTTTATTTAGCGATAAGGTAGATAATGAAATCGAGTTTCGGACCTTCAATTTCTCCAACTCGCAAATATCTGTTTATGATATTTCCGATTACTCGAACATAAAGCTGATCAATCCAAAGCGCTTAAGTGGTGGGGAAGTTACTTACCAGATAATGGGTAGTTCTGATTATGCATTTAAAAATCTTGTCGTAAACGATAATGCTCTAAAATCAATTTCGAATATCGAGCCTGTTTCAAACTCTAATATTCACGGTATTTCTCCGGGCGCCGAATATATTATAATTACTGATAGAATATTCTCGGAGCAAGCTGAACGACTTGCTGATTATAGGGAGAACCAATCAAGAATTAAATATAAGTCAACAGTTGTATATGTTGATGAGATTATGAATGAATTTTCCGGGGGGGCACTCGATCCTTCGGCTATTAGAAACTTTTTGCAGCATGCTTATATAAACTGGGAAACAAAGCCGTTTTATGTTTTCTTATTTGGCGATGGCACTTATGATTACTACGATGTTGAAGGATTTGGTAATAATTATGTACCGACTTTTCAAACAAAAACATCACTAAGAGTTCTTTATTCTTTTCCTTTTGACGACTACTACGCAAGAATTATTGGGGATGATGAAAAGTCGGACCTCGCAGTAGGCAGGGTAAACCTGCATAATGTATCGGATTCCGAGGCTTATGTTGACAAAATAATCTCTTACGAAAATGAAAATGTGA
>JANQLA010000387.1 GCA_028280855.1 Melioribacteraceae bacterium
TATCGCAATCCATTGTAAAGGCGCCCAGCCGTTTGGTGCGTCCCACTGTTGCCCGGTATGGTGAAGCGTTGTCATTAGTCCACCTTCTTTAAGAAATTCTCTCTCCAGTATTTTAGCTGTGCGTTCTGCATGTATCTGATCAGCCGCTCTAAAGTACAGCGGGTAGCAAGCGGCAAGCGAGTAAATATTAGTTTGTTCTTTTTTCACGAAATTGTAATCGAAATAAAATCCTTGTATATCACTCCAAAAAAAAGTGCTAATTAGTTCTTTTCGTTGTTTCGCTTTAGTGTTGTAGCTACCAGATATTTCTTCATTGCCTTTTATTTTATACAGCTTGCTTAAGTAAAGCTCTATTGAATAAAGTAATGAGTTCAAATCTACGGGAATAATATCAGTAGTTCGGCATGTCTTCAAAGAACATCCGTCATTGAACCACCTGCTTGAAAAATCCCAACCGGATTCGCACGCAGCACGAATGTGTTTGTAAAACGATGCTTTATGTAAATCATCAATATCTGATGCAATTTCATAATCCTCAAAATACGATTCCTCTCGCGGGGTTTCGCTCGAATCGTGGTACCTGTTGAGGCAAAACTCTTTATTTAGGGGTACAGTATGTTCAAATGGATTTCCTGTCTCTAACGAATATTCGTGTCTATTCATCCAAAAGTTATACTCTTTTTCAATAGCAGGTAAAAATTTAGTTCCACTGACTGGATCATTTTTATAATCTGCTACCAACCTTACCATGGAAGCGAAAAAAGGCGGCTGCGAACGAGATAAATAATATAGCCTGTTACCGTTTGGGATATGACCTACCCGGTTAATTACGTACTCAAAATTTTTGATCATGTTTTGAGCCAGTTCGATGTGTTCGTCGTTTAGTAGTCCATGCATCGTAAAGTAAGTGTCCCAGTAATAAATTTCCCTGAATCTTCCACCGGGTACAACATATGGATACTTCAATTGCACCAGGCTGTTATTTTTAACCTTCCTATCGGCTTTGCGAGTTAAGGCGTTCCAAAGTAAATTTATATGCTCGCTCATGCTGCGGTTTTCAGGGAGTGATAGTTCATTTTCTCTGTAAGAAGGTAATTCAAAGTTAGCATCAACAAAATTTTTCAGGCTAAAGTTTTCGAGGGATTTTAATTTTTGGTACTCTCGTTTGATCGATTCTGGGTCACGCCTTGGTATCATATCAACAAATGTTTTTGAGTCGGGAAAAACTCTCTCAGATTGAACACGCTCAAAAATCTCACCGGATAGTTGTATGAAGTCTTCTAAATTATATGACATTTTTATATCTCCCTGAAAGAGAATTTCTTTCTAACATTTCCGTAGAGAAATAGTGCAATTAACAATAATCCCATAGGAACCAGTGTAAAGTAGAATGCCGTTTGACCATCGAATTTACCGAAAATTTGCCCGGTTATAAATGAACCTGTTGTACCGCCCAGGGCGGAAAAGATTACTATTAAGCCTGTCATCGCACTCTGCTTGTTTCTAGGCAGTGCGCTTAACACGGAAGAACAAAGGGTTGGATAAATAGGCCCCAGGAACAACCCAATAAGTGGAAGTATATAAGCGGCTATCGGTACATCTATCCAAGTTTGAATAGAGCCCGGCTCAATACCTGTTGTTAACGGGAGCACGATAATCACAATTACCATTGCGCAAACAAGTGAAATAGTTAAAACAGGCATCCAATGGAATTTTTTAATAAAATAGCCGCCGGAAATTCTTCCCAGCGCAATAGCGCCTGCAAGAATGCTAACTATCTGCACACTGATTGATGAAGGTAATTGTAAAATTACTCTATTGAATGTAGGCAGCCAGGTTTGTATGCTTTGTTCGATTAAAACATAAAAGAAAGCGCTGAAGATGAATATAATAACCAGCGGAAAGCGAACCATTGCAATCATATCAAGGAATTCGTGCAGCGAGTTAAAGCTTTCCGTTTCGACCGAACTTTCGTCAAGCTTAGTGCTCCACAGCAGCAGGAATGCAGCTATGCACATCGCAGCAAGCACCCAATAGGTATCCACCCAGCTCATGGAAATCGAATCAATAAAAAATCCGAAAATCCAGTATCCGGAAAGTACTCCTACCATAAAAATCCCTTCGAGCACGCTCATTAAGCTGGCATGTTCATCGGAACCGCTTGTTATCAAGCCAACAGTGGAGTATGCGGCAACCTTGATTAGCGCAAAGCTGAAACCTATCATTGCGAACATTATTTTCGACATTAAAAAGCCGTCGAAAAATTTCATTAACAATGCGGCAATCGTCATTGTGATTAAAGCTACCAGCATAGATTTTTTATATCCAACCTTTGGAATAAAAGAGGCAAGCAAAAATGAAAAACCGGCGATCGACAAATCCTTAAATGCTTCAAGTATACCTGCGGCTTCTTTCGTTACACCGTAATTTTCAATAACCTGCAAAATCACAATACCTACGCTGTTCAGCAATATTCCTATAACAAAGTAGTTTATAAACAGGCTTAATTTTACCCTGAGATTAGACATAACTTACCCTCATAGAAGAATGGATACCATTAATTAATTTGTGAAATGATTTTTGCTATAAACACAACAATTGTACCAGTCTACCTAAATAGAATTTTAGCACGTTTTATGATACAAATTATTATTTCTTATTTATTCTTATTTTTGGAATAACTGCAGTGACTCATAGTAGGTTTTAATATGAATCTCAAATTACTTCCACAAAATACACTTCGTACACGTCTTGTTTTTTTAATAACAATTATTTCGATTTTGCTTTCAGTACTATTTTATATTTTTCCTTTTCAACGGTTTGCAACCTCCGAAAATGAAGTTAAGAAAGTGTACTTTGCCGAAAACATAACTCCCGCGCATTTAGATATAATTGGCAAGTTTAACGAACTTTATAAAGGAGAAATAGAAGTTGTTCCTGTTGATATTCCGTACGACAGATTCACAACAAATAAAAGAAAAGAGCTGATAACCCGCAACCTTCGCAGCCGCAGCAGCAGGATAGACGTTTTCGCGGTTGATCAAATTTGGATCCCCCGATTTTCGAAGTGGGCCGAACCGCTTAATTCTTTATTTGACAAATCAGATCTTCGGCCGATTATTGAGCAAGCATTAAAAACATGCACTTATAATGATACATTATACAGTATTCCACTCTTTATTGATATCGGGGTTCTATACTACCGGGAAGATTTGTTAAAATCATCGATAAATTTTGAGCTGTTAAAAGAAAAATTGGATGAAGGGATAACTTGGAAAGAACTTGCAAATATTGATGTTCGCAACCCTAAAACAAATTATAAATACTTATTCCACGCCGATAATTTCGAAGGTTTACTCTGCAACTTAATGGAAGTAGCAGGAGGTTTTGGCGGCAATCTGTTTCAAAATAATAAAGTGAACTTTAGTCACCCTTCGTTTAAATTATCGATCTCATTACTCCATGATTTAATACACTATCAAAAAATATCGCCCGCTATTGTTACAACTTTTAATGAGCGGGAAAGCTTTCTTTATGCTATAAAAAACGACATACTGTTTTTCAGAGGTTGGCCCACCGCAAAAAAAATTATTCCGGTGGATAAAGAACACCAATGCAAGGTTGATAACTTAAAAATAGCATATTTACCCAGGGCTGAAATCGGAGAATCACGCTCTACTATTGGGGGTTGGAATATGATGATCTCAAAATTCTCCAGCGTAAAGGAAGAAGCCGTTGAGTTTATAAAATTCGTGATTATGGAGAGATCACAGGAAATAATTTTCAGCAAAAGGGGATATTTGCCAATACTAAAAGAGATGTACACAAATCAGGAATATTTAAATAAGTACCCTGATTTGGAATTTTACTATAAGCTAATTAGTCATGGAATTCATAGACTGGTACATCCAAACTACACAATGATATCCGACATTATTACATCGAATGTAAAAAGCGCATTAAATCGTGAAGTGAGCATAAATGAAGCCGTAAAATCAATCGAAACGGAAATTAGCAAAGTAACGAATTAGCCTGTTTTTATAAGGCTAAACCAGGGGTAATAAATGAAATTATATCATAGAGTCAGGGACTTTCATTTTGAAATTTATCATTTCATAATCCTGATAATGGCGATAATAATATCGCAGGTTATTCTAGCCTATATCAATGTAAGCTCAACTGAAAACCTGCTCAACGACACAATTGATATCTATCGATTAGATACAACCGAGCGTCTCGCCGAATTTACCACAGCCTCAATTGAACTGTTAATCCAGCAGAACATTGAAGCGCCCGAAGAAAACGCATACTCGCGGGAATCAACTATTGAATCGATCGATTTTATAATAACTCAGCAAAAGTTACAAAAGAATGTTGATGATATTTGCTTGATTTTCAAAAGGGATGAACAGATCTTTGCTATAGACGACGGCTCCGAATTGTTTGATTATATTAAGTACAACGAGCCCCCCGCAAACACTAATTCCGAAGCTAAAGCAGAAGCGATTAAATGGTTTAACAAAAGTATAAATAACATATTTGAAAATGAGAACATCTCAAACTATCTTGTTGATCCGCAAACCTTTCACGTTTTAGTTCCCTTTTCGGTTAGGGGCGAGGTTATTGGTGCTGTTCATATGAAGATCTCACCGAACTTTGAATATATATTGAATGTGATTTCAAGTTCTTTCAGTAGAACCGGTGCGTTCATTTCAGCTTTGATCTTGCTTAGCTTGCTCGCTGTATTCTTAATTACAACTTATGTTATAAACGAAAGAGACCAGGCGCAAAAGCAGCTTTATGCACAGCGTGAACAACAATTAAAAGATTTAATTGAAGCACAAAAGGAGGCTAGTTTTGCTAAACGCATTTATCATTCGCATCATAAAGCTGAAAAGATAGTTGGTTTTATTAAGGAAGACTTGCGCAAATTACCCGGCAAAAATATAGAGCATGCAAAATCGAAGGTGGCCAAGTACGCAAGTTTTATAGGTCGTGTAATTTACGATATGAAAACCTACAACCCGCCCGTAAATGTTATACGAAATCTGAGTTTTCAAACAAATGTGAATGAAGTAATTGAATTTATTCTAACGAATGTTATTAAAAGAATTTATCGTAACGACGACCAGCTAAAAATCTTTACAAGCTTTGACGCAAAGTTTCCAACAGTTAATGTAAACGAATTTGTTGTGTGGGAAATTATTGAACCGTTAATCCAGAATGCAATTGAACACAATCAGGGGAACAAACTACAAATTGTTGTGAGCACAATATTTGATGAGTTGAACAGTACTGCTATGATTGAAATTAAAGACGACGGCATAGGAATTTCACCGGAATTATTGGAGACGGACAAAGATAAGATAAAGAAAATATTCAAAGAAAATATTACCACTAAGCGGGGCACAAACCATAGCGGATACGGTTGCTTTATTGCTTTTGAAAACTGTAAGCGTTGCGGTTGGAAATTAGATGCCGTTAACGAAGATGTCGGGGCAAAAATGATTATTACTTTTTCGCAAAAACAGAATTATAGATTATGAAAGATAAAATTAAAATACTGCTTGTAGAAGATGAGGAGTTCGATGTATACCGCCTTAAGAACACACTCATGCCTTTTAAAGACACAATTGAAGTTTGCGATATTGTTTCAACCGGCAATATGGCATTGGATTATCTCAATAAAAACTACAAAACAATCGATGTAGTAATACTCGACTATCAAATATCGGGCGGGCTTTACGGGGAAGAACTGATAAGGAAAATAAAATATATTGATACGACATTACAAGTTATTGTTATTACAAAAATGACGATGAATCAACTTGACCTTACTTTGGCAAACCAACTTATCAAGAGTGGGGCTTATTGGTTCGGGACTAAAAATCCCGCAGACATTGAAGATTTCATTTATCAGCCAACCGACTTCATCCTTGCTATTACGAACGCATTCGAAAAACGAAAGCTGGAGATTGATAAACAGTTACTTACAACCGAGCGTGACTCGTCTCAACAAAAGCTTGATAAGAAAATACAAGCAATACTTGACGAAAGGCCTCTAATCGGTAAATCGGTCCAGTTAAATAATGTAAGAAGCCTGATAACCGAATATGCCGGGACTAATGCGAACGTTTTAATAACAGGCGAATCGGGTACAGGAAAAGAGTTGATTGCCCGCAACATTCACTACTATAGTCAGCGTAAATACGAGAATATAATAACTGTTAACTGTTCGGCGATTCCTGAAAGCTTAATTGAGAGCGAGTTATTTGGTTTTGAAAAAGGTTCTTTTACCGATGCAAAAACCGAGAAGCCCGGTTTATTTGAACAAGCAAACGGCGGAACAATCTTTTTGGACGAAGTAAGTGAAATCCCGTTAACAGCACAGGCAAAATTATTGCGCGTACTTGAAGTAGGCGAGATCGATAAGATAGGTCGCAAGAAAAAATACCAGGTAGATGTAAGGGTTATCGCTGCTACAAATAAACACCTGGAAGAAATGATTACCAAAAATTTATTTCGTGAGGATTTATTTTACCGCTTAAATATATTGAACATTCGTATCCCCCCGTTACGCGAAAGAAAGCACGATATACGGGAACTGATACATCATTACATAAGTTACTATTGCAAAGATTTGAGCATAATACCGCCAAGCATTACTAACGAAGCTTGGGAATTTTTATTAAACTTCAAATGGCCCGGCAACGTGCGTCAGTTAAAAAATGTTACTCAAAGACTCGTAATAGTTGGGAAAGATGGTATTGACATGCCCATTATTCATAAATGCATAAGCCAAAGAAGCAGTGATTCCATTAGTCAGTTTTTTCAGGAGCCGGATTCTAAAGAGAAGATTATAAGTCTCAAGCAAGCTGAAAAGGAT
>JANQLA010000405.1 GCA_028280855.1 Melioribacteraceae bacterium
TATTTATTCCCGACACGTTGAGCGATTCATTATACAATTTTAATGCTGTTGATACTCTGGTAACTAAAGCCGTTACAGACTCCGTTTTTCCCGGTGCAACAGTATTAGTGGGACATCGTAAAAGAATTGTTTACCATAAAGCATTCGGTCGATTTACCTATGACAGCACAGCGCAAAAGGTTACAACAGAATCAATGTTTGACCTTGCTTCCGTTACAAAAGTAGCTGCTACTACTTCCGCTGCAATGATGCTGTATGACAAAGGATTATTAGACTTAGAACAATACGTAACTGAAATTCTGCCGGAATTTACCGGACATGGCAAAGGAAAAATAACAATTAAACATTTGCTGGTGCATAATTCCGGGTTGCCCGCATTCAAAAGATATTTCACGATGTTTGAGTCACGCGAGGAAATTATTGACGATATAATGACGACTGAATTACTATTTACACCGGGAACCGATTATACCTACAGTTGTCTTGGAATGATAACAATGCAGTTGGTTATTGAAAAGATCACCGGGCAGCCAATCGATGTGTATTTAAAGGAGAATCTATACGACTTCCTTGGAATGAACACTACAATGTTTAACCCGCCGCCTGAAAAATGGTTTTATTGTGTACCGACGGAAGTAGACGATTATTGGAGGCATACACTGGTAAAAGGTAAGGTGCATGATGAAAACGCTCAGATGCTTGGAGGAGTTGCCGGGAATGCAGGCTTGTTCTCTAACGCAGGAGATTTGGCAAAGCTGATGTTTCTCTATGTGAACGAAGGACAAATCAAGGATTCGGTGATATTTAAACCCAATACAATTGACTTATTCACAACCGCTCAAACTAAGTTTGGCGACAGGGGATTAGGATGGGACACAAAATCTGTTGACGGCTATTCCTCTGCAGGACCGAAATTTTCACCGAATTCATTTGGGCACACGGGATTTACCGGCACATCTGTTTGGGTTGATAAAGACCGCGGACTATTTGTAATATTGCTTACGAACAGGGTTCACCCAACGCGTTCAAATAGAAAGATTGTTCAGTTTAGACCGACTCTTCACGATGCTATTATTGATGCGGTTGATTTTTAGCTTTGTTGGCTGGTAACTTTTATCCTAAATTTTTGAATTGATTTTATGACGGCATTTCTCAATTTTTAATTCGAAAAATGACGAGATGTTTTGTTAAAAACACTTTCCATAATTGTACTGCTGACTACAAATGTATTTTCACAGGATTTAGTGCTTAGATCTTTGCCCGACTATGAAGGCGAATTTGACTTTAAATTCTTAAGACCAACTCTAAAAGAATCCAATTCGTATTTTTTCTACTCCGGTATTTATTATTTTTCAGCAAAATTGCCGATTACTGATATTCATTTTTTTACTTTATCTGTTCCACTGTCAATCTATCATTCCAATGAACAAAGCGTCGCAGCAACTCAGGGTAATATTCAAATTGGGATGCAGACAATAAACTATTACTCCGAATCGCATAGAGCAAGTCTTGCATTTGATCTTTATCTGCCTACTTCCGGTTCAAATGAGAGCTTCTTCCAAATAGTAAATCTTTGGGCAAATCCCTACCAATCGTATAAGCATTTTAAAGACGTAACCTCTTTTGTAAGTAACATTACAAATGAATGGAACTATAAGAAGAGGTTATTCTTTCGCTCCGACATTGGTTTAGCTTTATTATTTTTTGACTTCGAAGACGATTTGAATGTTACGGCTGTTTTGCATTACGGGCTGGGAATCAATTACCATGTTTTTAATTTCATTTTAACCTCAGAAATTTTGGGCTCGCTTTTTCCGGGTTACCTATTTGATGACGTCAAAGATATTTTTAATTCGGTAAACATCGGGATTAATTTAAATGTGTTGGATGTTAAACCGGGAATATTCTATCTGCACGCATTAAAGGAAAACAGCATTATTAAAAATTCAATCGGCATTAATATTAAATATAATTTCGAAACAATGTTTCACAACTTGTATTATTAATTTCCCATGGAACGATTTTTATTTTCTTTACTGATTCTTTTTACCTGTCAAATTAGCGCGCAGCCAAAAGTTACTGTAGGCTTTGGTGCTGCATTTCCTATACTGCCGGATGACAATTTTCAGCAAAAGATAGGTGCTACATTTTCGAGTGAAATAGTAGTAACAAAAAAAATCAGTGTGGGTTTAAAAATAGACTTTGTGCCCTACCTGCAAAACTTTTACGATGAAACTAAAAATAGTTATAATTTGCCCATTCTTGCCTTCGGTAAATATTATTTATCAAACGATTTTTTTCGAATGTTCATCTCAACTATGGCTGGAGTAAATTTTAGCAAACATACTGATTTCAAAAGAGATTATATTTCAGATCCTGTTTTCACAATGTACAATGTTGCGAAAACCTCGAATGAAACGAATTTATTATTGGGATTATCCACCGGTTTCCGGTATGATATGACGGAATATTGGGGTTTGGAAGTCACCGGTACTTACCTCGTTCCAATCAACCATTTCGATTATCTAAATTATTATCTCAAGGTCTACTTAAACTTGCTTTAAACCCGCTGCTTCATAAAATTTCCATTTGATTTTTTTAGAATTATATTGCAAAGCAACTCATACAGGATTATCTAATGAAAGCGTTTTACATTTTATATATTATTTTTATTGCGAGCGGATGTATGCAAAAAACAGATAAGGAGCATGAAGCAAAATTATTACTGGAAACCGATAAGGACTTTGCAAGTACTTCACTAAAAAAGGGTGCCGCCGAGGCCTTTCGTCTTTATCTTGCAAAAAACGCGATTCAAATGCCGCAAGGCGCCGAGCCGATTTACGGCAACGAAAACATTTACAAAATAATGAAGTCCAACGATTCGAATTACACACTTGAATGGGAACCGCAGTTTGCCGAAGTATCGGATCTTGCTGATATGGGCTGGACCTGGGTTACCTACACAGTGAAATCAAATAACGACTCCTTACCAAAGAGTTACGGTAAATATGTAAACGTGTGGAAGAAACAGGACGACGGTTCCTGGAAAGTAAGTGTTGATATCGGTAATTCGAACCCGCAACCTTTGAAATAGTTCAACCTTTATGTCGCTAAAGTATATTGATATTCATACTCATCATCATTCCGGTTTAAATACACTGGGACTTTTAAACTTATTCGCACATGAATCGGTTACGGATAACTTCAACAATTTCCAATACTACTCAATCGGGCTTCACCCGTGGTACATTGATAACGAAACGTCGCAGATGTTTGAAAAAAACATCCGCAACAATCTTGTACATCCTAATATTATTGCTATTGGGGAGACCGGCATTGACAGGGCTATTGAAACACCTTTAGAACTTCAACAAGAAGTTTTTGAAAAACATATTTCAATCTCGGAAGAGCACAAACTTCCCTTGGTTATTCATTGTGTAAGAGCTTACAACGACCTGTTATATATACGGAATAAAATAAAAGTGACGATGCCGTGGATTATTCATGCTTACAACGGGAACCCTGAAATAACAACTCAGCTATTAAGACACAACTTTTACTTCTCATTTGGCGAAGCTTTGTTTAAACCCACTGAAAAATTGAAAGCATCATTAAAACTTATTCCCAAAGAAAAACTCTTTCTTGAAACGGATGAAACGGGATATGAAATAGCGCAGGTCTATAATAAGTTTTGCGAATTAATCAAAATGGACATTCAACAACTAATGAAGATAATACTTCAGAATTTTGAATCTTGTTTGGGGAAAAGAATTTCTTATGAATGAATGGCTGAGCCGCACAGAACTTCTGCTGGGCAAAGATAAACTGGAATTTTTAAAAGAGAAAAATGTTTTAGTTGCGGGCTTAGGCGGAGTAGGTGCTTATGCTGCCGAAAACATTTGCCGTGCGGGAATAGGAAAGATGACAATTGTAGACGGAGATCGCGTCATTGAATCAAATATTAACAGGCAGTTGATAGCTTTGCACAGCACAAAAGGTAAATCAAAGGCAGAACTAATGAAGTCGCGCTTGCTTGATATAAATTCGGAATTAGAATTGAAGACGATTAACCGGTACATTTACGATAATGAAATGGAAGAACTTTTAACGACTGAATTTGATTATGTGATAGACGCTATCGATACCTTATCGCCAAAGTTCCATTTAATATTGGCTGCGTTAACTCAAGGCATACCATTGGTAAGCTCAATGGGTGCGGGTGCAAAAGCTGATCCGACAAAAGTAGTTGTTAGTGATATTTCGAAATCATACAACTGTAATCTGGCCAAGGTGCTTCGTAAAAAACTTCACCAACATAGTATCCGTCGCGGGTTCAAAGTCGTATTTTCAAGCGAGCTTCCTGAACCGGATGCAGTGTTGCCGGAAGAAGGTCAAAATAAGAAGAGCATTGTCGGCACCATATCATATATGCCACCCTTGTTCGGATGTATCTGCGCTGGCGTAGTCGTGCGAGATTTACTGAATCTCGAATAGCTGTTTTGGAATTGACACGTATAATGATTTATTCCTAACTTCACTCCGAATTTATAATTATCCCCACACTAACATGAGAACAGTACGCCACATTATTGTCTTTGCGTTTTGCTTTTTAGTAGCATGCGGAGAACCTGTCGTAAAAAACCAGAATATTGCCGAAGTAATATTAAAAGATACATCAAGTTACTTTTACATTGATGCAGCTAACTATCCATCCAGCAATAATTCATTGCCCATCGGCATTTTTGATTCCGGTACAGGTGGTTTAACCGTACTTGACGCGATAGTAAAATTTGATAAGCATAACAACATAAGCGGGGAAATTGCTGTTTCGGGTGACGGAGTTTTGGACTTCCAAAAGGAATCATTTATTTATCTCGGCGATATGGCGAACATGCCTTACGGCCAGTATTCAAGCCACGGTAAAACCGAACTTTTGAAAGAACATATTATTAAAGATGTTCAATTCCTGCTTGGCAACAAATACTATGGCACTCCTGCTTCTTTACATTATGCTACCGACAAATCACCGGTGAAAGCTTTGGTAATCGCTTGCAATACCGCCACTGCTTATGGGAAGGAAGATATCGAAAAGTTTTTAACCAAAGCCGGAATCGATATGAAAGTTATTGGTGTTATAGGGGCCGGTGTGCGCGGATCGCTTTCCAAGATTAAGCAAGATGAAGATGTTTCGGTAGGAGTGCTCGCAACTTTCGGCACAGTAAGTTCAAACGGCTATTTAAATGAGTTACAAAGCACGCATAAAAAATTGAATTACACAGGTAAACTAAAAGTTTTTCAGCAAGCCGGAATAGGTTGGGCGGGAGCTATTGACGGGACAAAAGAATACATTGCATCAAATGCAACGAATCCAAGAGACGAATATAAAGGACCATCGATCAGAAATAATGAAGCATTAATAGACACCTCAATTCTTCAGCGATATAATTTTGACTGGACTGATAACAACATGCTGTTTGATGGAGCTACATCAAATCCGCGAAATATTCAAATCAATTCAATCTATAATTATACATCGTATCACATCGTTTCATTGCTCGAGCAGGTGATACATGATGAACAGGCGCCACCACTTAAATCAGTAATTCTGGGCTGCACTCATTATCCGTTTTACACCGATCAGATTAGAACGAAACTTAATGAGTTATATAATTACAGAGAGAACGGGGAGTTTATTTACCGGGATAAAATGGTTGAAAATATTGATATTATTGATCCGGCTGTGAACACATCAAAAGAGCTATACAATTATTTAAAATCGGATTTTCTATTTAACGAATCGGATCTATCAAAATCCGAATTTTATATAAGTAAAGCTAACCGGGATAATCCAAATAACCAAGTTAACGAGGACGGTAATTTCATTTATGAATATAAGTACGGGCGTAACGTTGGTTATATTCAGGAATACGTAAAAAGAGTACCGTTTTCCAAATCGAACTTAGGTCATGGCGCAATTGAAATGCTATCCAATAATGCGCCTTTTACTTTTGAGTTAATTAAAAAATTTATCAACGAGAATCCCAAAACGGAAGCATTCCCGGGTTCTGAAAAACTAAACTAACGGAATAACAAAATGAAGAAGCTATCGCCAAACCTGATGGTCTATAATGTAAACGATACCGTAGACTATTATCAAACTTATTTCGACTGTGAACTGGTTCAAACAGTACCTGAAGACGGTCAATATGAATTTGCAATGTTACAAGCGGGTGACGTTACTCTTATGTTTCAATCAATTGACAGTCATAAAAACGCCCTTCCGCAGTTTGAAGATCTCGAGCCGGGAGGTGCTTTTACTTTATTTATCGAGGTAGAAGGTATTAACGATATATACAACAAGGTAAAAGATAATGTTGAAGTAATTGTGGATTTGCACAAAACTTTTTACGGGATGAATGAGTTTACAATTTGTGATCTAAATAATTATCTATTGACTTTCGCAGAACCCGTGGCTAAAGAATAGAAGCCAAACTCTACTCTTTAATTCTTGTCATGTTGCCGTCTAACAGTGTTTCCCATTTACCCCTTTTGTGAATTGAAACAGTATATTGGTATTTGTCGTTACTGACTTTAATCCATTCATCCCTCATTTCATTTGAATTATTGTTAACTATATAATCATAGCTAACAGTAATTTTACTTTCACTTGCTTCAACATTGCATTCAGTAATTTCGCCGAATATGTCAAAAATATAGAGTTTTATGATTCCGGCTTCTGCATCGTAAGCAAATATTCCTTCGTTGCGTATTCCGCGTTCGCCGGTTTGCATATTCACGATTCCTTCTACGCGCATTCTTATTATTCGGTTGTTTAATTCCCACTCGGCAGAAAAAGTTTGATGGAAGCCGCTGCCATTCGACCATGTTCCTTTTTGTTCCCATGCATCTTCAGTAATGAAGTTCAACATGGTCAGATGATTCGTGCTATCTTGAGCCTTTGAAGGAACTGAAGAAAAAAGTAAAAGAAGAAGTAAAAGTTTTCTCATAACTTTTTATCCTTATTAATGATTTTCATGATATGTTCAATATCACTTCCACAAGCCAAGTATACCTCCCATTACAGTATAAGTAACAGCCTGGTAGCCTGAATTTATCAAAAATAACTTAAATGATTTTCTTTCGAAAAGATAAATTGTTCCCAACGACATAGCAACCCAG
>JANQLA010000408.1 GCA_028280855.1 Melioribacteraceae bacterium
AGAGCCAAGGTTAAAGTTAGGATGGGGCGATTAAAATCGCCCTATCCTTTAATCTTATGTTTATTCCCTAGAGTCTTAGCGCCTTGGCGGCAAAAAACAAGCCCTGCTTTACTACATTGCTTCGGCAGGCAGGACTTTATTTGTAACTCCAACGTTCCTGCACATTACCTTTGTAATTCTTCCATTCATTGAATAGATTGGAATCTTAAATATCTTAGGATTCCGTATGCCGAAACAAAAGAAAAAGCAGAAAGAACAGCTAAAACCTGAAACAAATTTCTTTGATAAAATTGATAAGAAATACGTTTATTTTGTCGCCGTTCTAGTTCTCTTAATACCCTTGTTAGTTACTTTTTCGCCTTATCTTTTCGAGAACCTACGTCCCGTGGGTACCGATATTGTTGCCTCAAAAGGTCAAACGAACCTTTACCTTGAATGGCAGGAAGAAACCGGCGAACGGGCTCTGTGGAATCCGTTTGTATTCAGCGGTATGCCTACATATCATAGAATTTCACCGAGAATAATTCACATCGACAGTCTGATTTCTTTGCTTGACGGATTTAGCTACTGGGCATTTTTCTATTTTGTTGCGGGAGGACTTGGTATTTTTTCGCTTCTTTATTATAAAAAGATTCCCTGGCAATTTGCTCTTATTGCCGCTGTTGCATTTACTTTGTTAACCGACTGGCAGGCGCAGCTTGGCGACGGACATTTTACCAAATTACGTGCTGCAATGGCGTTACCCTGGCTTATTCTTACATTTAGTTATTTTTTCGACAAAAACAATTGGTTTGGTGCAGCGGCATTTTCATTAGTGTTTGCCTGGATGTTTCGAACACAGCACTTCCAAATTGTTTTCTACGGAATCCTGATTTTATTTGTGCTGTATATTTATCCGTTCATAAAGTTGTTCCTTAATAAACAGTACTCAAAAGTAATGTCACTTTCGATCAAGTTTGCCGCAGCCATAATTCTTACGGTAATTACTGCAGCGCAGCCGTTTTTAAGCATGCGTGAATACGCTCCTTATTCGACCCGCGGTGGCAACCCCTTGGAAATAGGAGAGAATTATAAAACTGCAAAAGCAACGGGAGGCGTTGATCTGGAATACGCAACTAAATGGTCGCTCGCTCCTGCGGAGATTATGGATTTCTTTATCCAGCGCTTTCACGGGGGCATATCTGCCGAGGTTTACGACGGCGATAAATACCCGCAGCTTAAAGGTCAGCAGGTACCGGGCTACTGGGGGCAAAAGCCTTTCTCCGGCAATTATCATTACTTCGGGATGATACTGTTTTTGTTTGCCGTACTTGGAATAGCTAAGAATTATAAAGATCCTTTTGTAAGCGGGCTTAGTGCATTTGTCGTTTTATCTCTGCTTCTGTCTTTCGGGCGTCACTTTATTGAGCTGTATCAAATCTTTTATTATGTAGTACCGTATTTTTCCAAATTCCGCGCGCCGTCAATTATTGCCAACGTTACGTTTATTGCGTTAATTATTTTATCCGGCTATGGAATAAAATCGTTGTTTCAATTGCGGCATCCGCGCGACACGAAATTATTGGTATCATTATTCGGATCGGCGATTGTCCTTGCAGCAGCAGTGTTGTTGTTCAAAGATTCCTTCTCATATATTGGTCCAAACGAAGCGGGAAGGTACAAGCCCGAACAGCTAAATTTAATAAAAGATATTCGCAAAGAATTTTTAGCTGCCGATACATTGAAACTACTAATTATGGTTGTCCTTACAACCGGGGCGTCTCTTGCTTTCTATTTTCGAAAAATTAAAGGCGACGCGTTTACAATTATACTGTTCGCGCTTGTATTAATTGAATTATTTCCGGCAAACAGAAAAGCGGCTGAAAAAATCGATCTTAAAGAAGAAGCAAATGTGGAGGCTCGAGTATTTGCTGAGAATGAACTAACAGCATATTTAGAAGGCAGGTCTATCACAGATAGATTGCTGGTGCTTGGACGCGAGTTTCAAAGCAACCACTATTCGTATTTTCATCCTACCATTAATGGTTACAGCGCCATTAAAACCCAATTGATTCAGGACATTAACGAGCATGCACTTTATAACGCTAATACGGCTGAAAGAATTAATTGGAATGTTATAAACATGCTCGGCGGTAAATATATAATTGCCGACGGTTTGATTAATGGAAATTTTCTTGAGCGGGCAGCTTACTCCCAGTCAGCCAACCAGGTTCTATACGAAAACAAAAACGCGTTACCAAAAGCGTGGTTTGTTGAATCGATTAAAAATTTCTCTTCGCGGGAAGACGTAATTTTTTATATGAACGATACATTGTTTAACCCGGTAAATGAAGCATTGATTGCAAACAATGAAGAGCTTGCAAGCAAGTCCTTCCCTGCCGAAGGAAATATTCAAGTTACCGAATACACGCCTAACAAAATTTCTTTTGAGGTAGCAACGACCGATGCTCAGTTCATGGTCGTCTCGGAAGTTTATTACCCTGCCGGATGGAATGCGTATGTTAACGGCGAGTTGGTAACGACGTATCAAGTCAATCATATTTTGCGCGGAATTGAAATACCGGCAGGTGAAAATAGCATTGAGTTTGTATTTGAATCATCAACATATAACTTGGCTATTACACTTTCGTGGTTTGGAAATCTTGTCGTGCTCATTTTATTAATCGTCAGCTTAGTAAATTACTTTCGCTCGCAAAAATGGATTTAATTTGAAAATTGCAGTCATAAGTCCCGATTACCCTTCTCAAAACCGATCGAGTTATGCTTTTGTTCATAGCAGGGTAAAATTATACAAACAGCATGGACATGATGTAAAAGTATTTATACTTGGTCAAATAAATGAAGAGCAATTGTTTGAGGGCATCAACATAAAAAGAAGCAGTAAAAATAATTTTATTAAAGATATTAATACATACCATCCCGATGTCTTGGCTATTCATTATCCTATTTATAAAAACATACCGTTCTTGCAGAAATTAAATTTCGCAAAATGCTGCTGGATTCATGGCCACGAAATATTGTTTTCATTCAATTTAAGAAAATCGAAAAATATTCTGGAATTTATAAAAAAACGGATTGTAGTAATTCCACGAACTATTTATCAAATATTAAAGGTGCGAAAATTTTTAGATCATGTGGAGTTTTGTGTCTTTGTTTCAAAATGGATGCGTGAAAAAGCTGAACAAAGCACTTATAAAAAGTTCAGCAATGCTGTTATCATTCCTAATCCGGTTGACACTAATTTATTTACCTACAGAACACCTGAAAATATAAAAAGATCAATCTCTGTGAGAAGCTTTGCTAATAATAAATACGGGCTTGACATCGCGATAAAAGCATTTAGCCGTGTTAAAAACATTAAACTATATATTTTTGGCAGTGGCAGACTTTACAGCAAATTTGAACATCTGATACAAAAAACTAAATCTAATACTGAAATTAAAGATGTAGTTCTAAGCCATAAAGAGCTATCCAAGCTATATCATAATTATGGATTTTTTGTTGCCCCAAGCAGGGTTGAAGCACAGGGGGTTGCGATGTGCGAGGCTATGGCCTGTGGTTTACCGGTTGTAGCAGCCAATGTTGGGGGTATTCCTGAATTTGTTCGCGATGGAATTGATGGATATTTGGTATCCCCAAATAGTCCCAAAGCAATAAAAGATGCGGCTTCAAAACTAGTTTCGGATAAAAGCAAGTTTATGGAAATGTCGAGAAATGCCAGGGCAAATATTGAGGCAATTTGTTCTGATAAAATTATAACTAAAAAAGAAATTTATATTCTCCAACAAGCTATTCAGAAATTCAATGAAGCGTAAAATACTATTCGTTTTTGGTACCAGACCCGAAGCAATAAAACTGGCCCCGCTAATCAAAAAGTTTCAAGAAAACAAAAGTAAATATATTGTAGAAATCTGCATTACATCGCAGCATAAATCTATGTTAACTCAAGCCCTGAAAATATTTCAGATAACGCCGAATTATAATCTGAAAATAATGAAAAAAGAACAGTCGCTCGAATATATAACCGGAGCTATAATCAACAAGCTTAGTCTGGTAGTGAAAAATTCAAAACCTGATATGCTTATAGTACAGGGCGATACTACAACAACAATGGCATCTTCGCTGGTTTCATTTTACCGCCAAATTAAATTAGCGCATATAGAAGCAGGATTAAGATCTTTCGATAAATACAAACCTTTCCCTGAAGAAATTAATAGATGTATCTCCTCTAGAATAGCTGATTTCAATTTTGCGCCAACTAGCGTATCACAAAAAAATCTAAGAAGAGAAGGCATATCCAAAGAAAAAATATTCACGGTGGGAAATACGGTAATCGACGCGCTTTTAATAATCAGCAATCAGGTTCAGGAAAGAGATCAATATTATTTTAATTTTTTCAGGAATAAGGGAATAACGTTTAATAAAAAAATAATTTTAGTTACCGGACACCGGAGGGAAAATTTCGGTAAAGCTTTTCTCCAAATTTGTAAAGCGATAAAACGCATATCGAAGGAAGATGTTGAAATAGTATACCCGGTACATTTGAACCCGAATGTACAGGAGCCTGTAAATAATATTTTGTCGAATTTGCCGAATGTAAAACTTATTGATCCCCTTGAATATGATAAGTTAGTTTACCTTATGAATAAAACATACTTAATATTAACGGATTCAGGCGGAATACAGGAAGAAGCCCCATCGCTGGGCAAACCAGTCCTTGTAATGCGCACGGTTACTGAGAGACCTGAGGGAGTAAAAGCCGGTTGTGTAAAACTTGTTGGGACACAGCAAAAAGGAATTGAAAGAAATGTTTTAGAACTATTGAAAAATGAATCTCTCTACAAACAAATGAGCAAACGGAAAAATCCTTATGGCAATGGCCATGCCAGTGACTATATTTTTGATGTAATTGATAACTATTATTCTAAATAGGACGATTTAATTATGAATACGATTAAGACTTTTTACAATATTGATGGAGCTGATTATGGCTACAGGAGATGGCAAAGAAACCCGGTTTCTAAGTTTGATTATCAATTTACGTATAAAGCAATTACTGATTTTCTTCACAAATCTAAATACAATAAATCACTGGAGATCGGCTGCGGACCAGGCACATGGACGGTGGTTCTAAATGAT
>JANQLA010000416.1 GCA_028280855.1 Melioribacteraceae bacterium
ATATAACCCAGAGGATAAGATGAGTGAAAGAATTTATAACTTTAGCGCGGGCCCTGCCGTTCTGCCCGAAGAAGTATTAAAAGAAGCGCAAGCAGACCTGTTTAACTACAAAGGAACAGGCATGTCTGTTATGGAGATGAGTCACAGGTCGAAGACTTTTGATGACATAATTGTAAATACCGAAAAAGACGTTCGCACTTTACTTGATATAGGCGATGATTATTCGGTTCTCTTTCTACAGGGTGGGGCTACGTTACAGTTTTCAATGGTTCCGTTAAACCTTATGCCACCTGCCAACAAAGCGGATTATATTGTTACAGGATCATGGTCGAAAAAAGCGGTAAATGAAGGAAAACGTGCTGGAGCTGTTAATATAGCCGGAACTACTGAAGAAGATAACTTTAATCACCTGCCTTTACAGGATGAGCTAAAACTGGACCCCGAAGCGGCTTACGTGCATTATACTTCAAACAATACAATCTTCGGTACACAATATCTATCCGAACCAGAGGTCGGAAATGTACCTCTCGTATGCGATGCATCGTCGGACATACTTCACAAAAAAATTAACATTACAAAATACGGGTTGATTTACGCCGGCGCTCAGAAAAATATTGGCCCGTCGGGCGTTGCGCTTGTAATTATCAGGAATGATTTGCTGGAAAGGGCTCCCGAAGAATTACATACCTACATGAACTATAATATTCATGTCAAAGGAAAATCGTTGTATAACACGCCTAATACATTTGGAATATATATAATCGGTCTTGTTGCAAAACATTTGATAAATATCGGCGGACTTGACGAGATGTACAAACGTAACAAGGAAAAAGCCGGGCTGCTGTACAATTGCATAGATGAAAGCGATGGATATTATGCCGGTTCGGTACAGAATAAAGAACATCGTTCCTTGATGAATGTAACGTTTAATCTTGGAACTGAAGAACTGGAAAAAAAGATCATTGCCGAAGCCAACGAGGCAGGATTTTCCGGGCTAAAAGGTCATCGGTCGGTCGGCGGATTGCGCGCCTCAATTTATAATGCATTTCCGCAAAAAGGCGTTGAAGAACTTATTGATTTTATGAAGAAGTTCAAAGCGAATAACTAATTTATTTTTTGCCGTAACGAAAAAGCCCTCGATTATTACCGGGGGCTTTTTTATTTTACAATTAAATACCTTCCAACAACATTAACGGATTTAATATGAAGATCAGCCTCCTAGCGCCGGTAATTCTATCTTTAATGATTATATCATGTAGCGGGGAAAAACCGCAGATCGTTCTTTCAAGTCCAGAAGCTTTCGCCTACTCGCTTGATGAAGGCTGGGAATTGAATGCTACTGTTATAGCATCTGGTTTTCAACAAAATGAAGACGATAACGATAATTACCTTATTTCAGTTTCGTATTCCCTGGACTTGGTAACACCACTTGACTCTTTAAGCCGTGTGGATTTTGGAAATATTGAAAAAAGCCAGGCTGATGAAGAGTTTATTGATGTAATGATTGAATCACAAATCGAATTGAACAAACGATTTCCAAAGGGTGACTATAAATTGATTTTTTACGCAACGGATAATTTTTCAAATACAAAAGATACTGCGTTAGTAAAATTTGAAATTTCAGATGAATAAATTAAGGGTGCTCACTACACTTTTGTAAATACTCTTGCGACAAATAGTTATTAAACAGGGCATCCTTTTAAATAAGGAGGATGTTATGTTATACGCAAAGTACATAAGGCTGGTTGAAGATCATGCCGAAGATCTAACAAAGCAATGGATATCAGAAATCAAAAACTGCCCTGCAACAAAATCCTACCGAGATATGCCCGATGAATTACTATGGAACAGGATTTACGATCTCTATAAACGACTGCATGTATGGATTCTGCAAAACGATCCGGGCGATGCAAAGACCGCCGAACACTATCTTAAACTCGGGAGGGAACGCGCTAAAGAAGGCCTGCCGCTAAGTGAAGTAACTTACGCATTAATACTTTCGCGGGTTGTATTGTGGCGCTACATCATCAACCAGGGCGTAATCTCAAACTCGTTTGATTTGCAGCAGGCATTCGAATTTTTTCAAAAGGTTAATAACTTTTTCGATAAAGCAATTTACCTTGTTTGTATTGGCCACGAGAGCTCCCATTCAAACAAAGACGAAGGAATAAAGAAAGACGAATTTGTAAAGGAAACAATAAATTCGATAACCCGCTGGCTTATCAGGTAACCGGCTATTTAAATTTTATAGTTTCACCGTCTACTGAAATATATAAATCATCGGCTCTAGGACTAAGCTTTAGCGAAGCAAACTTTTTTGACAAATCAAGTTTGCTTTCATCAACTACTTGAGAGTTTTTAACCTGTAGGAGATTTGCTTCGCTATAAAACCATTCTCCGTTTTTGAGTGATGGTTTACCGGCAACCACTATCGAAAGGATATTATCAAAATGAACAGCGTCCAAAATTATTTTCCCCGATGTAGTTTTGTAAGCGTCGATAACATCCATTTTTTCAAAATCAAATGTAAATGCTGCATTGCCTGTAGCCCCGGTAAAAAATAGAGAGGAGTTGCCACTAAAATAGTAGCTGTCAAATAGGAAAGGTATTTCGGCTTTTATAACGCCTTTCAAATCGTGAAAAGTTGTTCTGGTTTGCAGTGCATCGGATCTATAATCATATCCTGATATTATTAAACTACCCCGCGCGGCGCTGTAAGCCACTCCGCTTATATTATCCGAGCCCACTACCCAATCGTTTAAAATAACCCCCTCTTTGTCCGTAATAAAAACTTCGCTGCCTGCGGATAATCCGTCCATTACAACCGATGCTAGTACGCTTGCATCGACAGCAGCATAAACCGCTCGTTCATATTCAATATTGTTTCTGCCCATTAAAAAAACGTGATCCACAAAATCTCCGGTACTGTTGTAATATTCAATAGATGCATCAATACTCCAAATTATAGCCAGGGAACCGTCGTCGAAAACTTTAGCTTCGGGGTAAGGAATGTCGTAATCAACATTTTTCGAAACTGTAAAAAGCGAGCGGTTATCATCATCAATTACATTGAAGATTACGAAATTTCTTTGGTTAACATTTTTTGCACCGCCGTTTATTGTTCTTTCCACGGTATAACGGCTTTGAGCGAATAATAACATATTCAAACAAATAATTAGTGCGATTGTTAGTCTGCTTTTCATCAACATCCTCACTTCAGTAATAACATCTTGATTGTTTTCACCTGTGATATACCCGAACCTGTTTTATTCACCGAAAGTCTTGCATAATACACCCCGCTTGAAACACTGGCCGAATTTCCCGATGCATCCCATTTCAAAGAATGTTTCCCGGCGCTAAGTTTTTCATCGATAAGCATGGTAACTCTTTGCCCTAATATGTTGAATATTTCAACTGTAACAAGCGAAGCGGAAGGCATCTCAAAACTAATAGTTGTAACCGGGTTAAACGGGTTCGGATAATTCTGATGTACAACAAAGTTTTCAGGTATAGTAGTTTCCTCGCTATCCTCAAACGATGTTACTACATCAAAATATTTTAAAGCGGCCGTCATAAATTCTTTGCGCCTTATCATATTGGATTCCGTCTCAAGAGCAAATGACAGATATATCAACCCACCGTCAAGAGTACTTTCTCCGAACTTGCCTTTATAGCCAACTCCTGCAACACGTGGCACATCCGCTTCGCGTATAGAATTATAAACAAGCACAGGCTCTGCACCGTCGACCGGCTGAACGTCGTCTGGATAGTTCTGCTGATATATTTGACCAAGCGATATTTCAACACCGCCAAACACACTTTCCGGCTGCCCTGAGGCAATATCCATTTGGCTGTTCCCGTTATACACGAACTCCGATTTCAGGTAGTCTCTAAAAAAAGCAGAGTCCGATTCCTGTGAGTATTCAAATTGGGTTGCAAGGTCAAGGCCTATTTCCGAACCGGATACTATCAGATTGCCGCCGTTTTCCAGGTAATTTTGTATTACAAGCTGCTGTTCAGTTGTAAAAGATTTATTAGGACCTCCGCCGTCGCCAACGAACCATGCAACTACATCGTAATCATTAGGCGATATTTCTCCCCTTCCGACAGCTCCATCTTCGGCAGAGGCGATGTTTAAACTATCGGAAACGAACATCGGTATAAAATAGGATGTATTAAAATCATGAACGGTTTTTTGCCATGCGCCGGTTCCGCCGTACCGATCAAACCCGTCGACAATAAGAATATTCGGGTAGCTTGTACCGTTCCGGTGAGGGGAACGTGAGTAAATATCACTTTGCTTGCTTTCAGCACCTGTGGAATCTACGGCTGTTAAATAGAAAAAGTATATATCATCGCTAATCGGCTGTAGAAAATCTTCAGGGCTTTCGAAATAGACACTTGTACTTGCAGCGTTAAGTATTGATTCATCGGCGGCTAATTGCCATGTGCTCAACTGTGTATTCACCGAATAATAAAGGCGATAACCTGCAAGATCGCCGTCGGTATTTGGCTGCCAGCCGGCTTCTATCGAATGTCGTTTATTCGGATTAGTAACATAGTTTAATGTTGGCTGCTCAGGAGGAGCTGCAATTCTTATATCGCTGAATTTGCTGTCTGTATTGCCCCTTGTATCTTCTGTAAATATTTCGAGAGAGTAATTCCCTTCGTCGAGCAATTCTGTATCAAAATAATTATTTGGAACCGTTCTCGAATTATTGATTGCATCGGCGCCGTTACCGTTAGTCAGCCAGTACAACGGTATGCTTAATGTTGCTTCATTCTTAACAAAAACATTGTGCACATTTGAATTTAAAGGCTTCCTGTCAAACCTATACGCGACGCCGTTTCCGAAAGGCTCATAAACAACTTGTGTTCTTTCTTCATTCCAGATTCGATATCCAAGTATATAAGTTCCGTTATTCCTGCCGCTTGAAGTATTACCGTTACGCTCTTCTACTTTTACTTTTATATCTACCTTACCAAAAAGTGCGCCTGCAGAAAGTTGCTCGGTGGAATTATCAACGTAATACTTTATCGTATTCGTGTGAATAAAAGGAGGTTCATTATCGAAGTAGGGAGTTAAGCCGCCGCCCTCGCGGATATTATTTATTTCCGCACCTGAGCTGCTGGAGCTGGCAACTAGTTCCCTTTCTATCAAATGAATGTGCCCCATGCCTACATAAATAGTACCGAGTATAGTTGATCCTGCAGTTACCGACTGTCCTATACTTAATGCCGGGTTTGGTTTGATATGCAAATAAGTGATTCGTTTCCACATTCCGTCAATAAGTGTTCTAACACTAACGTAAGAATTCGAACCGCCGTCAACAATTGAATGAACAGTGCCATCGATACAAGGGTAGACCGGGTTATTATCAGGTTCGCCGATATCGACTGCATTATGAAAATGATCTGCTGAACCCGTGTTCCTGAATTCGGCAAAGGTACCGTTGATAACTTTGCTGTTGTTAACCGGTGCATCAGGCCATTGATACTTGATAGTATCAGTCTGCGAATAAAAAATTGAACCAACCGTCATAAAGAAGATTAGTAATAAAGAAACTCTCATAAAATTCTTATTGAAAAGTTTTGATTTGCTTTTCTAATTTAGTCAATTAATAGCGCAATATACCATAGCGTTTTGAAAATTGACAGGCATAAAGCCTTTCATCATCTTCATTCGCTATAAAATTAAGGAGATAAAAACATGGATTGAATATTGAAAGTATCTTAGCGTTATTATTGTTAAGGATATTAAATATATCTCAAACACAGTTTATAATGGCTATGGTACAAAATTATAACTAAAAATTAGTGATAAAATTAACTATTTTAGCTTCTCAAAAATTTTACATGTAGATGAATAATAACCCCCGAGCTTCGCAGATTATTATTATCATTCTGGCAGTAAGTTTAATTATACTTTATCTTGTTCCGATTGATCTTCCCAACCGTGTAACAACCAAAGGAAAATTATTTAGTGCGAAAGAATGGCTACTGATTAAAGGTACTGACGGCCGGCTAATTACGTCGCTTTTTAATCATAAGAAAGGAATAAACGAAAACTTCAGTGTGGCACAATTTGAGCGCGGAGATGCAATTCAGTTTAGTATTTTCGACAAAATTCAATCGGGCTCGAAAATTGCCCAGAACGATACTATAGGAGTGATTTATTCAAACGAAACGGAAAAGCAGTTAGCTGATTTGAGATCCGCACTTGCTGTTGAAAGTTCACTGCTCCAGGTGAATTTAAGCAAAGAAAAAGAAGCGGTTGTTAAAAGCGAACAGCAGCGGGTTGAATTCGCAAAGAAACAATTTGAGGAACAGGAAAAATTATTTAGAAGACAAAA
>JANQLA010000438.1 GCA_028280855.1 Melioribacteraceae bacterium
GGTTGGGCTGTTCGCCCATTAAAGCGGTACGTGAGCTGGGTTCAGAACGTCGTGAGACAGTTCGGTCCCTATCCTCTGCGGGCGCAGGATACTTGAGAAGAGTCGCTTCTAGTACGAGAGGACCGAAGCGAACGAACCTCTAGTGTACCAGTTATCACGCCAGTGGTATCGCTGGGTAGCTATGTTCGGGTAGGATAAGCGCTGAAAGCATCTAAGTGCGAAGCCAACTTCAAGATAAGGTATCCCTCCTTCGGGACTAAAGACTCCTTGGAGATGACAAGGTTGATAGGTTGTAGGTGTAAGTATGGTAACATATTTAGCCGAACAATACTAATAAGTCGTGAGGCTTAACCATTAAAATTTGTTAAAAAATTGTACTCGGTTACTCTTTCAGTCTTATAAATTTGGATATCCGGTTTCATCCTTCGGATTATGCCGGGATAAAAAAGTTTTCTGGTGGTTAGAGCTAAGGTGAAACACCTCTTCCCATTTCGAACAGAGTAGTTAAGACCTTAAACGCCGATGGTACTGCATGGGCAACTGTGTGGGAGAGTAGGTAGCCGCCAGGATTAAGTTTCAAACCCTCTTTCGATTTTCGACTGAGGGTTTTTTGTTTTAAATTGATTTGCAAAAAAAATTATAGTGTTAATACAATTGAAATTTGCTACTCTTCTATTTTCTGTTTCGTTATTACTAATTTCGTGTAATACCCCCACCGAAAATCGTGGCTTGGAAAACTCTTCTTTAAATGCGAAGATACGGATGGAGGTCTATGTTGCCGATAGCTTATATCGTTTGTATTCAAAGCCATTCACAAAAACGTATTTAATAAGTTTCCTCGAAAATATTGAAGGCAGTATCCGTGAAATAGATACATCCAGTACTATTACCTGCAAGAATGGTTGGGCAGTTAAGGACGTTATTTATGAACTGAAGTATGATGAGAGTATTATACTTGGTGCAACCACTAAACATCCTCCAAAGGATAATTATCAATACGTTAGAATTGAGTTTGATGAGTTAAAAATTCACTCTGAACCGAAGGACACTGTTAGATTTACGAAAACTTTTTCAATTTTCGAATGATTGCCGTTTTTCCGGCTTATTGGTGTATTTCCCTGTCACTAAGTTCCTTAATAATGCCGAACTTTCGTCGGTGAATAAATTTCGCTCTACTTTTGAGATGAATTTATAAGACACGAAAGATAACCTCTATTATTTGATACAATCTCCAAATCTTCCTCTGAAGCAGGTTCTATAGTCAGTAAATTATTTTCCATTCTACGTATGCCCGTTTTTTCATATATCCCTTAGAAACATCGATCTTATTCCGTATAAGAATTGAAAAAAAATTAAAAAGAGAAAAATTATTAATGATATTTTAAAAACAATTATTTATACTATTAAAGTAAGAAAATATGTATTTTTTAAAATATCCATAACTCAGCAATAATTAATAAAATATAGGAGTAAAAAAATGTATATAAAATATTCACAAGTTTTTCTTTTAATCTCTACCGTAATCCTTTTTTTTTCAACAAACGTAAAGACTACTGCCCAAAACGATGCAATGATGCAGGCATTTTATTGGGACGTACCAGTTGATGCTACTAATTATAACGGATTTTGGTGGGATTCGTTAGCAGCCAAGGCATCTAAGCTTAGTGATGCAGGTATAACAGGAATATGGGTCCCTTCACCCGCTAAAGGGAACTGGGGTATATACGATATGGGTTACGGTATTTTTGATCATTACGACTTAGGTAACTACAATCAAAAAGGAACAACTCAAACAAGATTCGGAAGCAGGGACGAGCTTGAAGCAATGATAGATTCAATGCATAACAATGAGATTAATGTTTATGCAGATATAGTACTAAATCATATTTATGCCAACGAAGACCAACTTGAAAACAACCCTGCTGTTAAGCAATATGTTTTTGACAAAGCCTACAGAAACGGCAATCAGTACCAGGCGTATCCAACAGATGAAATTGTATGGGTTATTCCCAATGCGGGTACAGGAGATTATTACATTCAAATTGCAGGGTATTTACTAGACTGCTGCGATTATAAAAAAAGAGGGTACGATGTTTATATCGATTGGACTGGCGCAGGGCCAAACGGAACTGACACTTGGGAAAGCGAGCCCAATAATGGTAGCGGTAACTATAATGTATTTCCGGGATCAGGTAGAACAGTACGCGGTCATATGAATACAACTTC
>JANQLA010000015.1 GCA_028280855.1 Melioribacteraceae bacterium
CAATTTTTGTTATGGGATTTCCAAAAAGATCAAAAACAACAATCGTGCTGCCGTCGGCTGTAAACATTTTGCCATCGGGCGAAATCGCAAAGTCAACGGGATTGTTTAAGGCATAAGGTCCTGCATCGAGGTTACCGATTTCCGCAACAAAATTTCCAACGATATCATACTTAATTATGCGGTTGTTGTCGCCGTCCAAAATAAACAAATCTCCCTGGTTCGATACTTGGCAAGCCAAAGGGTATGAAAACTCAAACTTGTCCTCCGAAAAATCATCTGATGAAAAAACAGACAAAAAATTTAAATCCTTGTCGAATATCTGAATCCTGTTATTGTTATGGTCGGTTACATAAACATTAAGAGCTGTTGAATAAACATCAATTGGTAAATCAAAAGATTCATTGTTCCATCCGTAGCCGCCTGTAAAGTTCAGTGTATTACCATCTTTATCGATTTTGTAAATTTCATTTCTATCTGCATCGGTAATAAATATAAAGTTTGTCAACGCAAAACTGAATGACTGCGCGCTTGAAAATTCTGCAACTGTTTTTTCCACTGTAAAAGTTTGAGCGCACAGAGGAAGGCAGATGAGCATGTATTTAAAGATTGATAGCATACTGAAATATATAAAGAATGAGTATCACATAAAATGTCATTCCTGGTAATCGGCAAGCGTTACGGCAAATAAAAAACATAGTAGGACTTATTTTATTGATTTGGGTGCATTATTAAATTAAATTTCGAGATTATATGTTGAAGACTAAATTTACTAAATATAGCGGTGCCGGAAACGATTTCGTTGTTATTCTAAGCAGTGATTTGAAAGGCATGAAACTATCTGAGAACCAGGTCAAGCAACTTTGTCATAGGCGATATGGTGTAGGTAGTGACGGTCTTATTGTCATTAGTCCATCAGATGTATCCGATTTTGAGATGGAATATTACAATTCCGATGGAAAACCAGGATCTTTATGCGGCAATGGTGCAAGGTGTGCAATCAAGCACGCATCGGTTACGGGTTTTTTCGATACTGACTTTGTAGAATTTATCGTTGGTAAAGATAAGTATAGCGGAAAAGTGATTGATGAGAATATTGTTCAATTCAATTTGAACAATCCTTTCAAAGTGAAGAAGAGTTTCAAAATAAAGGCTTATGACCAATTGGTTGAGAGTGCCTATGCCGATACTGGTTCGCCCCACGTTGTTATTAACTGCCGTGATGTACTTCGAAACCCCACTGATCTGAAATCCGGTTACCGTGACTTAAGTGATTTTCCTGTGTTCCAGTTAGGTAGTGAAATCAGGCATCACAGGGATTTTGCTCCAAGCGGCACTAATGTAAACTTTATTGAGATATTAGAAGATAGCATAAGTATAAGAACATTTGAACGAGGCGTTGAACAGGAGACGCTCGCATGCGGAACAGGATCGGTTGCCGCCGCGCTTATATTGAAACTTAAGTACGACTTTAACTCACCCGTAACAATAACTACAAAAGGGAGTGATAAGCTTGTTGTTAAGTTCGATTATAGCGGAATAGAGTTTTCCAGTATATCACTTACAGGTCCGGCGGAAAAAATTTTTGACGGTGAAATTTTATTATAAATAGAAAAGGTAAATAATGGGTAAAGTAATATTTTCTATTCGATACGCAATTCTTGAGGATAAGAGGGGAGATTACTTAGCTGTAATTAGAGAGCTGAAATCTTTAGTAAAAGCTGAAGGCCTTGAAAGTTATTCGGTATTTGAGCAGAAAGGTAAAAAGAATAATTTTGAAGAGATTTATATTTTTGAATCTGCGGACGCTTATGAAGCATTTGATGATGAGCCGACAGAAAGAGTTGATTTGTTAATGACTAAACTTTCCGACATGGTTAAGCAGCAGTCGACTACATATTCAACACTTTACGAAGTTTGATTATCCTGCAAAAGATTAAAGACCGTAGCGAAAGGACCTAAATGAAAGAATATGTGGGCGCGCTTCACATGCACTCGGTGTTTTCCGATGGCACGGGTAAGCCCGATGAAATTGCTAAGTTTGCCGATGAGGTGGGTCTTGACTATATTATTCTAACAGACCATAATACTATGCGCGCTTATGACGAAGGCTACGAAAAGTGGTATGGTAACACTTTGCTGATGGTCGGCTGCGAAATTAACGACAAGCATAACCTAAATCATTACCTTGCACTTGGTATTGACAAAACGCTTTCGACTCGAATTCCTGCCAAAGAGTATGTTCGCAGAGTTAATGAAAACGGCGGTATCGGGTTCATTGCGCATCCACATGAGAAACGTTCTTCAATGAAAGAGCATCCGCCTTATCCTTGGACAGAATGGGATTCGGAAGAGTTTACCGGTATAGAAATATGGAACCACATGTCCGTTTGGATGGAAGGATTAACTGAACAGAATAAGTATAACTATTTCGTGCATCCGCTTCAATCGGTTGTTGCACCTCCGCAGGAAACAATAAAGGTATGGGACGAACTGAATCTTAAGCGACGAGTAGTTGGAATCGGAGGTGTAGACGCACATGCGCATAAAATTAACCTTCTGGGATTTTTTGAAGTGGAGGTCTTTCCGTACAAGGTACTTTTTAAATCCGTTCGTACTCACGTTTTAACGAAGCTGCCCATTGATAAAGATAGAAAAATTGATGATACAAAAAGAATTATTATTGACGCAATGAGAAACGGGAACGTGTTTGTTTCAAATTACTACAGGGGTGATGCAAAAGGATTTAGATTTTTCGGAGAAAACAGTACCCGGATTTTCCAGATGGGTGAAAAAATGCCGCTTACAGACAGGACTAAACTGAGGGTACTTTTGCCTGGGGAAAGCTGCTCAATAAAATTAATAAGAAACGGTGCCCCAAATGATACGATTGAAAATATTGACGCTGAATTTAAAATAGAGGAGCCGGGCGTCTACAGGGTTGAAGTTCACCGGGATAATTTCCCCTGGGTCTATTCAAATCATATTAGAATTGGTCTGTAAATTTTTATATCTTTTCGTTCTATTTTTTACGAATAACAATAACTGGAGCAGATGTGTTAGCTAAAAAGAAAAAATTGACTAAAAAGCAGATTAAAGAAGATAGGCTAGTTACAGGCTATTACGAAGTCCAGAAATTTTACGAGCAAAATCAATCCAAAATACTTGCTGCTGTAGCTGTTATTGCAGTTGTGGTTGTAGCAATTTTTTGGTACACATCAAAAATCGAACAGGATAACCGGGCTGCCTCTGCGCAGTTAGCGTTGGTCATCCCGATTTTTAACGAAGGTTCGTATGCCGAAGCCATTGAAGGAAAACCAGGGACAAATATTATCGGACTCCGGCAGATAGTGGATAGTTACAGCGGCGCAGAACAGGCCGAAGTTTCGAGGTTGTACCTTGCAAACGCCCTTTATGCATTGGCTAGAATTGATGAAGCATATAAAGAATATGATGGTTACTCCGGTTCAAACAATATCCTTGCTGCAGCAGCGCTTGCCGGTAAAGCAGCTTGTTACGAAGTAAAAGGAGATTATGAAGATGCTGCCGATGCTTATTTAAGGGCATCAAAAATAGAGAAGACAAATCCGCAGAACCCGGATTATTTGTTAAGCGCTGCGAAAAATTCTATAAATGCGTCGGATAATTCAGGCGCTGAAGATCTTTTGAAAAAAATTAAAAAAGATTACGCAAATACACCGGCTTCTCGCGAGGCGGATAAATACTTAGCTTACATTAATGCATAATCACCAAATATATAGTAAGAGGAACGCATGGCAGATACGTCGGATTTCAGGAATGGATTGATTATAAAATTTAAGAACGATTTGTATACTATTGTAGAATTTCAACACGTTAAGCCCGGTAAAGGCGGAGCGTTCGTAAGATCGAAATTAAAAAATTTACGCACTGGTAAAGTGCTTGATAATACTTTCCGTTCCGGTGAAAGTGTAGAGGTTGTAAGAGTGGAAAGAAAAAAATATCAATACCTCTACAAAGAGGCCGGCGGCTTAGTATTGATGGATAACGAAACCTACGATCAAATTACTGTAGATGCAGTGTACTTTGGTGATGGTGAAAGGCTGCTAAAAGAAAGCGAAGAAGTAGAATTACTTGTTGATGAGCATGATAATATCATTAGTGTTGATATACCCGTGTTTGTATATTTGACAGTTACCGCAACAGAACCGGGTTTCAAAGGTGACACTGCAACAAACGTAATGAAGCCGGCAACATTGGAAACTGGCGCTGAGATTCAGGTGCCGCTTTTTATTAACGAAGGCGACAAATTGAAAGTTGATACAAGAACCGGCGAATACGCCGAAAGAGTTAAAAACTAAATTGTGTGGGATATGGACGTAAATCAAATTAAACAATTGATAAAAATTGTTGAAAAAAGCGATATCGCCGATTTTTCTATCCAGGAAGGCGATCTAAGAATTAAAATATCCAAAAACTCTAAGAACCAGATTGTAACAAATTACCCAGTACTTCAAACTGGTGCTACCACGCCTGCTCCACAGGCTGAACCTGTGTCTCCTGTAGTCGCGTCTGCTACACCTGAACCAACTACCGAAGCAGACCTCGGGTCAAAAAATCTCCATGAGATTAAATCTCCGATTGTGGGAACATTCTATAGGGCCCCTGCACCTGATGCAGATCCTTATATACAGGTTGGAGACCAGGTAGCTGAAGGTTCAGTGCTTTGCATAGTAGAAGCAATGAAACTTATGAATGAAATTGAATCCGACGTGGGTGGGAAAGTTGTAAAGATTCTGGTCGAAAACGGCACACCGGTTGAGTACAATCAGCCGTTGTTTTTAGTGGAACGTTCTTAGCCCAATCAAAAAATATCTGAGGATTAATTGTTCAATAAAATTTTAATCGCTAACCGCGGCGAAATTGCTTTAAGAATAATAAGAACCTGTAAAGAGCTCGGTATAAAAACCGTTGCTGTGTATTCCGAAGCAGACACCGATTCGCTTCATACATTATTTGCAGACGAAGCCGTTTGCATTGGCCCAGCAGCTAGCAAAGACAGCTACCTACGAATTCCAAACATTATGTCCGCAGCTCAAATTACTGGCGCAGACGCGATACATCCCGGTTATGGGTTTCTTGCAGAAAATGCAGATTTCTCAGGTATCTGCCGAGAACACAATGTTAAGTTCATTGGACCTTCGCCTAACATGATAAGCAAA
>JANQLA010000016.1 GCA_028280855.1 Melioribacteraceae bacterium
CTTATCCTTCACCGGAAGATTTGGACAAAGAAGTTCTTTCGCCAGACACTGCTAAATGGGTTGAAAGTAACGGCAGCCCTATGGCTTTACTGAGGTATGCTGATGTAAGAGGTTCCGATAACCCCCGTGAGATTGTTTTAGAATTTCTTGAAAGCGCATACCAGGCTGGAGCTAAAAAAGCTAATTGGAAAATAGATGAACTAAGAGTTCCTCCATTAAAAGAGTTGTAAGAGTTTATTGGCTTATTTCTGATAAATATAACTCGATGCTTTATGTATCTCTTCTGCTCGCTTATATATATTCGGGTCAACCTACATTCATAATAATTTTTAAAGGGAGAAAGTAACCTTGACGGTTGGTTGTTTCAGAGACTTGATGCGTAGACAGGAATATCTGCACTACCATCAGTTTCCTAGAACTTCATCAATTAACTGATCGTTGTTAATAAAATCTTCGAACGAGAGATTGATGAACTCTACATTTTTGGTAAGCGAGTAATACTTTAGTTTAAATTCCTCGGTTCTCTTTGTATTTATTACATAGACCTTTACTTCATCGTTAAGGTGTTTTTTGAACAATGCTCGAATATGCAAATCTGCATTTGACAATGAGTAGCCTATAAACACTATTTTCTTGGCAGCTCGTATTTCCCGCGATGCCTCACCGGTTAACTGCGAAATTACCGGCTGTGTTAAAGGTTTTACGTACGACGGCATTAGAATTAACGTTTGAAATTCGGTTCCGTCCTGCGGACAAACAATATCATATTTTGTTTTATCAGGATATGTATAGCCGGTGTAAGTTCCACGGTTGAGGTCAACTTCCCTGTCCCATGGAGTAAGCAAAGTTTGGTTACAGCAATTACAGTATTTCCAGGTTAAGCTGCCGTGTAACTTCAGGAGTTTAATTGGAACAGGGGATTGGTTTGCTCCTGTTGTTATTGGCTCTCGCGGATTTATCCAGAAATTATAAGGTTTAAGTTCGTCCCGTTTATCAAAGTTCATTAAATGAAAACAGTAATCCAGGTAGCCGAATTTCTTGAACAAAAAGTCGAATGATTGTTCTAATAGTGTGTCGTAATTCAAAGTAATAATAGAAAAATTATTTGTCCGAGAAGAAATCCTTTCCCAGAATTGTTGATAGACTTTACTGTTTCCATTGGTGTTCAGGTTAACTATGTAGTGTATCAGCTTAATCAAATATTCTTTTGTTCTAATAATTTGCTGATTGCTGTAATTAAGACTAAGACTCTCGTTCTGAGCAATAAAATAATCAAGAAAACCGAATACGGCTTCGAGTTGAGGATATAATCTCTTTTCTTTATCATAAGCAAAATTGTCCGTAACAAACTCATTAACCTGTTTGCCGATTACGGAATTGCGAATGGTCTGATTCGATAGAAGCATTGGCAAAATATGACGCTGCAGCGGAACCCCGTCCGGGTGTGACGCACCTGCGCCAAGCACAAAAAGCACGTCGCGGCTGTCGGGATACTTCAAATAATCAAGTTTGGTATTATTCATTTTATTCGTCGCAATGAAAAACCTATAAAACAAATAATTAGGCAGGATGTCAAGCGAAGTGTGAAGAATTAGCACGAAATTTATGTAAAGCTTTATGCGGTATTCGGTATTAAGTTTATTCCTGTTTGAGAGGTAGTTTCGTGTACTAACACTAAGTATTCACGCGGAGCCGGGAGACGAACAGAATTATACTATCAGTACTACAAACATTTCGGTGTTCGAGCGGAGCCGAGAACACTAATTTAGTATTGCAACCTAACAGAGTGAGGTAAGCCTACTAAAGAAACTTTTTCATATTTTTATTTTGAAACTACGTTATTATCACAATTTGGTGGACATGGAATACCTTTTTCCAAAACCGTATTTCCATTCTCTAATGTAAGGGCTTTTTCTCTAAGGTTTATGCTTGTTTCATCTTGTCTGCCCAATGCAATAAGTTCAAGTACTCTTATCTTCGAAAATACACGTAATACCTTTTCTTGCGGAATTAATACATTCTGTGGAGAGAGCGGTTTTCTTAAATCACCTGCAATTATTACAGCGCCATTTTCAAGGCTAAACATAACCTTGTCATCCGTGTTTTTCATTATATCAAGCAGCTCGTCTGTTTCCATTGAATAGCTTTCTAAAACATCTCCAAATAGTTCAACGGCCAAAAATTTCGCCTGCTAATTCTGTTTGAGCAAAATTATTGGAAAAAAGCAGAACCAAAATTAGAATAGTTAGTGTGCGTATTGCTTTCATGTTACCTCCCTGATATGTAATTGGAATTGTATTGTGAAACTGAATCGCAAACAAAATTAATGAAATTTGTGGATTATAAAAATTAAACGTGAGTTGAATCTTAAAGACAAAAGTTGACTGCTGTGGTTGACTTGTTTATTGTAACCTTTGATGCACACTAACAGAGCAAGGCAACTTTGGGTTAAAAATATTGGTCTCAGCTAGAAAACGATTGAGGCAATTTAAAAATCAGTTTTGGATTATCTTCTCGAGCGAAAATGAAAAAGATTCCAATAAATATTTGGAAGAAGGTTGTTAAATAATAAAACACCAGTCCAGATTCTCCTTCGTTTAGAAGAGGTATGTATTTAATAATAAGTGAAAATAAATAAGCACCAAGAACGCATTCAAATATTTTCACCATATTTTCAATGTATATCGACTTCACAATTCTTGATAAAATTATCAAGAAAACAATTATAAAAATCAAAAGCTCAAAAAAATGAGGTTGAGATTCATCAAGAAAAAAAGATGAAAAAAAATAAATTAGCACGCCTATAAAAAGGTAAATTAGGATTTGCTTTTGAAAATGGCTTTTATATAAACTTGGTGGCATCAGCATTGCACTGGCAAGATAAAAATTCTGAGCACCACCAAGCTTAAAATTATAGGTAATAAATCCTATTAGTCCACCAAAAGAAATAAGAATAAAGAAACTGCTATACTTACTATGCCATTGAAAAGCTGCTACTATAATCCAAATTAATGATGCAATTGCAGCTATAATGTTCCAAATTTGCATTAATCACAATGGGGAGGACAAGGATAACTTCTCTCCAAAACCGTAGCGCCATTCTCTAAAGTAGTAGTAACTTCTCTCAACTGAATTACAACATCGTTTTTTCTACCGACAGCAAGTAATTCAAGCACTTTTGATTTTGAGAAGACTCGTAAAACCTTGTCTTTAGGAATCGTAACGTTTTTAGGATAGATCGGCTCCCTCCCGTCCCCGGCTATTATTATTTTGTCTTTTTCGATACTAAACATAACCTTATCATCGGTTGATTTCAACAGGTTTAATAAAGTGTCTGCATTCATCGTATAGCTTTCAACAACACTGCCATAGAACTCTTGTGCTTGCGCTTCAGTAAATATTTTCCCGATAGCTTCGGTTTGGGAAAATGAGGCGCTTGTAAAAACTAGCGTTAACAAAAATATTGCATAATTAAGGCGTTTCATAAAACCTCCTGGTCTTATTAAAAAATGAAATTAGTTTAGCAGATGAACCCCTTGTCAATAAGTATTATCGAACTACTAAATAATTTCTTTAGTCATTTTTTATCTATATTGAATTCCACTGCGTATTTTATAAACGCAGGCAGAGATTTTATATTGAGCTTTTCCATAATTTTGGATCTGTGAACATCAACAGTTCTTTTACTAACACCGAGCTTGTCTGCAATTTCCGAACTTGTTAATCCCTCGCCAACCAGTTCCAATACTTCAAATTCTTTTCGTGTTAAAGGATCAACCAAAACATATCTTTTCTTTTTTTCAATCAACGTATATTTTTTTTTAATGTTTTCAAGATCCTCATCACTTTTACCCATAAAATATTTATTGCCTTTAGCAACCGCAAGAATTGCGTTTATAAGCTCACCTTTCATAATGCTTTTACTTACCAATCCCAGCGCGCCGGATTTAAGTGCATAATGTATGTATTCATCCCCGGTATACATAGATAAGAATAAAACTTTAGGCGACTCATCCTTATTTCGAATTTTCTGAATTGATTCCGGTCCTGTTCCAAGAGGCATATTTATATCCGAAAGAACAACATCCGGTTTTAATTCATAATACTTTGTTATTAACTCTTTACCGTTTTCCGCTTCACCCACAACACATAAGTAATCATTGTTATCCAGAAGACTAATAATGCCTTGCCTAAACAATTTATGATCATCCGCAAATAGAATTCTAATCATTTCTTACTTCCTTCAATTTTGGTATTTCTAAAAGAACTATTGTGCCTTGGTCGGGATTTGAATCAATTTTAAGCTGTCCGCCTAAACTTTCTATTCTCTCATACATATTTATTAGACCGTATCCCCGCTTAATTTTACTGTTTGATTCGCTGGTATAATTGAACCCAATTCCGTTATCGGTAACAATAATCCTCAGTTTTTCCTTTATATAAATTAATTGAACAGAGAATTCATCTGCTTTTGAATGCTTTATAATATTATTTACAGACTCCTGGATAACCCTGAATATATTTAGTTCATATTCCGGATAAAACCTAACAGCATTTCCAATTAAATCGACGCTACCATTAATACCTGTTTCATCCCGGACTCTGTCTATTAACGAAGTTATTGCGGCACCCAGGCCAAGCTCATCAAGAATTTTAGGTTTAAGCTGATAGAGGATTGATCTTACTTCGTTGGTGATGTTGTCGACAATCTCTAAAATATCTGCCTGTTCCTTACCGTTGTTACTTGCTTCTTCCGATGAAATCTGTTGTGCTTTTAATTTAAGAAGGGATAGTTGCTGACCAACGCTATCGTGCAATTCAGCAGCAATTCTTCTTCGTTCTGCTTCTGTTTTGGATTGAATATCCCTTGATAACTCTCGTAGCTTCTGTTGGTAATTCTCTAACTTCTTTTCATCCTCTTTTTCTTTTGTTATATCATGAAAATAAATCTGGACAAACTTTAAGTCTCGGATTCCTTTTGTATGAACCGAATAATGGCGCCCGTTAATTATTTCAATATGATCAATTTTCTCCTGTCTTTCAATTATTTCTCTCGGATTATAGATAATTTTTTTTATTACGTCGAAGACATACATACCGTCGAGCTTTTGAAGACCAAGCAGCCGCTTTGCAGAGTTATTACAACTTGTAATAATTCCATTCGCGTCAATTCTTACGAGGGGATCCGGATCAAGTTCGGCAAACATTGCTGAAAGCCTGGCTTTTTCAAGTTCCAGCTTTACCTTCTCTTCTTTATGTTTAACTTTTTCCTGCTCGTGCTTAAGTTTCATTGGGCGAATAATATTTCGGGATGTTAAAAATAATATGGCTATAAAAATGAACAGAAAAAGAAGAAGAAAAAGGATTGGATTGCTAAAACTGAAAAATAAATCAATATATTGATCTAACGAGTGTTCTACTTGAAAAAATAAAAATATTATCGTCATGAAATAGTGACAATGCTGGAACTATGTTCCGACATTACGCGAACCAGCGCTTTTATATAATCTTCCTTTGTTCTAGGCGGTTTAATCATATCATTACAAAAATTAATTGCAAAATAAATAATTTCTTCGGAAATATTTGGAAATTTTCTCTTCACCAGTTTTTTTAAAAAATATTTGTTGATGTAATCTTCGGCTTTTATCTCATCTTCATAAATTTCATCGTTTAATACTTTTTCGATTATTTCGGTAGTCATGGTAAATTCCTATAATTTTATTTCAAAAATATCAATATCTGTACTTTAAAAAATCAGTATAAATACCTAGGAAAATACCTTTGTAACCGTGTCTTATAATTTAATTTTTAGTGTAAAAACCTCGTTTATTAGCTTTTTTCGCATGTAATAAGAAAAATTTGGTGATATAGTACGATATAAGTAATACTACTAATTCTTTACCGTCAATAAATACATATTATTGTACCGAGGGATTCGTTATAACACATCCTCACCTTTATTCCCAGTACCCACAAATGCGGGTGTTTTCCCAGCCCGCATTTTAATTTTGATATGAGGGGTAAGAGGGCATGGTCACCCCTAGGCATCCGTTAAAAACCCGGCGATACGTCGGGTTTTTAATTTGTTCGAATAAAAAGAATGAGAACGAAATTATAATTCTATTGCCTTCCTTACAAAGCCATCAGCTTTTACAAGACGTACTTGAGCATCTTCATAATTACATTTAGCGAGAATCATAACAAGTGCAGTCTTCACATGACCTTTCGATTGCTCAAGATACGACACAGCTTCTTCGTAATCTACGCCTGTAATCATCATTACAATTCTTTTCGAGCGTTCGATTAATTTCTTATTAGTTTGCTGAAGATCAATCATCATGTTCTCGTATGTTTTGCCGAGTCGCACGAACGCGGTAGTTGTAATCATATTAAGAACCAGTTTTTGGGCGGTGCCGCTTTTCATACGAGTAGAACCCATGACTACTTCGGGTCCAACATGCGGGCAAATTGCAACATCAACTTCATCAATATTGAATGTCTCTCGCGGGGTTGCAGTTACATACAAAGTTGTTGCACCAATTTCCTTTGCCTTCTTAATAGCTCCAATTACATAAGGGGTGCGCCGACTTGCCGCAATTCCGCATACAACATCTTTATCGGTAACATTTGATGCAACTACATCGTTTGCACCGTTTTCTTCATAGTCCTCAGCGCCTTCTTGAGCGCGAAACATTGCTTCTTTGCCGCCGGCAATGAAACCGTCAATCAATCCGTAAGGAGCTCCGAAAGTCGGCGGACATTCGGAAGCGTCAACAACACCAAGCCTGCCGCTTGTACCGGCGCCAAAGTAAAGAAGTCTGCCGCCGTTCTTAATTGCTTCAACAACTTTATCAACTGCTTGTGTTATGTAAGGAATTTCGGCTTCAACAGCTAATGGTACATTCTTGTCTTCGTTATTGATAATATGCAGAATTGCTTCTGTGGATTGTTTATCAATGTTTACCGAGTTGGGGTTTTTCTGTTCAGTGGAGAGTTTGCTTATTTCTTCAAAAATTCTTCTTTGTTCCGAACTCATTTACTTAATTCCAACATTACCAGTTTTTTACCTTTTTCGTTGCGAACGTTTGTTGGTTTGTAAGCAAGCTCAAAGATAGTTGATTTTTTAATATAGGCTTTGTATTTCATTTCAGCGGTTTTAAATTCTTTTTCAAGATCGCCGCCTTTTATTGCCATTAAATAAGCCTTCTCTTTAATTAGCGGGATGGAATACCTGAAAAGAATAATGAGCGGTACGGTTGCCCTGCTAACAACAAGGTTAAAAGAGTCTTTGTACTTCGCTATAAATTCATCGCTTTCAACCCTTTCGTTTTCAACAAGCACATTGCTAAGTTTCAGCTTGTCAACAAATTCCTGCACAGCTTCAATTTTTTTCTGCGTTGAATCAACTAATACTCCTCTCATCATTGGGTTTGTGATAGCAAGAGGAATGCCAGGAAATCCGCCGCCTGTACCGATATCGAGAAACCGATTTACTTTTTCAGGCAAAAATTCAGAAATGAATGACGAAATAAAAATATGATTTTCAATTATCTTACTGATATCCCGTCGCGAAACTAAATTTACTTTCTCATTTTTTTCGGTTACAAGCGAAGCATAATGTGCAAGTCGTTCAAGTTGATAAATATCCGGATTAAGACTATTTTCCCAAAAAAAGCTTTTTAATTCCCGTAAATATTGTTCTTGTAAGTCCAAATAATCCCTCAGAATTTAATTCTTCAAATATACCAATAAAATAGAAATATCAGAAGGGGAAACACCTGAAATTCGAGAAGCCTGTCCTATTGATCTCGGTTTTATTTTGTTGAGTTTTTCGCGCCCTTCCAAAGAAATTTGTTTTATTTTTTTAAAATCGAAATTTAAAGGTATGGTTACGGTGTCCAACTTCTCCATCTTTTCTATCATATCATACTGGCGTTTAATATAGCCTTCGTATTTCAAATTAATTTCAACTTGCTGTATTGCTTTTGAGTCGTTTTTCAAAGAATCCAATTCGCCGTTCAGTCCGAAATCAATTTCAGTTAGAATTTCACCCAATTTAATTTCGGGGCGACGAGTAATTTTATCAAGCGTCTCAACGTTTTCAAGCTTGGAGGTCTTCACCTTATCGAAGAATTCATTTACCATCGTTGGACGTACTTTCACTTTCGATAAAAGATCGACACTCTTTGATATCAGCAATTCACGTTTGTTCAATTCCTCGATTTGGCTATCAGAAATTAATCCATATTCATGTCCGTACTTCATCAATCTTTGGTCGGCGTTATCCTGGCGTAAAATTAATCGATGTTCGGCTCGTGATGTAAACATCCTGTAAGGCTCATTGGTTGATTTCCCGACAAGATCGTCAATAAGAACACCAATATAACCTTCACTACGCTTTAGTGTAAATTCAGATCGTCCTTGGATTTTAAGTGCCGCGTTAATTCCTGCAACAAGACCCTGACCGGCAGCTTCTTCGTAACCTGATGTACCGTTTATCTGTCCGGCCAAGTACAATCCTTCAATCAATTTAGTTTCCAGTGTAAGATGTATCTGGTATGGAGGAAAATAATCGTATTCAACTGCGTATCCCGGTCGCAGCATTTCAGCGTTTTCTAGCCCGTGAATAGCTTTAATCGCCTCGTATTGAATATCCGCCGGCAGCGAAGTTGAGAATCCGTTTACGTAAATTGTGTTATCATCCAATCCCTCGGGTTCAAGGAAAAGCTGATGAGATTTTTTATCTGCGAAACGAACAAGTTTATCTTCAATCGACGGACAATAACGTGGCCCTGCACCGTTAATCAACCCGGTAAACATCGGCGATTCATCAAAACCTTTTTCCAAAATTTTGTGAACTTTTTCATCCGTATAAACCAGGTGACAGCTTACCTGAGGCAAAAACGGAAACAAAGATTTATCCGTTCGTGTTGAGAACGGTTCCGGCACTTCATCTCCCGGCTGCTCTTTAAGCTTTTTCCAATCGATTGTATCGCCGTTAAGTCGAGGCGGAGTTCCGGTTTTTAATCGACCTGATTCAAAACCCATCTTCTCAATTGACTGTGTTAAACCGATTGAAGGCTTCTCTCCGAATCGACCCCCGTGTGTGGAGTTTAGTCCTGTGTGCATTAATCCGTTAAGAAATGTTCCAGAGCAAACAACGAGAGCTTTACATGATATTTCCCTGCCGCTCCCGGTTTTTACACCAATAATTTTCTTGTTCTCGTCTAACGCTTCTATGACGGAGTCTTCTAAAATTTCCAGATTTTTAGTTGATTCAACAACACGTAAAGCCTCCGCTGAGTACAGTTTCCTGTCCGACTGACACCTACCCGCCCAAACGGCCGGGCCTTTGGATTTATTTAGGATTCTAAATTGAATACCCGTCTTATCGGCAATTTCTCCCATCACTCCGCCAAGCGCATCTATTTCATGAACCAAATGCCCTTTTGCACTTCCGCCAATTGCAGGATTGCATGACATTCGCCCAATCGCGTTTTTGTCCATCGTAACCATAGCAACAGAACAGCCCATTTTGGCAGCAGCAATACCTGCCTCAATTCCGGCATGTCCACCGCCTACAATAATTACGTCATAATATGTATTCATTCTAACCTTTCGGTTTCACGTGGAACATTTTTTTAAATCTGCCTCCCCTCCAAAATATTTCGAATGAGTATGGACATCACTATTTTTAGACTATCGATCAATCGTTCATGCATAAGACAATCGAAATAGTTATATCGCAGCGTTTCACGTGAAACGATTTATTTACCAATGCAAAATTTCGAAAATATATTGTTCAGAATATCATCCGTTGTTACTTTACCAATTATTTCACCAAGAGAGTTTTCAGAATTCCGTAAATCAACTGATATGAACTCCCCTGTCATTCCTAATTCAATTGAACTTTTAGCTTTTTCTAATAACATTTTTGCTTTCTTTAATGCATCAAAGTGTCTAAGGTTCGAAACGACTGCTGTTTGTTCTGTGTAATTATGCGAACCAATGGTTTTCTCTATCATTTTATCAAGCAAGGATTTTATACCGGCTCCATCCAAAGCACTAACGAACGAGTCGAACAATTCGTTTCGTTCGTTTACCAAATCGATTTTATTGCCAATTGTGATTATCCGGTCTTCCATTGTTAATTCAATTAATTCGTCGATCACATCATGGTCATATCCCAGTGAAGCGTCGTTGATGAATAGCACCAGGTCTGCGTTCTTAACCGCTTCCCTACTTCTAAGCACACCTTCTTTTTCAATCTCATCATTGGTAATTCTTATACCGGCTGTGTCATAAAGTCTGAATAAAATACCGTCAATTGAAACTTCTTCTCTAATTACATCTCTGGTTGTTCCAGGGATGGCGGATACAATAGCACGTGATTCTTTGAGAATATAATTTAATAGCGATGATTTGCCAACGTTTGGTTTACCTACAAGTGCAACATTAATCCCCTCTCTAATAACTCTGCCAAATGTATAAGTAGGTATCAAAGAATCGATTTTCGAAAGAACTTCATCAACAATTTTCTCAACTTTTTGCAAAGACATAAACTCTAAATCCTCTTCTGCAAAGTCGAGCTCCAACTCAATCATTGATGAAGCGTTAATCAGCATTTCACGCAATAAATCGACTTGTTTGGATAACATGCCGTCAAGTTGATTTCTAGCCCCCCGCAATGAAGCATCGGTACGGGAACTTATAACATCTGCAACAGCTTCAGCTTGCACTAAATCCATTTTACCGTTCAGGAACGCCCGCTTCGTAAACTCTCCCGGTTCAGCTAACCGAATATTTTGTTTCAATAATTCTTCAATTATTTTTTTT
>JANQLA010000059.1 GCA_028280855.1 Melioribacteraceae bacterium
GCATCTGAGTTATAAAACCATCCCGCCGGTTGGTTGATTCTTAATGTGTGAAAGTGCGATACATTGGGAAAATCTTCCGGTAAATCGGAATACCGCCCGATTACTCCGCCTCCATATCCTCTAACGCCAACAATTCCTCCGTGCTTCCAATGTCCAATTCTCTCTTCGTACGATCTTTCCAGTTGTCCCAAAAGATCACCTGCTTTTGGATTTTTCTTCGCTTCATTTTTAATTTCGGTTACAAAGCTCGGCCAGGCACCACTTTCCAGTTCATCTAGTTTAGGTGTTTTTCGTAATTCATCAGCCATTTTAGCTCCTTTGTTTTTAGAGTTTCTTCGAATTTATTTTAGTAAAGACAATAGCTGCTATTTCAACAACAAAAAACTAAATGCAAAATTCTTTTTGATTTTTATCTCAATTGTTTTTCTCAACCACTTGAGCAATTTGCTTCAGCATAGCTTCTCCGGAAAATTGACCCGGGGCAGAAATATTTATTTTGAATATCGGAAGAATTTTCAAAATGAAAGAGATGGATAAATTTGGTGATGCTGGAAAATTTTATTGCTGTATCAAACGATGCAAATGTGTGTTCGCCCGGATTGTAAATTGTGTAGCAGGATAGTTTCGATAATGAATTCATCGTGAACACTTTATCATCCCTTAAGGTTGAAATCTAAACCGCTAACATCGAGAAGAATTATCGGCATGTAAAAAATTACGGTATTGTTTGTATTCCTTCCGTTGTTAACAATTTATTCGAATGTTCTAAGGGTATAAATATGCATGTGTACTTGTAAAATCAAGACGAAATTAAGTTCTGTAAAGCAAGTGTTGTATTGTTGAATCCATGTTATGGTTGGTGATTTTGTTGGCTATTGAATTGGTATGTGTAATGAACGAACCGCAAGTTCAATAATGAAAGTGCGCATCTCGGGACTGTCAATATCCAGTTCCATAGGTTCGGGAAGCGTGCCGCAGCTAAAATTTTGAAAGTGGGTTTGATGAGGTTTTTGTAGGTAAAGCGAAAGACGACTAAAGCCAATGGGTAAAGGCGAGAGCATCCACCATGCAATCCATCCGTTAATAATCGGCATTGGATCGTATTTAATCATATGGAATTTTTCAAACCTTTTTTGAAATTCTGAACACAACCCTTCGAAACGTGTTGTGTTCTTCATTTGCATTCTTTCCTTTAACCTGTTTATAAAATGCTCTTGCGAGTTAAGTACAAGTTCTCTCATTCTTTTGTCTTTAAAGATTAAGAGATAATTGCTCAGTTTATAGTCTCGGTTATTTTCATATGCACTAATTGCATCCATAATCAGTTTCCTGCGATCGAGCGGGTAGTAAAGCTTATGCTTAAGATTTTTGTCATAAGCTGCTCTTGTAAAATTTGTGAACGAGGTAGAATAAGGAAATACAACTTCAAGGGCGTCTTCGATATGCTTTGAACCGTAAGACATAAAAGTTGGGCAAATTATTCCCCTGCAATTCAGCCTGTCAAGCAAAGTTATCCACAACTCTTTGGATTCCTTACCGACTTCGAAACCAAGAACAACGGTTGAAAGGGCATCAATTGCAAGAGCCAGGAATTTACAGTTACCTTTACCGTCGTCGGATGTACATGCAAAGTATTTACCAACCAGGTGTATTAGTCGCGATTCGTGTTTGGGGGAACAAGCGTCGAGGTAATCTTCCCAGTTGCTGCAGCCGATCAGGTATTCCCTTATCATTTGGTTAATTTTAGTCGGAGAATAAGGTGAAATTTTATGTAAGTCCCTGTATGAATAGCCTCCAAGATATGCTTCGGCAAGAATTCCGAATTCAACAGCCCTGTTTATTTTCTTGCTTTCTATCCAGGTTTTATGGCAGTACCGGCAGTAGTACCGCTGATTATTGGTAGAGGTTTTACCATGCTTTATGGTGCGTGAACTATTACAGTATGGGCAGCTTACAGTGTTCTTTTTCATGTAAAGCTGAATAATTATTTATTAAAAATACTGCGTTCTTCTCGACAATATTTTCCCAAACGTATGCTAAAATAAAGATAAAAACACTTTGAATCTAGTGCATAAAACAGTGTGCCAGAATAGCGCCTAACGATTCTGGAATTATTCGGGTGGCACTAACACTTTAAACATAGTTCCCTCTCCTTCTACAGACTCAACTTCTATTCTACCTTTATGTTCATCAACAATTTTTTTAACCACCATCAAACCGAACCCGCTTCCTGAGGATCCTTTTGTTGAATACATACTTGTGAACAATTTTGCTTTGTTATCTTTACTTATACCTAAACCGTTGTCACTTATTGATAAATTATACATATCATCTTTAAATCGCAGAGTAACCTTAACAATATGTGCCTTTCCCGGCTTGTCCCATCGGCATGCGTCAATTGCGTTTTCAAGCAGGGTTAAAATTAACGTATGAATTGCTTTGGAGTCGCCCTTTAATTTTTCCACATCTTCCAAGTCATATTCTATTTCAATATTATTTTCTTCGAGCTTCACTTTGAAGAGATCGCCAACATCGCGGCATAATTTCGGTAAATCAATTTCGCTTTTTTCCGGTGTACGTGACTTTGCATAGTACAACATATCGAGAACAAGATTGGAAACCCGCTCAACATTCCGCTGAACCATTCCCCATCCGTTCTTTATTACATCGTTTTGATTTTTTTTGAAACCGGATTCAACAACATATATTCCTCCTTCCAGTCCTGTTATTATCCCTTTAATAGTGTGAGCAAGTGAGCTTACAAATTGTCCGACATCCGCCATTTGTGATTGCATTTTCTTTATGGCTGTTATATCCGTGGACATTTCCATCACGGAAACGATTTTACCCGTATGGTCTTTAATAGGAGATGCTA
>JANQLA010000088.1 GCA_028280855.1 Melioribacteraceae bacterium
TCTTTACCCATTTTATCTGCGGATGCGATGTTGTTTCTGCAAGCTCATAAGCTTTTTGAAATGCTTCTTTAGCAAGGGCTAACTTGCCAATTTTTTCATACACTCTTCCCAATGTAACATATCCAAATGGTCTCGTAGGTTGTTTATCGATAGCATATTTATAAATTGATATTGCTTCATCAAAATTATCATTATTCTGCTGCTCTTGCCCGGCCAATCGCAATGCGTTTGGCGAAATCCCGATTTTGTATCCAAACTTTCTATTCAAATTAAATTCATGCTTTTTTATTGCCCCCAAACCTTTAGCTGCAATTTCCAAAGGAATATGATTCCACTCGTTGTAAAGCGACCTTAAACCGGAATATATTGATCTATACGGAGTTGAAGTATGATCTTCTTCAGGCCAATAATGGTACTCCCATTCAAGCCCAGCCTTTGGCGTTGTTTTAAGGATCTTTAGAAAGGTTTCAAGGTCCGGAAGAATCTCAGATTCATTATCCATCGTCATGTACAAATAATTTTGATACACATTATTGTTCAGAAATTTTCCGGCTTCAGATATCATGTATTTGTTTTCCCTATCAAAAGGTATCCAGGGGATACTGGCTATTGCTGAGTTGAATATTTTTGGTTTAGCCAAAACAGCATATGTCGCAAACATTGCACCCCAGGAATTCGAGAATATAGTCCTGTAGGGATGTGTACGATATGTTGAATCAATAAAAGCGAATAACTCTTCATTAAAAAATTGAAGAAACAAATCTGCTTTTCCCGAGTTGGGATTACTTTCAACCTTAGTAGGAGTAAGATATCCAAATTCATAATTATCAATAAGCACAACGATAGTTTTAGGAATTAGACCGTAATCGTATAAATTTTTAACAGCGCCTGCCACCTGTTCAAAATGAGTTTGAAAGGTGTATAAAACCGGGTACTTCTCTTCAGATTCATCATAATCATTGGGAATATGTATGGAAAGCTTCACCTCTTTATTAAGGATTTTTGAAGGCATTCGAATACTATATCCGACTATAATGCTTTCTTCCTGATTATAGACTGTTATATTCAAGGATAGAACAATCCATATCACTGTATAAGTAAAATATCGTGTCCACATTGCCTCGAACCTCCCTTATGAACTATTCAACTACAATGTTAAATTATTAATTGTCTATAAAATATCCGTATTTGAATTTAAGTTAGTCACGTCATGCACAGAAAATTTAATATAATAATAACCCATGTTGGTTTTGCTTATTAAAACCGACTCGATGAAATATTATAGTGTGATGAGAGATTAATTTCGAATGACTTTAAATAACTTATAAGTCATTTCAGATTGCAAGCCTAAATGCAAATGTGAAGTTGTTACGTAAATAGTTCCGTCATTAGTAATTGAAAAACTATCCGGCCACTTTAAATTCTCGTCTGCAACAAAAGGCTCCGTTGTTTTTGAAACAACATCAAACCTTCTAATTGCATTAAGCTCAATTGAAGTTAAGTATAGGTATCCGTCTGGTCCGAACTCTATTGCATCGGAAGCGCCGGATGTTCCAACGTGCTCAACCTTATTATCTACTTCAGCAGTTGTTAAAGAAAAGTCCCGCAAATATTCTGTTTTAATCCTGTAGAGTGTACGGCCAGTTAGCGCCTGGTAATAAAGGTATTCGTTGTTCGGATCAAGGGCTAAGCCATCTGAATGCACCGGTGTTCCCCATTCTCGCTGTTCAATTGTTAGTATAATCTTTTCAGCTTTTGTTGATGAATGATTATTAAACCGCCTTTTAACATCACCAGTGTTCAGATTTACAATGAATATCGCACCCTTTCCCGAGTCTGTTAAATAAGCATAGTTTCTTTCTACATCAATTCGCATATCATTTAAATAACTTGATCCAAATACAAGGTCATCGGGAAACGGAATTGTCTTTATAACACGGTTATCTGCTAAGTTAATTTTCACCAGTTTCGGTGCATTCTTAATACAGCCATTAAAAAACGGGTTGCCTGTATCCAGTATCCACAAATTGTTATTCTTATCGACATAAACGCTCTGAACACAAGCAAAATGTTGAGCCTGGTCTACACTGCTATCCCATTTATTCCAATCTTCGTTAGGAAATGCTACGGGTTCGCCGCTCGTGATTTCGGCAACAGAAAATTGAATTTCATTTCCCCACCTTGGATAATTGACGAATATTCGCCCCTCCTGCGAAACTGCTACACCAGTCCATAAAGTTTGCGATTCGGCAACAAGCGCCAATTCATAATTTTCGATTAATTCGGTTGGCTGGTTGTTCTGGCTGCAACTAAATAGAATTCCCGTGAATGTTAACAGTAAAAATGATAACGAACTAAGAATAAGTTTTTTCATTTGTTATACCCCCGAAGAACTTATACTAAAAATACTCTGAAATTACTTTAAAGTTCATTCCGTATTCTATTACTAGATATTTCAATAAGTTTACTATTTGAATTAACTAAAATACTATATATAATATCAAAGTGCTATTAAAAATCTCTATTTCAAAACGGCAGAGTCGTCGAATCAACATAATAGAGTAGTTTTACAATCAGGCTATTGGTTTGTGGAGAACTTATCGTTTTATCAAAGTTATTCCAATAGTTCAGTCTTATATCTTTGTTCTCATTAAAAATCGAATTCTTCCAAACCAGCAGAAGCTCGCTTCCAGGTGCAAAATACCATTTAAGATTTGCATCAATTGTAAACGCGTTGTAATTAATATCCTCATCTTCGTTATAGGTTGAAGGTTGCAGTTCGCCCTTATTATCCAACTCGTAAAAAGAATTATAAACCGCTTCGGACCAGTAATGTCGTAATCGCAGGCATAACGACAATT
>JANQLA010000108.1 GCA_028280855.1 Melioribacteraceae bacterium
GCCATCTAAGTCATTTCTCAGTCACGGTCAAAAGGTGATCTTAACTATTTTCCCAGCCAGTAAAAACAGTTATTCACACCTTTCAGGAAAAGCTGCTTACTTATCAAATAAGGTTGCGAATATATAATTGACTGGTTTAAAAACATGTGATGTGAATAACAAATAGAATGCCGGAATTAAAGCTGGTTTTCATCAAAAAATAAAGATGATTTTCTAAAGTATGTTTCGGATTGAGAAAAGATCATTTTATGAAACACAGTATTGCTATTTGCGGTGCAACAGAGCTACATTCTCAATGTGATAAGTATGCGGAAACATATCAACCGGTTGTATTTTAATCAGTTCATATTTTTCTTCACAAAGCAGGTTAAGATCCCTGGCCTGTGATGCCGGGTTACAACTTACGTAAACAATTTTCGATGGAGCGAGTGTTAATATATCTTTCACTGTTTTAGGATTCATTCCTGCTCTTGGAGGGTCTAGCATTATAAAATCAGGCGCGGGTAATTGTTTTTGTTCGACTATCGGTAAAAGGGATTTGTTTAAATCTGCCAAATGATATTCTACATTTGATATTTGATTTATACCACTATTAACTTTTGCATCTTCAACAGCGGATTCAACGCTTTCAAAGGTATGAACTTCCTCACAATCATCTGAAATATAAATTGAAATTGTACCGGCGCCCGAGTAAAGATCGTATGCTACTTCCTGAGGATTTAGTTCTGCAAATTCCTTTGCTATCCTGTAAAGATTATCAGCCTGAACAGTGTTCGTCTGGAAGAAGGAGTTTGAACTAATCCTGAACTTATACTTTCCAATAGTGTCAAAGATGTAACCATTACCTAGATATACTTTTTCATAGTCGCCTATAGCTACATTTGCTTTCTTTTCATTAATATTATTTACTATTGTAGATATCTCAGGCACTTCTGATTTAATCGCTTCCGAATATTTACTTATTAATGCAGGATCATCTGTTAATGTGACCAGGTTAAGCATCAAATCATCCAAATGTTGAGACTGTTTAATGACCAGGTTACGCAGGTATCCTTCATGTGTGCGGGTAGAAAAAATTGAAGTGCCTCGAGGTTTAAAGAAGTCCCGGGTAAAATTTAGAATTCTGTTACTCACTTCCGATTGAAGAAAACACTCCTGAATATCAACAACTTTATCAAAAATTCGAGGAACGTGAAATCCCAGCGCAAAATTTCTATCATTAATGGATTCCTGGTTCCCGATTTCTTCTTTTGTTAACCATCGTTTACCCGCAAATGAATACTCGAGCTTGTTCCTGTAAAAGAATATATTTTCCGATGGGACGATTGGCTCAATTTCACAATCACTAAAACCACCAATACGTTCGAATACATCTTTCACTTGCGCCTGCTTGTAAAAAAGCTGCTGCTCGTATAATAAGTCCTGCTGCTTACATCCGCCGCATGTACCAAAATGGCGGCACCTGGCATCTACGCGGTGTTCAGCGGATTTCAATACTTTTTTCGTTTTTGCCTCGGCGTAGGAACGTTTCTTCTTTACTATTTGCGCTTCAACTTCGTCGCCGGGGTAAGAACCGTGTACAAACACAACGAATTTCTTTTCAGGGATTTCTGCTGAGGGAAGTTTACAGATTCCCTTTCCTTCGAATGCGTAGTCTTCAATTTTAAGTCTTAGTACGTCACCTTTTTTCATTAATAAACGCCCGAATGATTTTCAACTTAGTCTTGGCTCTTTCTAAAGATCATTACTTTAAATCCGATATACTTTTCGCCTCCCTGATTCAGGTATACATTCGATTCGTGGCTTATTTGGTTCAACAGCTTTTTATAATATGATAACTCGTTCTTTTCCATGTTTCTTTTTGAGTCTTCTAATTTATCAAGGGTAACAGAATAGTAGTCGCTCAAAGAATCGCTTAGGTTTTTACTTCCCATTTTGCCGAATCCGTACTTGGTATAAAAATCCTCGGCTTCCGTATAAAGAATTGGGTCAATATCTGAAGTATCAAAAATATTTGTTACAAAAGTTGGCAGCTCATTTTGTAACTTCGTGATCTCCCCTAGACAAAAAATCCCGCTTGTTTTCAATATCCTTTTTATTTCCTTGATCATTCCTTTTCGCCTGCTTCCGATTATAGAAGCCTGGCAGTAAACCAGATCGAACTGGTCTTTGTTAAAATCAGTGTGTTCAAAACCCATAACCCGTACCCGGATTTCATCGTGATTTTGAATCTGCAGCCTGGAGTTCATTAACGAATCGTAATCTTCAACTATTATTTCAACTTTATTCCCTGAATAAATAAACAATCTCTTTGCTATTTCTTCGCAACCGCTACCGAATATGATTATTGATTTATCGGTGGGGTCGATATTTTTAAGTAAATAATTAAGTTGTCTATCCAAACCGGGTAGTAATATCATAGCTTCATTGTATTTGATTAAAGTATTTTTAGGAATTGCAAATATAGCGAAGTATACTCACAGAAAGGTTAATAATAAAGAAGAAGTCCCCTTAAAGTTGTTTATACATGATTCCATCCTTGGCTACTTCAAATTCTTTCGATTTACCCTTTGGAATGCTTAACGACTGCCAAGGCCCAGCCGCATAGAATTTGGCAAGCAGTATTATTTGCCCAACGTGATAAGCATAGTGAGTAAGCTGCCTGTTAAGAGCTTCCAAAACCGTGTGCGGTTCTTTGCGGATAAATATAGTTCTTTCAAAGTCTCCAGGTTTAAGAGATGAAATGGTCTGCATAGTAATTTCCCATCCTTCTTCCCACAACTGCCAGATCGAATCATGGGTATCTTGCTCGGTAATTTCAAACTCAAGGTCACGTGCACGATTCTTTTCGCCATCGGTTGTTAGGAAATTTGTCCAACGGCTTTTCATGTTACCGCCCATGTGTTTCATTATAGTGGCAATGCTGTTCGATTCTTCATTAAGCTGCTCAAAGAATTTATCTTCCGGTACCTGTGCAATTCCATTTTCTGCAAGCAATCTATATTTCTTCAGTTGGCGTAAAATATCTTCGTAGTATTCCCTGCGAATCATAACAACCCTTTCATATTAATTTGAAGAAAAGTTAACCTTATCCAACAATCAATTTAGCAATGCAGTAACTTAATAAATCAACAGCTATGCTACACCCAATCATTACCATCCCTGCCTTTGTTTAAGAGAAGTAATCTGAGCAATATGATGCCGACCGTGCCATTCGTAGAGTGCCAATGCTTCGTTTAGAGTATTGCGGCCACCTGTTTCGGGATGATGGAACGCTTTTTCAAAATCTTCTGCTGCCATTGAACGCAGCAAGCTATCCCATTTGATATGAACTGCATCCAGCAAATTAAGCGAGACATCAATTGGAGCTGTTTTCCCGTCAAAGGTTTCCGCCCATAACGCCTGATCATACGGTTTAATAGTTGGTTCTATTTCGGTAAGAGTCCATTTAAACCTGATTAAGCCGTTCATGTGGCTGTCTGATACATGATGAACGACTTGACGCACGGTCCAGCCCTGCGGACGGTACGGAGTTTCAAGCTGGGCATCTGTTAAATCCTCAACTTCGCTCCGCAAAATCATCGGAACCATTGCAAGACTTTCGAACAGCATTTCCCTGTCAAAGTCCGATTCTAATTCTGTATATTCAAATGTGCCTATTGGATATTGGAGCTCCCACATACTTACTCTCCTTTTACTACGAGCAGTGTAGAAATTTAGTGAGTTTTAATTGATCCAAAACTACTATTAAGAATATTGGCGGGCAAATTTATTTTAACATGTTTGGAGAAGTGTGGCCGCTTGTAAAATAATAAACTCAAATTTTATTTAATGCCTGATCCAAATCGTTAATCAGATCATTTACATCTTCTATCCCAACAGAAAAACGGAGAAGGTTTTTGGGAACAGTGCTTTTCTCACTTTCAACTGATGCACGATGTTCAACTAAACTTTCTACTCCTCCGAGTGATGTCGCCGGAACAAAATGCTTTAGTTTCTTAACAACCCTCAGGGCTTCTTCTGAACCGCCTTTGACAAGAATCGATAACATTCCACCGAACCCGTTTGTCATTTGCCTTGCGGCTATTAAATGATGGGAATGAGATTTAAGTCCGGGATAAAGTACCTTTTCAACTTTTGAATGATACTCAAAATGTTGTGCAATTTTCAACGCGTTTTGAGAGACTCTTTCGAAACGAATGGAGAGGGTGCGCATACCTCTCAGTAGCAACCACGCTTCGAACGGACCTAAAACTCCTCCAGCATGAGTGCGGATATATTTAATTTCTTCCCAGCGTTCGTTTATTTCTTTTGTGACCAATATGCCTGCTATTACATCACTGTGTCCATTATAATATTTCGATGCCGAATGGAAAACTATGTCGGCACCCAGATCCAATGCTTTAGTAGTTATAGGCGACACAACTGTGCAGTCGACGCAAAGTATAGCTTCTGCTGAGTGGGCAAATTCGGCAGCCCGTTGAATATCAATAACATCCCAGGTTGGATTAACCGGCGATTCAATCCAAACGAGTTTTGTTTTGCCTGGTATAATAGCTTGTGATATCCCTTCTTCATCTGTAACATCAAATAAAGTCAGTCCTATACCGTGTTTATTGGAAATGTATCTCATCCAATCCTGTGCGGCATAATACATTACGTTTGGTGCAACCAGGTGATCGCCTACATTTAACGTTTCCAGTACTGCTGCTATTGCCGCCATACCAGAAGAAAAAACAAGTGCATCTGCTCCATTGTCAAGCTTAGCGCAAAGTAATTCAACTTCGGTATAGTTTTGATTATCGAGACGCGTATATAAATATTCGCTTATCAAATTGTAGTCTTCATCTCTCGCGTAAGTAGTTGAAGGATGAATCGATGGAATTACGGAACCGGAATTTTTATCAATTTTATGTCCGGCTTTGGCGAGAAGTGTATTTATGTGTTCTTGCTTTTTCAAGTCGAATAGCATTTCTTAGTTGTATTTCCACAATGAATTAGAAGCATCGTTCCATACCCAGTAATTATTTTTGGTTAAGTATACCCCACCAATCCATTTATTAATAAAATTCATTTTTAAATTGTTTGCAGTACCGTTTAAAGTTTCCTTACCTGTCCTGGTTAAAATCAGCTCAGTTTCTAAAAAGTCTTGAATGTTGGAATGAGATTTTATCTTAATGCTTTTCCCCGTGCTTGAGGCAATCAAAGCTTCTTTATATTGAGACATTTGCACCAGATATTGAAAAAATGATAAGTCACCAAGATAATTCGGAGTATCAATTTGCAAATATTCTCTAAATAATTTTCCGGGAGTAAAAGAAGATTTGTTCAGGAGCGATAATATTTTAAATTCACTTTTCGATAATCCGGTTTTGGTATCAGGGTATTCTTGCAATAGTCTTTTAATTGCGTTTTTAAGAAACGGAAATTCTCTATTGGATTTATCAAGAAGTTGGACTAACCTCCTCGGATCACTTGAGACAAAATCCAACCATGCATTACTTCCAACCTCTAACATCTGATCTGTGACATCAATCTTCTGATTGTAACATTCCTTCAACATATCTTTAGATGATTCGGCAATAAAGTTATCTGTACAAATTAATTTTATTGATCCTGAAATGTTATTTTTGGCTTTATGCAGTTCATACAATATTTGAATGAGTTGGAGTTGATCATAAAGGTCGTGTTCAAACCACAACAAAATTTCATCTGTTTTGATCGCGTTAAAAAAATTTCTATTTCTCTCCTCAAACATAGAAAGGTTGGAATTATATTCTCCCCATCCAACACCGGAAAGAAATTCCGCCCTGATAATGCTTAGTTCCTTTAATGATTTACAAAAGGGAACAGGTCCATCATGGAGAACATCCCGCCAGGGAATAAAATCCGCTTTAATTCCAATTGAACTTATTGCCCCAACTGCACTATCTCCATTAGTAATGATTGTCATTAATATTTTTAGTTACCTTTAAGTTCTTTTATTACTTTTAATGCATTGGTGTTACTATTGTCTAAATCATATGACTTCTGATAGTTTTTTATTGCCAATTCAATATTGCCTTTAACTTTATATGCTTCACCCAAACTGTCATAAACATTAAATGCATCGGGATATGCTGCAACATTAACCTTGAATATTTCGATTGCTGTGTCAACATCATTCAGATTGTACAAATAATAATAACCCATTCTGTTAAGAAGATACTCGGCGAAGTCGTATTTCTCTGCATAATTCTTTTTGGCTTCATTATAAGAACTGATTGCCCCAGTAATTCCTTTCGATTCTATTTCTTTATGCATTTTAAGAGTAATTGGAACTTTAGGGAACACGAAGCTATTGTTTTCAAGAATGGCATTAATACCATCAATAACCCCTCCCATATTTAGTGCATTGCCAAAATTTGTACAGAAAATGATCGAAGAGTTTTTATCCGGATCCCGTTGAATGAATGCCCTGAATCCGGCCAATCCGCCCGCATGCGCAACTTTATTTGAACTCTTGTTCAACCGCCAGCCATACCCGTAATATGACAGAGAAGAATCATTCAGCATAGTTGGAGTAAAAGCTTCTTCAATAAATTCTTGCGGAATAATTTTATCGGAGTAAAGAGCCTGATCCCATTTATACAAATCATCAATGGTGGAATAGATTCCTCCCGCACCGGTTGTAAAAAAATGGTAGTCATCTTTAATGCCAAATTCATTGTAGCCAACAGCTTGTTTAGTGATTTCGTATTTTTCATCGTAGACCATTGTGCTGTTCATTTCCAGGGGTGCAAATACTTTTTCATGCAGGTAATTATGAAGAGTAGTCCCGGATGCGTTTTCGGCAATCATTGCAAGCATTACGTAAGCGCCGTTACTGTATCTATACTTATCACCCGGATCGAAGTCTAACTCGCCATGTTTTAACAATGCCTGGATCGCATCTTCGTTCGATAAACCTTTCTTCGGTTCAACAAATCTATAATGATCCGGTAATCCTGATGTATGCGTCATCATGTGCTTAATCGTAATATCAGATGCAAAGGATTTAAACTCCGGGAAGTATTTTATCAATTGGTCGGAATATTCAAGTTTACCCTCAAACTTTAACAACATTATCGCCATTGTTGTGAATTGTTTAGATACTGAGCCAAGATAGAATTGGTAGTCAGGTTCAAGCATTTCATTGTTTTCTTTGTTTGTAACGCCAAATGCTTTTCGATAAATTATTTCTCCTTCGTCTGCTACTAAAATTGTTCCGTTGAAAATTCCGTTGTCATAGCAGTAGTTCATAAGTTCATCAATTTTATCTGCCTTGCTTTGGGCAAATAAATTGAATGACAGAAACGGAATAAACAGTAATAAAAAAAATTTGAATTGATTTGACATTTCAACCCTCTCTAGAACATTAATACTTAAGTGATTTTCTAAGTTATATAAAATCAAAATGAATTTCTAAACCGGGGAATGTCCTTTAACTATAGCCGGAACTTAATTCAGCTATTTGATTAAAGTTTCGGTGTGTACCATAAAGCAAAGCTATTAATACATCCCACAGAATGTTACAGAGATATATTCTGAATCTTGCAATCCTCTTTTTCTTTTAGACACGGATTACACGAATTTGCACGGATAATTTCACTTAATTCTTTGTAATGAATAAGTAGAAGCTAATAGTTATTCTTCAATAGGTTGACAGAGGCACATAGCGATGTTATTGTTAATTCTTAGTGTTTAGCAAGATGCTATATTATACTATACCTTTGGAGCGCATCAATAGTCCTAAAAGTAGAAATAACAGTGTTGCCTGGCGTTAGGTACCTAATCATATTTTATTACATAAAACTCGTTTGATATCAACAATTCTTTTTCAATCGGCTGAAGTAGGTCGCGGTCATAAAACAATTCAGGCCGCAAACGATATTTGAATTCGTGAGTGAAGTTTGCGCCCTGAAATTTGAAAAGCATTCCGCTAGGCTTGAATGATATGCGAAATGATTTGACATCCTTTGGTTGAATAGGAACTTTACCAAGGCATTCCTCAAACCCGTGAACCTTCCAGAGGTTTGTTACATAGCCGTCGCTTAGTTCTTCCAAGTAGACTGTACCAGTACATAGATAATAAACCGGTTTATCTGAAAGGTTTTCTACTGTTAGATTTATAGGTGAAGAAATTCCAAAATAGTGAAAGTCCTCATCTGCAATGATACTCAGAAAATTACTTTCCGCTTCGTTTGTTGATGAACAGCTAATTAGAAAAACAACACCAACTATGAATAGTATTACTTTACTCAATTTCATAAATCACTTTTACCTTATCACTTAACTTTATTGCATTGTTCATTGTTCTTACATCAATTGACGAGCTGAGATCACGCGGCGTTGAAACATTAAACGGATTAGGATAACTTTGCTGCAGCTTGTACACACTCTCATCTATATAGATTACCTTCTTTAAATTAAAAGATAACTCTTTCGCAAATTGTTCGGCTTTCTTTTTTGCATTTCTAATAGCAAGTAATCGCACCTTGTCTTCATAATCTTTATAATTCTGTAGAGAAAATCTTATGTTCGATATTTTATCGATACCTGATTTACTTAGCTTTACAATTATATCTTCCAATTTATTCAAGTTATTTACTGTAACCGTAGTAGATGATACTGACCGAAAGTCCTCACTCGAAGACAGGAAGGAACTGCCCAACGGGTTTTCTCCACTGTTAAAAAGTGAAGTGCGTAAATCACTACTTGTAACTTCAAAGTCCGCCAATATTTTTATTACTTCAGCGGTAATCTTCTTCGAGTTTTCAATTGCTTCCTTTAAATCCGATCCATACCCAACAACATCGAAATTAAAACTTGCACGGTTGGCCTCAACAATGGTATCTGCGCTTCCTTCAATTACCATATGATCAACACTTGGAAACTGTTGCGCAAGTATAGTGCTGTAAAAAACGAAAGACGATAGCAGAATAATTTTTTTTAACATGATTTCCCTTTAATTTATTTTTTACTTAAAATGAAAATACAGTCCCCAGGTTTATTACAAGAATATTATAATTCGGCTCTTTGTAAATACCGACTATGCTTCGAAAGTCTTTATTATTCAAGTATGGGAAAGCAATCAAACCACGGATACCCCAAAGGTTAATTCCAAACGGTTTGGTCTTAGCTTCACCTGTTCTAGAGGGTTTTAAAGAAACAAGCCGGTACTCCATTTGTTCATGTCTATAGGAAGCACCGAGTGAAAGAATAATAAAGTCATTGTCCAGTATCTTTCTCTGAACAATTATCTCCCCGCTGCCTAAAATATTTACAACACCCGTAAAGTAGGTTCTATCAAAAAACTCATACGTGAAGTCAGCTCCGAAATTAAAAATAGCCCCCGGATTTAAACCAAGTGAAAAATTGTTTCTGAGTCGAATCAAAATGCTGTGGCCACTTATTCCAATCTGCCAGAGTCTATTTAAAGTAGTATCAACTCCTTTCGCGTGCTGGTTGATTGTTAAGTCTCGAAAATTGCCGGGGTAAATTGAATAACTAACTGAGGGTTTTCGCTCTATTAGCCTAATCACATCTCTAAACCCTTCAATCTTTGTCGGCTTATCTTCAATGATCATCGATTCGGAGACAGGTGCATGTATCCCACAGCCATTGATAATAACCAGCGCAAGAATTAGGAATAATGAATATGGTAGATTAGATCTATTCATTACAAGTTAAGGCAATGGGTAAAATGTTGAATCTAATGGCTGGAAATCAGAATTAAAATTAGGTTGGTTGTAATCACTTCTTAGTCCAAATGGAAGAACATAAAAAGTAGTTTCAACCGTTGATCCGTCAGGATTTAGTGCAATAATATTATGTCTTCCGGTCTGCCCGGTATATATGTATTGCCTGTAACTGCGTAAAGCGACCATTGCATCAGGACCTGTTCTTTTATCTCTATAGCTAGAAGCGCAAAATTTGTAATAGTAATTGTTTTGAATGACTTTTATATCTACATCAACGGTACGAAAGCCAGCTGCAGGTGCAACTAATCCAAAAAATTTGATCTCAATAGAATCCGGCATCAAAACAAATTCTGGAACAGAAATACTATCAACATGAACTTGCCAATACTCTATACCTGTTTCACTTTCATTTATGCATTTTGTAAAAAATAACACAAGAAGAATCGATATTAAAATTGATCTCATCCATTATCCTCTCAATTAGCGGAAAGTTGAAGAGTATTATCAAACTTCCATTTTTTATTAACTCTTATGCCAGCTTAATATCTTCATATTACCGTCGTCAATTTCGTAATAGATAGTATGCCAATTTATCTCATTTGAAGAAACTGATTTTAACTTAAGGATAAGATATGCGCTTTTCAAATCTTCTGAAATTCTTTGATTTGCGAACTCAATTTCAACATCATGATTGTTAATAAATTCATTCCTTTGATCAATGTTGTTCCACAATGCGTAAAAGTTTTCATAACGTTTTTTGTGAATAATATAAGCACCAGGCGAAATGTTACTTCTAAATGTATTTAACTCAGCGCCCTCAATTATTGATTCAATTTTTAGTATAACTTTTTGAGCAAATTCTGAACTGTTAATATCGACAGGGTCTTCAGCAGTGAGACAAACTGATGAGAATAGCATTACTGCAACTAGATTCATGATTTTCATACTTACCTCATATTTGATTAATAAAATAATTTATACAGAACAGTAGTTAAAGAGGTAAGGCATATTTCATAAAATCCCATAGTGTTAAAGAAGTACCAGCTCAACTTATTAAGCTGCCCGATGTGTTGCAAGTGTCAAATTTATGCACGTAATCAGATGTGGTATCGATTTAGTGGTTAAGCATGAGGCAGGAAAAAACTCTTCAGTACATATTCTATAGGCAAGGAATATTAAATAGCGAATATCACTCCACCGGTCAACGGAACAAATAGCAAATTAACAACAAATCATAATTATCTAAACGAGGAACTCGTTGAGAGGGTAGTTTTATGGTTTGTTAAAAATCGATTTCAATTTTTTCAGTGTTTCCGGGTCGCTGTCGTCAATAAAATTTTTTAGTTCATTTTGCAGCTCTACCAATTCCGCTTTGTTTTTTTCATCTTCGTTTGCGTCCATTTTTAATATTTTCTTTATCGCGGCAATATAGTTATCTGATTTTACGGGTTTCTCCAAATAGACGCCGGGTCCGGACATCGTAAGCTCTTTCAAGTCGGCTTTGCCTAAATCATCACGCGCATGTCCTGTAACTATAATGACGGGTATTTTTGCCCATTCCTTATTCTTATGTAAATCCCGATAAAATTTAGCTCCAGACTTTTTCGGCATCACTAAATCCAGTGATATTAAATCCGGCATTTCCCGTTTAACTTCTTCCAGTGCTTGTTCGCCATTCTTTGCTGTTACCACTTCGAAACCTGCTTCAATCAAAGCAGTTTTTAGAAAAATCCTCACATCCACCTCGTCGTCAACAACTAATATTTTTCTTACTCTTTTATCAGTCATTTTTAACTCCTCTTAAGTTAAACGGGCTTATACTTCTCTCTCCCTGTAAAGCGAGAATAACCTTTTGCGTGGAAACTCCATTCTGAAACGTGCGCCCGACCCTTCCTTTGAATCAACCAGTATTTTACCGCCATGCTCCTGCACAATTTTACGGGTCGTTAACAAACCAAGTCCGGTACCGCCCCCGCCTTTCGTTGTAAAAAACGTAGTGAATATTTTTTGTTTAAGTTCATAGTCAATTCCGCTTCCGTCGTCAATGACTTCAAAAATTAACTTATCTCCCTGTTCATAAGCTTTTATTACAACTTGTGTGCCTTTTCGTTCAGCCATAAGGCAAGCATCAATCGCGTTGGAAACAAGATTTGTAAGACATGTATGAATTCCTGCGGGATCAAGCGGCGCCTGCTTTATATTGGAGTCAATTTCGAAACATAAGTTGATATTAGACTGTGCCGCGATGTCTTTATACAGATCAACTATTTCTTTAATTAGGTCGGTAGGGCTTATTAACCGTAGCTCGGGCAGCCTTCCCTTCGAAAAACTTAGAAAATCCTTTACCAGCGTTGTTGTTTTATCAAAATTTCTTTCAAGCATTTCCCAACCCTGGTTAATCATTGCATTGTTATTTTTGGTTAGCCCAAGACTTACTATGAACTTGCCTCCTTCCAATCCCATTAGAATGTTTTTAATGCTATGTGCCAAACCCGCTACTGTTTGCCCAACTGCGCTTAACCGTTGTGCTTCTATTACACGGTTCTCCAGTCTCTTCAGTTCGGTTATGTCGTTTGAAATCTCAATTACATGGGCAACATTACCGCTCCCCCTCATTAACGCGGAGGTAGAAACCTGGTAATGAATTTCTTTATTTCCTTTGCCGATACCTATCTGATTTGAGCGATGCACCTTTCCATCCTTAAATGTTTTTGCCGCCGGGCAGTTAGGGCACCTGGAATTTCTTCGTTTGTAAACCTTATAACAATGCTTACCCAGCGCATCTTCAAAATTAGATCTGAAAGCTTCATTAGCTCTTACAATTCTATAATCTTCGCCGATAACAGTAACATAACACGGAACCCGGTCGAATAATATTTGATACTCTTGCTGCCAACGGTTCGTTTCGGTAATGGTTCTGGTCATCTCCATTACGTAGTCGATCTTGTCATTGTCTTTATTATGGATCGGGAAAACATGCGCAACGTAATGAGTTTTTCTACCGTGCTGGTCTATTCCAACAGAATCAGCTACAACGGGTTCACCATTTTTAAACACTTCACCTGTAGGACAATCGGCGCAAGGTTTTTTCAGCTTTTTATATACATCATAACATTTTTTGTTTTCCCATTGTCCAAAGTACTCCGTAAAATTATTGTTGGCGTCTACTACATTAAAGTTCCTGTCGATAACAGCTACATTAAACGGAACCTGCTGATATAGCTCTTCGTAAATTTGCTCCTTAGTATTTTTATCAATTTGAGTTACGGTATTTTTGATATTTTGTTTTCCCAAAATTTTCAACCGCTTCAGTTTAATAATGACTTTATTTTTTCTAAGTAATCATCTACAACAACCGGTTTTTCCAAGTAAAATTCCGGGGGGATAATTGATTCATCGGAAACATATTTTCTGAATTCGAATTCGCCGTTGTCGATCGCGCCGCTTATAATTATAACTGGGATACTATCGTACTCTTTTTTCTGCCTCAGTCTTTTATAGAATGAAAAACCTGTCTCTTGCGGCATCATAATATCAAGACAAATTAAATCCGGCCGAATGTTCTCTACCTGTTCCATTGCCGATTTTATATCATAACTTGCGTAGGCCCTGTAATTATTAGTTGAAAGAATAGTCTCCAAATAAACAGCTACATCAGGTTCATCGTCAATTATTAGAATTTTTTTTTGCGACATTAATCTTCCTCAATATTTTCGGTAACAGGTAAAACCACATTATTAAAACGAGACTTTGTTGTTTGCCAGTTTAGATTTAGAGCTATACTTTCAGGGGGCTCAATCTTATGACAGGTTGAACACAAGGAAAGGTTCTTTGCATCAACCAACTCTTTTGATTTTTCAGTATGGCAGGTAACGCACAAGTTGTGCATTGCATCGGCATAAGAGTATGTAAAATATTTTTCGAACCCGCAGCCAGAAGCTTCTGAAAAATTATACGAGGGATGACAATCTGTGCATTGCTTTGCCGAACTTGAGTTTTTAGTGACTCCACGCATATGACAATCGAAACATTTCAGGTTCGCGCCGGAAGCCGATGAGTGCCAATCATGTTTGAAAAAATCAACCCTTTGATACATACTCGAATGACATTCCCAACAATTGCTGCTTTTATAATTCGGAAGCACGTAGTGATGACACTTATTGCAATTTTCTTTTCCCACACGGTTAATATGTTCTTCATGAGGAAACGATACAAGATTATCATCCCTGTTACCGTTGATAAATAAAATTTCTTTACCGCTTGCCCTGTTTACTTCGATTTCTAGAATTCCTTTACTGTGTAATTGTTTCGCTGGGATAACAGCCATTCCGAACGAAAACGCGAAAATAAATGCAAGCGAATACTTTGTTATCGATGCAACATTCGGTACGCCCAACCATGCATGTGATGAATAATCGAAAGACGGCAATGTATCCGGTTGCGCTTGTGGATCTACCGGCCGTAAATTCCAAACGTTAAAGTTTTCTATCACGAATAAGAATACAAGAATAGCAGAAGATACAACACCAAGACTAATTGATACTTCCATCCATGACGGAACATATGAATCACCGGTAACGCTGAGCATAGTTACACCGCCAACATTTAACCTGTTAAATACCATGCCAATAACAACCAAAGATGAAGCTATCCATTGCCCGGTATTCGTATTGCGAATCCCTCGTGAACCGAGAAGAAGTATTGGAATGATTGCTGAAATCAGCATCTCAGTAATAAACAGGTTGCTCTCAAAACTTCCGTTAAATATTAGCGAAGCTTCACCGGCTAAAAAGATGTCTACCATTTTTACTATGAGATAAACTAACAGTACCCAAACTGCTATTTTGCCAAGTTTTGCCAGCAGGTTTGTTTCCGCTTTCCTCTTGTATAACCAGTGCGATGCAAGGCTTTCAAAAGAAACCATCATTAAACCCAAAGCAATCGCTGAAAGGAAAAAGTTTATAGGCAAAATCTCTGAATACCACAGCGGGTGCAGCTTATACTGCATAATCAAAAACAACGAACCGAGGGAGGATTGATGAAGCGTCGAAAGCATTATACCCAATAATACGAATAGGAAACGATATTTAACCAGGAAATTTTTGGCTGCTGCAAATCGTTTATGTTTTTCCAAAGCTACGGGACTGAACTCAAGAAGCAGCACTACCGAATACAACATTACGCACCAGCCGACTTCAAACAACGGTGAACTGGGGTTCCAGAAAACGATCATGTGCCATATGTTCCAGGGTAAACCTAAGTCAAAAATTAATCCGAATACAACAGCCATGTACCCCAGGAAAGCGGTTAATACTGCAGGCTTAACAAACGGGTAAAACTCTTCGCGTTTTATAATGTAAAAAATTGCAGTCATCACAAACCCGCCTGCCGCAAGTGCTACCCCGCCCATTACATCGAATCCTATCCACAGTCCCCAGGGAGTTTTGTCGGTTAAATTGGTTGTAGCGCCTAATCCGAAAATAAAGCGATTCAAACCGATTGCAGCCGCAAAGCCTACAATCAGCCACAATATCATTTTTGTGTTCTGTACTCTATTCATGGGAGGCTTCCATATTCTTACCGTTAGTTTTATTCAATTTCATTCTGCGCTTAATAATCCAGTTTAAACCCAGCATTGCTCCGCCCATTCCGAGAAACGCATAAGGAATCGATTCCATTGCAGGTTCAGTTGTTGACGGAAGCGGTTCATTTCCTAAGTGCGTTTTGTACGAAAGGAATCCAAGATCCACATCGGATAAATACAGAACCGATGTCCCGCCCACTTCGTGTTCACCCCAAACTTTAGTAATGTATTTGCCTGGATTTTCTTTTAATCTTTGAAGAGCCAGTTTGATAAGATCATTGCGCTCTCCAAAAATGGTTGCGCCCTCGTGACATATATCCGTACAAGCCGGCTGTTTGCCTTTTTTTAATTTATCATAACACAGCATACATTTTTTTACGTAAGGTACTGTTTTATTCCAGTCGTAACGTGGTATCCCATAAGGACAGGCCATCATGCAATACCTGCAGCCAAGGCATTTTTCACTATCATAAATAACTGCACCCGAGTCTGTTTTATGCAAGGCTCCTACCGGACAGGCTGATGCACATGCGGGTTCGAGGCAATGGCGGCATTGTTTACGGATGTAATGCTTGTCTGGTTTACTAATAATTGATGTCCAATTTTCCGCGGATAGTCCATCGGTATTTTGCCAAACCCTTGGAACATCATCTTTAAGATGATTAGTTTCTTTACATGCCGCAACACATTTGAGACATCCAATACATTTTGTTACATCTGTTAAAATTGCATAACTCAAACCGGTACCCCTTCTTTATTAAGAGTTTTGCATATTGCTTTATCGGTGTCAGGAGGAAATTTCCATGCAAGCGTATTAATTATTTGCGAAAACGGCATAAGAACACAGTGAGCTATTTTGGTAAAAGGAATGAGTACAAAAATCATGTTGCCCGTCAGGATGTGAATCAACATAGTAAATGAATAAAAGGCCGGACTAATATTTAAATGTGCGCATATAAAGCCTGTTAAAAACGGAATCAACAAAAGCAACGGCCAGATATAATCCTGCTTCCTACTTATAAAACTTGAAGACTTGTTAAAGACGCGCCCAAGAAATAAGAGCAGACCGAAAGCGACTGTACTCAATGTAAGAACATAAGCCGCAGCGAAAGGCAAAGTGATCCATGAAGTTCCAACTGAAGACTCCCAAAGCTTTACATGGGCAAATAGAAAAATTGGTACAATCAACAACCCGATATGGAAAAGAATTGAAATTACTGAATAGACAGGACGGCTCCTGCCTATTTTTTTTATGGGGAATAACCACTGCAGAGTACGACTTAAGACTAATTTCCATGGTATAGTTTTATCTGCCACGCTTCGATAAAGTTTGACAGCCCCGATAAAATCCAAAATTAGAATTCTCAACAAACCGAGAATCATTATCACGAAACAAAGCCTGAATAAAGGTCCGCGTGTAAATTCCAACCATTGATCCATTATTTATTCTTCCTCCTTCGCCTCTTCTTCTTTGTTTTCAACAATCAGCGATTTATCAAAAATTATTGCTTTGTAAATCAAATCATGAAGACCTATTACTTCGCACTCAATTCCCTGGTCTTCCACCAATTCTTTGAGCTGCTTTTTGCAATTAGCGCAGGGAGCAACAAGTATTTCGCATCCTGCATTTCTTATCTGGTCGGCTTTTAACTTGCCGCCTATAGTTGTTCGGTAAGGCCTTATTTCATCAATAGAAACAGTTCCGCCACCGCCGCCGCAGCAAATATTATCCTCTCCTCTAGGTGCCATCTCAATGTAATTTTTACAAAATGATTTTAGAATTTCACGGGGTTTATCTATAATCCATTTCTGACGGGCTAAATTACACGGATCATGATACGCTACTTTTTCCCTGATCACATTCGGATCAAGTTTCAGTTTTCCTTCCTTCCATGCTTTGTGCGTATACTCCATTATATTTATGACCGGAAGAGCATCTTTACCGCCGCAATAGCCGGGCAAATAATATTTTGCAGTGCGCGAAGCATGGCCGCATTCTCCTATTAAAACATTCTTCCCTTTTAATCTCCGGGTTTCTACATCAATTTTTTTAACAACACGTTCAAGTATTCTGTCACTGTAAAAAAGTCCGTAATTTATTCCGTCGAAATAACCCTTTCCTGTTGTCCACGAATCACCTGTGGCTGTGAATACCGCCGCAATTCCCATCAATGTATCGGCTTCCATTAGAAAGTCGCTAACAGCAGGAAAGAATACATAGTCTGCATTTTTAACATCCAGTGGAAATTTGATGTGCACCGTTTTTTCATCGAACATTTCTTCTTCAAGGAACTCCAGCGAATCAATAAGCGCGGGAAGAGGAATTGCCGAAGTATTCCCGGTAGCGCCCTCCAACTGTTCCCGTGTACTCACCACCAAGGCTTTCGGCGCTATTCCTATCTCGCTTAGTATATACCTGCCCAAATGTGTAACTAATCCGTGATCAATGCCGGAGGGACAATCGTTAACGCATCTTCTGCATGCGGTGCAATTCCAAAAACTTTCAGCCATTTCCTGTATATCTCCATCCGTGAGATACCCGATTCCAACAAGCCTTCCTTTTAACATTCCTCCGACCGTAAAATGACGCCTATACACTTTTAACAGAAGCTCCGTTCGATAACATGGAATATCTTTAAGATCACCTGTTGCCTGGTAAACCTGGCATGTGACAGCGCATCGAGAACACTTGGCGCTCATTCTTATAAAATGATCAAGCGCAATTTTATAATTGGAATGTTTTAGTATTGCAGCAAACGATTCCAGGAATCGCCTCGGCCTATCATTAACATCAAAGTCTTCGATATGATATCTTACGTTTAATTTCTGTTTATCGATCACTTCCGGTTTTCTTTGCGACTTAAACGCTTTCCCTTTTTCTTCTGTTGTTATTTGTGTTGTAATCATTTGTTAACCAATGATTCATAATTAGTGCGCTTTTTATTCATATGCATAAAATGCCTTTTCATGGCCTTCAATAGGGTTGCTCAGAAGAGGCAGTAAAGACTTGCCTGTTTTACTTTTAATTGATTCCGAACTACCTGGACTTAACAAGTCAATTCCATATTCGCGACACTTTTTCTCTATTTGCGGGTTGTTTAAGTATACATAAACACGCGAATCGTACTGAGCTTTTGAGATGTGATAAAACTCCCTTATCTCCTGGTCGGGCCGGTAAGTTTGCGCCCCGCAGCAGATGGCAACATTTATATTCTTGCCGCAAACCGGGCATGAAATTTTCGCGACCAAATCAATCAGGCAAGAATCTTCAATACAATTGGTTGAAACCGAATAACCGTTATTCTCAAACAGCGCCCTAGCGGTTTCTACAAGTCCATCATGCGAAACATATTTATTATACTCGCTTAGAGAATTTCGGGAATCAGTGAATTTTAGCTTTCCGTTTATGAAGTCGTTTATTGCCTCATCTTTTTGTTTCGATACATTTGGAATAACTGAAATACCAAAAGCAGAAAGATTGTTCCTGTAGAAGTTTTTTATACCGTTACAAATAAGTGTTTGAACTTCGTACAGCCTTAACAACCTTACACGGATTACTCCGCCCATGGTGGAACAGCTTACAAATTGAGTATCATTTACTACGCTTTTCTCTATCGTAGTTATTTCAAATTTCTTAGCAGAATCGAAACATGGGGATATTTGGTTGTTTAGAATTGGAATTGCAACTTTCATAGTGCTTCTAAGCCGCAATTATGATACCAGTACTGAGAGAAACTTACTGTTAGAAACTAGCCTAATTTCAAAATATTTTAAGAGCTTTGTTGCAATTGCTGCAACGGTTATGTTGCCTTGGATAAAATGTGTTGCAATAAAGGCAACGTCTTAAGTAAATCTTTCTTCATTAGCACCTGGTAACCATGGCGGTTTTCATCTTTTCATTTTTAACAATAGAATCGATTTAATTAACCACGAACCACGGGAATTCACAAACCCAATAACAAATTTATTTCTTTGTTTACATAGTGCATCGTCCGTGAACCTTGTGGTTATAATTTTACTGTATTCAAGGTGTGATTGTTTGAGTGCCATTTCTACAATGGCAAAAATAGTACGGGCTAGGTTCCTGGAAACTCAACTCCATATTTTTTTATCTTACGCCAAAGCGTTGATCTATGAATCTCCAGCTTTTGAGCCGCTTGAGTAATTATCCAGTTACACTCTCTAAGAGCACTGATAATTTTTGCCTCTTCGTTGAGTGATTTCATAACCGGTGTGGTTTCCATAGGTTTGGTTTCTTTACTCCATTCTTTATAGTTCAATTCCGGTGGTAAATGTTCATGTTCAATAATACTTGCTCGGCACAAAACGAAACAGTGCTCTATAATATTCTCTAGCTCCCTTATATTACCGGGAAAGTCGTGACACATTAGAGTGCGCATTACGCCCGGGCTTACACTAATTATTTTCTTGCCTGTTTTGGCGTTGAACTTTCGGATAAAGTGATCAACAAGATGCGGTATATCTTCGCGCTTTTCTTTTAAAGGCAAAAGCTCCAGCTTAACTACTGCCAGCCTAAAATAAAGATCATCTCTAAATTTTCCTTCAGCAACAAGTTTTTTAAGATCTTTATTTGTTGAAGCAACTATCCTAATATCGGTTTTTACGGTTTTAAGACTTCCCAGAGGTTCATACTCTCTTTCCTGCAAAAGCCGTAGTAACTTAACCTGTGTCGATAAAGGTAGCTCGGCAATTTCATCAAATATTACGGTGCCTCCGTTTACAACCGCCAGTTTACCTTTCTTGTCTTTTACAGCATCGGTGAACGCGCCTTTCACATAGCCGAAAAGTTCGGATTCAAAAAGCTGAGGCGGTAGTGTGCCACAATTAATTACAATGTATTTTTCTTTTTTTCTCGGGCTTAAGTTATGTATCGCACGAGCAAATAGTTCTTTACCGGAACCCGATGGGCCCTGGATGAGAACCGTGCTTTCGCTCTCCGCTATATCAGGTAACACCGAAAACAGTTTGTGCATCTTTGGGCTTTTGGAAACTATATCTTCGATTGAATAATTTTTACTCAGTTCCTTGCGCAGATGCTCAATTGTAGAAAGGTCACGGAATGTTTCCACAGCGCCTAGAATTTCATCGTTTTCGTTTTTAAGAACGGCCGTTGATATACTAATCGGCACTTTCTCACCGGCACTGTTAATTATGTTTACCGGTCGGTCAATTGCTTCAATCCCGGTTTCGAGTGTGTTTTGCAGAAGGCAGTTTTCGCATATATCCGATCTGAATACATTCTGGCAATAGCGCCCGATAGCTTGCGAGGCCGGGATTCCCGTTATTTTTTCTGCAGCCCTGTTAAAACTGGTTATTACTCTTTCGCTATCAACAGTAAATACGCCATCGGCTATCGAGCTTAATATTACCTTAAAAAACTCCGAGCTTGTGTTAGATTCTTTCACTGGTACAAACTTCTCAAATAGTTAATATTGAGAGTACAAACAAAAATAAAAATTAAGGAGTTTTATTGACGACAATTCTCTTTTCTGTTTTGAAGATGTTCTTATGTTGCTGGCATATGGATGCTTTTTAGGTTTGACAGATTAGTAATCTGTCAGGCGAGAATTTTTCATTCCGAGCTGCGTGGTTTTAAACTTCGTTGTTCAACATTGGCTGTTCGGTATTCGTCTCTAAAAGAAGCACAAATGCAAAAAGAAATGTCCAATACTGAACAAGGAATATCGAATGATGAAGTTTTTGACTTTTCTAGTAATTGCTGTCCTCCCCCCGTCTCCGCCTATCCGCTGAACATGTTGTCTAGGCAACCTGAATTTCTAAAAATATCCAATAAATTGTTGAAGGAATTTGGAATTAATCATGTTGTGTCGTTTACCGAACCTGGTTCATAAACTGGTTTAGCTCTTCATCTCTGATTTCTTTCTCACGTAAAAACTGTTGTTTCGCATCTAGTTCTCGTATCCAGCCGTTTACTTCGAACCGTAGCAGGAAACAATAAAAATAAAACAACCCAATTGGAATTAGTAGTAGCGGAGCAATAAATTCAATAAACAAAGCGCCAGCAAAAAATAAGAGTAGAGGAACTATAACAATACAAAAGAAGATTACGATCCAAAGCTTTTTATGTTCACTATAGAGTACGAAAAGCAAGTACGGTGTAAAAATTAGAGCTGCAACTAAAGCTGCGAACAAAAACAGGATTGAAAAGAATGAAGCAAAGAAAAGCACGGAAGTCGAAAGCTCGTAATTCAAATACTTTTTTAGATTTCGTAGATGATGATGTTTATCGATAGTTACATATTCACTAGTCAATTTCAAGACCTTGTTGTGCCTACAAAATTTCCTCAGAGGGAATAAGTTCTTTGCTTCAAGAGATAAGAAATACTACCATGAATAAAATAAATTTCCAGTATCTACTACTTCCTTTACAACGTCCCCTAATAAAAACATTAATCAACAGAAAGAAACTTAACGAATACAAATGAAAATATAAATTGATTTAGAAAACAGTTAATCTTTCATTCAATGACACCTCAACCTGCAACAATAGAGTGAGGTAATATTTGATAATAAATTCAGGGTTCTTTATTCGTCAGGCAACTGTAAGAATAAGGCGAACAACCATTCCGTTATCACACTATCATTCCCATTTCCGACATTCCATTATTTACGAGAACGTCATTTTAACAATACAAGCACTCATACATGCATCCAGGTTTGTTCACATCACTTTATCAGCATCATCTTGCGGGTTTTTACAAAGTCGCCTGCGATTAACCTGTATATGTACAGGCCCGTAGCCAGGTGGGTGGCATTAAATGATATTTCGTAGTAACCCGGGGCTTGCTGTTTGTTAACCAATGTAGCTACTTCGTTTCCGAGGATGTCGTATATGTGTAAGGTTACGTGTTCCGAATTTCGAGTCCCGAGTGCGGAAGTCGGAATCGCATATTTAATCTTCGTATTCGGGTTAAACGGATTAGGGTAGTTTTGACTTAATGAGAATTCATTTGGAATTTGATTAACAATCTCAACGCCGGTTGTTACATGAGGATAAAAAACCTTTAAGTTGTCGAAATAAATTGAGCTGTTGTAAGTAATGTTGGACTCTTTGGGACCGCCTATCTTTACTTCTATTTCAGCCAATCTAAGTGGATAATTTAATTGTCCAAAGTTCACCGCCCTTATCTCACTGAATAATCCTGTTATGGTTTGAAATGCAAAGCTGTCCTTTGCTCTATCTCGGGGCCTTATTTCAAAAAACTCGCCATCTGCATCAATAAAGAATATTCTAACCAAGTGTCCCAAACCATCCGATTGCATATCGAATTTTATTGAGTCCGGGGTTCCTTCAATTTGAATATCATTTTTAAGGCTAAAGAAATAATTACTTGACGGGTTGCCTGTATAAGAGTAATTGAACTCTAGAGATTTCCCACCTTCCGAATAAATTGAATTACTCAAGGATAATGTGCTTAACGCGATGTTGATATTCTCGCCTTCAAACTGCCAGTTCCCAATTTCTTCGAATGGTTCGATAATTTTAATCGCTTCCACCGGAAATACACTTAGTCTAGTAGTATCATAAATTCCATTAAATTCTGCAATTACATTTGTTTTACCTTGTTGTTGTCCTGTAAAGCTTCCTTTATTATCGATAACACCAACAGACGGATTTGTTAATGACCAGCTAAACACATTTGGATTAATAACATGCTTTAATCCGTCCGTATCAGCCGACCTCACTTTAAAGTGAATCGTTCTAAGTGTGTCGGTACCAACATTATCAGGCGCAATTTCAATGCCCAACGTACCCTTAACTACTATTTTTACCGAGTCAATAGCACCTTCATACTCGGCATAAACATAACCTGAGTCATGCAATTCACCGGCAGTAAACTTACCTGTCTGGGATAAAGCGCCGAAGTTATGACTTTTCGAATAAACAACATTGTTTGTCTCAATCGGGAATTCATCCCCAAACTCATCCAAACCTTTTACGGTAAATTGGATTTGTTCCCTGAAGTATAGTCTGCCGTAACGCGGCGATAACTCAAGACGAGTAAATTCTCCATCCTTTTTAATTAGAACAAAAACCGAATCAACAAACCCATTATAGCTTGCAATAACGTACCCAGATGCTTTTTCACTACCCGCTGTAAATAAACCATTGTCATCTATATTGCCTATCCAATTCTCTGCAGAAAAGCTTACCTGTGATTGATTAATATCGATTGGATTTTGGAAATCATCCCATCCGAACAAATTGAATTGATAGGTTTCACTCGGAAGAATAATCAGACGCTGCGGGTATAGTTGAACCTCGGATAAATCACCTGTAGGCGCAGTTGAAATAACTTGCATGGCATTAATTACTCGTCTTTCAGTTCCTCCGGACGGTCGATTTACTACACCGTTGTCTACAACCATTGTTGTTGACCCACCCCCATCGAGGTTTGTCCCACTGTAAACACCAATGCTGATCAAAAATTCCGCAAGTTCGTACATCGTTACCCCTGCACTGGAAGAGTGTCTGCCATCCGCGGCTACCAAATATAGTTTTGATCCATCTTCAGAATACCCCATGCCTGTTCGCGGATCGCGGTTGCCCGGAGTTAAACTTGCGTTCATCTCCGCAATACCTTCATCAACATACTCTTCGCCATTAACAACTATTCTCGGGTAACCCCCAAGGAGTTCGGTTAAATTGGGAAGCTTACTTCCAGTGTAATCATCGCGAACTTCGTTTTTTATTTCCAAAGTGTCGCCAACATTAACATTCGCATTTACAAAATCAGCACCCGAACCTACACATACCAAAACATATTCTTCGCCTGTTATACTGGCTGAAGCACCTGTAATAATCTGCTTTACTTCACATTTCGTTGGAGTATTGTTTATTGTCCATTCTTCAATTGGTTCAATTATTACTTTAGTTTCGTTTGAACCGTTATTAAAAGAAGCGCCAAAGTAATTATTATAAAGAACTAATCGATTATCCAGTAATTGCGGAAACCACCTCTCGATATCGCTAAACAACATGTTTACTGCATTGATTGGTATGCTATTTTCATTTGCTGTTAATAAACCGCTATAGGATGGTTTTCCCAATCCGGGAATCTTTGATTTGCTAAAATACATTCCATGCGATCCGCCATAGGATTTGACTATTTCGCTTTTTCGAACCTGCATACCTAATGAATTGCCTGGTGTGTATGAGAAAAAGTCTCCATTAACAGAACCCGCCACGCGGTGACCATTGCGTGTATTTCTCGCTGACATTGCACTGACCGTTTCTCGCGAAGCGTCGGGCATTTTATCGTTCGAATTTATTGTTTCGAGCTCTACATACGGATTGGTGAGATCAACTTCCAACACATATACGTTTAACGGAAGTTTTGTGTCATGCAGGTGAGTATAAATAGTTCCTGGACCAACCGGAATCGAAAGCGTGGTGTCCAATTCAAATTGAGCGAATAATGAATAACCAATAAACAAGAAAATCACTAATACATTTTTCATGGGCATAAGTTTTCCCAAATGGTTAAGTAAAGAGAATAATTACAAAATAATGTTGAGAAGTAATCCAAAGTTAATCAGGTGATTCGATTCAATCCAGGAAATAAAATATTATTATTAGAAATGAGTGCTTTGGGAGGCTATCCCTTTATAGTTTCTGGATTTAATTTCCAAATTGTTGTTGATGGTTTAAACGGATTCAGAGTAGTTCTAAAGAACTTGGTTGATTTTATTTAAGGCTAATCCGAGAACTGGCTTTACAACCGCTTAAATGCTTCAATAAGATTAATACACTGAGCAAATACAATCAATAGAGACGCCTTATATGACATCTCTACGTATCACTGATTTATTAATGTTTATTCAGCTCTCAATTTATCAACGGGATTTGTTTTGCCAACAGACAATAATTGAGAACTAACGGAAAGCAGGGCTAAAACTATCATTAATAATGCAGCAATAACAAACGGTACTACATTTATATCTACATAATAAGCCCATATACTTGAAAACAATAAATCAACAAGGAAATATGCCATTACCATTGCAAGTATACTCGAGATTAAAAGGATTATTACAAATTCTTTACTTATTAGCGAACTAATATTTGCCAATGAAGCACCCAAAATTTTTCTAATACTTATCTCCTTGCTTCTTCTTGCAATATTCAATGACACAAGTGCAAATAAACCTAAGCATGTAGTTATCATTACCATTATAGAAATGTATATAAACACTAATTTTATACTATTTGTAATTCGTGCAGCCTCTTCGAGTATTATACTTTGGTAAAAACCGTTATAAGGTATATTGGGAAATATTTTCTTCCATTCATTCTGAACATATTCAGACATCTCTTTTGTTTTTTCAACCTCAAATTTGATTGAGGCATATCTATAATTTTCCTTGTTGCCAAATGTAAAGGCAGCCGGTTGTATCTTTCTCCATACGGAATTATAGTGGTAATCTTTTGTTACTCCTATTATTTGGTATTCAACAGATTCTTCAGAGTTAACCCTTCTTATATATTTCCCGACCGGGGATTTCCATCCGGCCTCTTTAACAAAAGTTTCGTTTACAATTATTGTGTTTTTAATATCTGTTTGTAATTCCGTATTAAATGATCGTCCATCTAGTAAATTAAAATCAAGAGTTTCAAAGTAATTTTCACCAATGTCAAAAAATGCCATTCTCATTTTTTGATTGTCAATTTCTATATCTTCATTATTCCACCTTGATCCAACCAAACTGTATGATCCCGCAATACTTATTACATCGGGATTATTCAAAGTGCTTTTTAATAAATCGAAATCATTTTCACCCCTGATTGGCAACACCAAAATTTGATCTTTGTTAAAGCCATGATCCAGTTTATTTATGTACTCGCTGTTTTGATATAAAATTATTCCCCCGATAAGTGACGTCATTGAAATTGCAAATTGAAAAACAAGCAGAACTCTTATTAATGGATTAGTCCCGCCAAATTTTTGTTTACCAGCGAAAATATTTACTGCATTAAATTTACTTATGTAAAATGCCGGGTAACCTCCCGCAACAATAGCCGTGAATAATAATAACCCAATTAGAAAACCTACTAAACCTAAATTTTCGAAATAGTTAATTGAAAAATCTGTGTACGGCCACAAACTGTCATAAGCAGGAACAAATACCTGGGCTAGAAGAATTCCGAGCACCAGTGCTAAAAAACATAAAATTATATTCTCTGTTAAAAATTGCCATACAAGTTGTGATCTTACTCCGCCGAGGACTTTTCTTATTCCGATTTCTTTTAATCTTTTTGAAGCAAATGCAATCGCGGTATTTATAAAATTAAAACAAGCCAATAGTAAAACAAATAACGACATTAATGACGGCGATATTATTGCTGCCGGATGCATTCCGCTTGTAAAGGGATCTCCGTTTAAATTGCTTGTTTCAAATGAAATTTGTCTTAACGGAAGTAAATAAAATCTTTCTACGAGAAAATCGGGATTAGCTTCGTTAGTAATTTGTTTGAATTCCTGGAGTCGCTGTTCAATATCCTTTGCCGAAGCTTTTGGGTCAACTTTTATAAAAGTCGCTCTTGACCAACGATCCCAGGTTTCGGGATCAAAATTCCTTATTTCTTTGACTCTCTCCATACTTATAATAACGTCCAGATTGATTGACGAATTCTTGGGGGGTGTATTGATTATTCCTTGAACCGTAAACAAATAATTGCTTTCTCCATCAGGGCTGAGCAATAATTGTTTCCCGATCGGATTTTCATCACCAAAATATTTTTCGGCAATTTCTTCGGTTATAATAACTCCGTCTTTTTGTTCAATAGCATCTTTTTTTCCTTTAATTATAGGAAAGGTAAATATTTCGAAAAAATCTTTATCCACGAATTGGAACAATTCATTAAAAACATTATCCCCATACTTAACCGATCCGCGGCCTATAGACATGCGCGAAATATTTTTAATCCCGGGGACTTTGTTTTTAACCTGCTCAGCCATTGGCATTGGAACATACGACCAATTAACCTGGCGGTTGTTTCTAATTTTGAAATGATTTATTGAATAAATGTGCTCATTGTTTTCATGAAACGAGTCGTAACTTTGGCTGAACTCGTAATTTACATACCCAACAATTCCCAGGGCTATTGCTATTCCCAGCCCAAGTATATTTAGTATAGCATAAAGTTTTGTGTTGTATAAATTCCTCAATGCTATTTTTATATAATTTGCCAACATAGATCCTCCCCAATAAAATATGTTTAATATGTAATGCGGAATCGATAATAAAACCTGAAGCCAGTACCACCTGGCAGCTTTCCAATAGTTACTTTCGGCAGAAATATATTCGAATGATTCTTTGTAATCGCCTAACCTGTGCTCGGAATCCTCGTAACGTAAAAAGAAAAACAAAACGTACTCTGCAATTTTCGGCGGGTTTGTTTTTTTCATTTAATTAATCCAAAGCTATGTCGGAAATACCTTCCCAAAGATTCGCCTGAATTTCTTTCATTTCCTTCAAAGCATTTTTTCCCTCGGTAGTTAATTCATACATACATTTACTTCTTCCGCCGCGACTGCTTGTAGGTTTACTCATAAATTTTCTCACGTATTCTTTTCTGGTTAGTTTATCGAGCGGGACATAAATTGCACCGAACAGCCAATCATGACCTGTAAGTTGTGAGACCACTTCACGGATTGTGACCCCGTAAGCGTTACCTTTCAACTTCCAGATTGCTATCAAAATAATTTCTTCGCTTCTCGAGAGTAATTTCATTGTAGAACCAAAATTGTTAGAAAACAGCTCTAATTATAAGAAAATGATTTGTATAATATTTTTAGACTAATCAACCCAATAATCATGTAAACGGCACACCAAAGGTGAATAGATTGACTCGCAAAATAATGTTTTGTTTTTCTTCTATAATCCCGCAAATAAATTTATAGTTTAATAAGATTTTAATAGTTGTAGGTGAATTGTTAATTTGTGTGTTTCATTATTACGTAGAGATTCCATCTTTTCAAAAGATAGAATCTCTAATGAAATTATTATTTTTAGTAAGTAGTATATGATCCTATTTAATCAGCATCATCTTCCTGGTTTTAACAAAATCATTTGCAATTAATCTGTAGATATATAAACCCGTTGCTTAATTATCATCATTAAATGTAACGCTATAGTTTCCGGGCTGCTGCTGTTTATGTACTAATGTAGCTACTTCTTTGCCGAGTGTGTAGTAGACCTTTAAGGTTATGTTTTGCACTTCGACTCCGCTCAGTGCATCGACGACCGGTATTGAATATTCAATTGTCGTCGATGGATTAAACGGATTCGGGTAATTCTGTGCTAAACTGCATTCTGTTGGAAGCGATATTTCTTCTACGGAAGTAAGAACATTGGATCTATCAATTGTTACAACAGTGCTGAAATATTCAAACAGGCCATCGGTATCAATTTGCTTTAAGCGGTATTTAAGAGAGTCGCTTCCAGCTACAATTGCAGTCGTATCGAGAAATGAATATTCTTTCGGCGAGTTACTGTTACCATTGCCTTCAACAAATCCAATCTTCTCTCAATCAGTTAACGATGAATTAAAAAAAACGCTAAATCTATTCTCCGGATAAACTTTTCTCTCTCGTTTCACGGAATTCAGAAGCCGGACTCCATTCCGGGAAATCATTATTCATGCTTAACTTATAACCGACATCAAAAAGTAATTTAGTATCTTCAACCAGGCCGGATAGATCCCAAAAATCTGCATCCATTTGATCTGAAGGAAGATGATAATATTCCTCTGTCCATAAGTCTACCATGCTTTTCATATAATCATCTGGTTTGCTAACATGATCTTCGCCTGTTTTTATATAAATAGCCGGCACACCCGCTAAAGCAAAGCTGAAATGATCGGACCTGTAATAAAAACCTTTTTGCGGAGTTGGATCGGCATGCACAATTCTTCCCTGTAATTTGGCTGCTTCTTTCACATAGTTATCAAGTTCGCTTTGTCCGTATCCAACCAGGGTAATATCGTTTGTTCTGCCGAACACATTCGGCGCATCAATATTTATAGCTGCAACAGTTTTATTCAAAGGATAAATAGGATTACGCGCATAATATTCAGAACCCAGCAAACCATGCTCTTCAACTGCGGTTGCAAAAAATATAATTGATCGCTCCGGTTTTGTTTTAAGCTTTGTAAATGCTTCTGCTATTTCTATAATTGATGCAATTCCTACAGCGTTATCTCTTGCACCGTTGAAAATCATGTCATCCTGTAATGTACTGTCAACACCCAGGTGGTCCCAGTGCCCCATATAAAAGATGTATTCATCGGGACGTTTACTTCCTTCAAGTAAAGCAAAAACATTATTAGATTTTGATTCCAGTAACTTACTCTCAATTTTTAATGAAGACGTTAATCCAAGCTCAATACCTTCGTAACTTCCGCTTTGTGCTTTTTTTAATTCATCATCAAAATTGTAGCCCGCGAGCTTAAATATTTCACGGGTTTTTTCAAGATTAAACCAACCCTCAATTTCAGCACGATCCATATTTTTGTTTTCAGTTTTTAAGTGGAACTCAGCTCCCGTCCATCCGTTTCTTACCACGCTCCATGGATAACCGGCCGCACCGTCTTCATGAACAACAAAAATTCCGGCGGCACCCTGACGGGCTGCTTCCTCATATTTATATCTCCACCTGCCGTAATACGTCATTGCATTACCGGTAAAGAGAGAACTGTCTTGTGTGTGGTATCCGGGATCATTCACCATCACTATAACGAACTTATCCTTAACATCGAGATTTGCATAATCATCCCAATTATATTCGGGGGCAACAATACCATATCCGGCAAAAACTAGTTCCGCGTTTTTAGCTTCAACACTCTCTGTAACGTGGCGGGTCTGCGCTACATATTCATCTGCATGTGAAAGCTTTAAGCTTCTGTTCTTGTTCCTTATAAACATTTGCTTTGGAGCTTCTGAAATAATTTCAACTAATTCTATTTCCTGGAAAAAGCTTTCGCCGTTGCCGGGTTTCAATCCAAGTTTAGTGAATTCGTCTTTAAGGTAATTTATGGTTTTTTCCTCACCGGCTGAAAAAGGAGCGCGTCCTTCAAATTCATCAGAGGAAAGAATCTTAGTGTGCTTATTAAGTTCTGCTTCTGTTATTGAGTTTTTTACTTCGTCAGTATTATTTACAGCACATGCTGTAATTGCTAAAAAAAGTGAAAATGCGATTAATTTCCTGAGCATGAATTTCCTTTCGGTGTATTTGTAATTCTATTTAAAAGGCAATTTGAGAGAGGAAAGTTCAATAAATTAAGCTTGGCTATGAGTTATTAGTGTATTTGACTTCTTCAGCCAATATGGAATATTTTAATCCCGGCAGAGCGACTTGTAATTACAATTTAGAAATGGTGTCATTGCGAGCGAATGTAATGAGCGTGGTAATCTAGTTTTATAAATAAATAACGAGATCATTTCGTTTCACTCGTGATGACATGTTTTAATTTGTGTAATTGCGAGGAACCCGTTTTGGGGGTGACACGGCCTGTCCACCATCCTTTTGGCGGGCAATCTCAAAACCGGAGACTAAGTTAATACTTCGCTACGCCTGCCTGCCAAACACAGGTTGGCAAACGGAACAGGCAGGCTCATAATGACAGACTTCGGTTTTTGTCATTTTTTCTTACTTCACCAATATCATCTTCTTACTTTGAACAAAACCATCAGTTTTTATCCGGTAAACATACACACCGCTGCTTAATTGTTCGGCATCAAATTTTACTTTGTAATAACCGGGTTGCTGCACTTCGTTTACTAATGTAGCTACTTCGTTGCCGAGGATGTCGTAGACTTTTAAGGTTATGTTTTGCACTTCGACTCCGCCTGCCTTGTCGGCAGACAGGCTCAGTGCATCGACGACCGGTATTGAATATTCAATTGTCGTCGATGGATTAAAC
>JANQLA010000113.1 GCA_028280855.1 Melioribacteraceae bacterium
ATGCAGCCTGGGGGCGCAAAGATGAATTGATTTCCGATCCCGATGTATGGCTGTGTCACGGCTGTTCCGACTGCAGCACACATTGCCCGCGCGGGGCAAAACCTGCTGATGTTCTAGCCTCGGTGCGCTCGTTCGTTATTGAAAATTTTGCATTCCCTAATTTTATGGGCAATGCTCTCAAGAGTCCAAAATATTTGTTGCCGCTACTGTTGGTTCCTTTTATTATATTATTCGCATTGCTTTACGATAACCTTGGCGGCAACTTCGCCCAGCTTAATGAGGGCACGGTCCAGTTTTCCCGTTTTTTACCGCATGGTACATTGGAGATGTTCTGGATCGGGGGAAACATATTAATTTTTTCCTTTTCAGCTGTTGGTCTTTACAGATTTTGGAACAGCCTTAAAACATTGGATAACGGCAACGGAAAAGCTTTTATTCCATCACTCATTGAAACGGTAGTCGAGTTGGCAGCTCACAAGAAGTTTAATGTTTGTAAAGCAGATTCAGCGCGATTCTGGGGACACCTTTTAATATTCTATGGATTCGTGGGTGCAATGATTACTGCGGGCTTAGCTGTTATGGCACTAACCCTATTCGATTTATCACCGATACCGCTTTTCCATCCAATTAAAATTCTTGGCAATGCAAGCGGAATTGCTATGATTACCGGCTGTATTGTAGTAGCTAAGAGAAGGGTACAAATGGTTAAAGAGGGTAAAGCAAATCATACTTATAACGACTGGGTCCTGGTATCTTTTGTTTTTCTTGTGTCCCTTACGGGAATTTTAACCCAAACTTTCAGAATTATTGACATTCCATTTATTGCTTACAACACATACTTTGTTCATATGGTATTTATTTTCTTTTTATTGTGGTACGCACCATACTCAAAGTTAGGGCATATGTTTTATAGGACTCTTGCAATAGTTTATTTAAAGCAGAATGGAAGAGATAAAAAAGCGGTTTTATTTAATTAGTTAAATAAGAATATATAAGTAATTCTAAATAGATTTTTAGTACAAAACAGGAGCTTTCTTAAATAAATTTGATATAAAATTTTCATCTTAAGCTATACTTGAATAATTAAAGTAGGAAAATGCAATTTCAAAAATTGCGTGATTTCATTAGCAACAAATTTTTTGTAATTCCCGAAGCAAGTTCTTCACCTGAAAGATATAAAGCGCTTCGAAGGAACATAACCATCCTTATGCTTTTTGTTACAATCATTCCTTTAGCGCTTATGGCCACAATTAACTATTACCAATATAAAAACAGTCTTCAATCTGAAGTTATCAATCCATTAAGGATTCTTACAAATAAAACCAAACTTTCTTTTGAATTGTTTCTTGAAGAAAGGATATCGACATTAAAGTTTATCACTTCCGCATATTCATATGAAGAACTTAATGATGAGAATATTATTAACGATATCTTAATTGTGTTAAAAAAGGAATTCGATGGTTTTATTGATATAGGATTAATCGATGATAAAGGAATCCAGATAAGTTATGCCGGACCATATTCACTAGAGGAAAAGGATTATTCAAATCAACCCTGGTTCCATAAAGTGATTTTGGATGGGGATCATATAAGTAATGTATTTTTGGGGTATAGAAAATTTCCACATGTAGCTATTGCAGTGCAAAGCTATTCTGATGATAGTTGCTGCTGGATGTTAAGAGCAACTATAGACACAAAAAAATATAATGAACTAATAGCTGCCATGCAGTTAGAACCTCTCAGTGATGCTTTTCTTGTAAACAATGAAGGAATCTTACAAACGCGCTCAAGATTGTTTGGTAATGAACTTGAACCATGTCCAATTGAAATTCCAGTCGGAGGTGGAGAAACAAATATTATTGAAGCAACGGATAATGAGGGTAATGAAATTTTTATTGCTTACTCTCATTTTGTTGACACGGACTATACTCTTGTAGTTGTAAAACCGAGTTCGTTAATTCTAAAGACATGGTTTACATTCAGGACAGAAATCTTCTTTATATTCGTTGGAAGTGTTCTAATTATAATGATTATTGTTTTCAAGTTAACAGATATACAAGTTAACAGGATTCGTCAGGCAGAAGAAAAACATGAACTTGCATTTCGGGAATTAGAACACTCTCAAAAGCTTTCATCTATTGGAAGATTAGCTGCGGGCGTAGCTCATGAAATAAATAATCCACTTGCAATCATCAATCAAAAAGCAGGTTTACTTCAAGATATTTTAACCTCTGGATCAGGTTCTTCTAACAGTGAAAGATTGCTTAAAGTAACTCAATCTATAGTACAATCTGTTGATAGATGTAGTGTTATTACTCATAGACTATTGGGTTTTGCAAGAAGAATGGATGTAGAATATGAGGAATTAGATATAAATGAAGTTATAAATGACGTATTTGGTTTTTTAGATCAACTTGCATTACATAGAAATATAAAAATAGAAAGGAAGCTTGATGATTCACTTCCCAAAATATCATCTGATAGGGGTCAATTACAACAAGTGTTTCTTAATATACTTAGTAATGCTTATGCAGCTGTTGATGAAGGTGGGAGTGTCTGTGTAGAATCATATCCAAAAGGTGAAGAAAACATTTGTATTGCAATAAAGGATGATGGTAAAGGAATGTCAAAAGAAGAAATGTCTAGGATTTTTGAGCCATTTTTTACAACTAAAATTGGCTATGGTACAGGATTAGGATTACCTATAACATATGGAATTGTGAATAAACTTGGAGGTAAAATATCAGTAGATAGCGAGGAGGGGATAGGATCGACGTTTACAATTTGTCTTCCTCTAAAATCTAAAAGTATTAAGATAGAAAATAATGAATAAATTAAAAGTATTAATAGTAGATGATGAGCAGGATTTAGTTTCAACTCTCGGCGAAAGATTAGAAATGAGAGGTATTCAAACTCAGGTTTGCACAGATGGTATTTGTGCCCTTGATATAATGAAGAAGAATCCTCCTAATGTAGTTGTTCTTGATGTAATAATGCCGGGAATGGGTGGACTCGAAGTTCTTGATGTTATGAACTCAATGAATATTAAAATTCCAGTTGTACTATTGACTGGGTATGGATCCAAGAAAAAAGGTGAAGAGGGAATAAAGAAAGGAGCTTATGATTATTTGATGAAACCTATGGACATAGATGAACTCATAAGTGTTATGAAGGAAGCAATTAATAGTAATGATCCTCAAGAAAATGGTAATTAGTTAATGACAATTGATAAAAACAAACTGGAATTTGTTGGCAAACTAACTGCTTCAGTTTCTCATGAAATAAAAAATGTTTTTGCCAGTATTAAAGAATTATCTGGACTAATGGAGGACCTGATTGAGTTTTCAGATGAGTCTTCGTTTTCGCATAAGGATAAAATTATCAGTGCAAACGAAAAAATTAATAAGCAAGTTCAGCGTGGAAATGAAATAGTGAAAAATTTTAATTCATTTGCTCATATGTTCAATGATAATAAAACTGATGTTAACCTTAACAATTTGTTAGATGTAATTGTCAATATCTCCAAAAGATTTGCAAGCAATAAAAACATTCAACTGGAATTAAAAAGTACATCTGAAGATTTCAAATTTGAGACAGAACCATTAACATTAATGCAAATAGTATTTCACTCAATGAATCTATTTATTGAAAAATTGAATGCTAATGAAAAAATCACTATTACTTTAGACAAGATAGAAGAGAATTATCGAATATGTATTCATTCTTCTTATATCTTGGATAATTCAGAAGAGGAATTTATTGCAAATACAAATGGAAACATTCATGTAACAGATCCTAATATATCAATCAAGTATTTAGATAATAATCGTGTTGAAATAGATTTAAATAAAAACTAATTGGAAGAATTTCAGTAAGACTTTAGAAAAGTTTTAATTGAGTCAATAGTAGGTAAGGTTTATGGAACAGATTAAAATATTACTCGTTGATGATGAGAAAGAATTTGTCGAAACACTTGCAGAAAGAATTAAATTACGAAATCATAAAGCCGAAGTTGCCCTCGATGGAGAAGAAGCGTTAAAATTGCTTGATGATGACATACCAGATGTTGTAGTCCTTGATCTGAAAATGCCCGGTATAGATGGTATGGAAGTTTTGAGAAGAATCAGAAAAGCTTATCCTAAAGTGCAAGTTATAATGTTAACCGGTCATGGTTCAGAAAAGCATGAAATAGAAGCCAAAGAACTGGGTGCTTTTGAATATTTACAAAAACCAATTGATATTGAAAGTCTGCTTAAAAAAGTAAAACTAGCTTACAGAAATAAGTTTGAAAAAAGCATGGTCGCTGCAACGTTTGCTGAAGCAGGAGAATTTGATACCGCAAAAGATATATTGAAGGAGAAGGATAAAAAGGCATCAAAAAGAAAAAATAGAGTTTGATAGAATGAGTGTAAAATTATTGATTTTAGATGATGAAAAAGATTTTGTTGAATCGTTGGCCGAACGTTTGTCATTAAGAGACTTTAAGGTTAAAACCGCATTTAATGGGGAAGATGCGTTAAAAATAATGGAAGAAAATGAATTTGATGTGATCATTTTAGACGTGCAGATGCCGGGTATGGACGGAATAGAAGCATTAAAAAGAATTAAGGAAACCAATCAATTAGCTCATGTACTGATGCTTACGGGACACGCAACAGTTCAAACAGCAATTGACGGAATGAAACAAGGTGCTTATGACTATTTGATGAAACCAATTGAAACAAAAGAATTAATAAATAAGCTAATGGAGGCATATTCTCTGGTAGAAGAACAAAAAGAAAGAATTAGGAAAGCAGAAATTGACAATATTATGAAAAACAAGGGTTGGTAATATTGATTTATTTTTAGATACTATGAATTGCTAGAAATTCGTTTTAGCAATAACTGGAATGTTCAATCAACGGGAGGATTAATTGTCTGAAATTAAAGTTATAGACAGAATGGTACCGCTTTCTGAATATGCTACTGTTTCTGAAGATGCTAATTTGCAAGAAGCTATCAGAGCACTTATAAAAGCTCAGGAAGAATTTGATCAAACAAATTATAAGCATAGAGCAATTTTAATTACGGATAAAAATAACAATGTAGTTGGAAAGTTAAGTCAGCTCGATGTAATTGAGGCTTTAGAACCTAAGTATGAAAAAATTGATGACCAGGAATCACTTTCGCGATTTGGACTTAGTAAAAAGTATATGAAATCCCTGGCAGCAAAACATAAACTATGGGATGGACCTCTGGATGATATTTGTAAGAAAGCCTCAAAGCTGCTTGTTAAAAATTTTATGCATGCGCCTACTGAAGGTGAATATGTAGATGCAGATGCTTCTTTGAATGAAGGGATACATCAAATAATAATGGGGAGAAGACAATCACTACTCGTAACTAAGAGGAGAAAAATTGTTGGCATTTTAAGACTAACCGATGTTTTTAGAGAGTTAAGTGAAAGAATTGCTGATTGTCCGTCTTAGCGAGAGTATTAGAATAGATTTCAGTACTATTATGTAATAGTTGCTCCTTTCAAGACATTAAAATATCGGCTGCTGATGAAAGAAATTTTGTTTAGTAGTTCTAAAGAAGCAAAAGCTGAAAGACGGCGTATATTTTTTTTATTTCTCGGAGTCTTCCTTTTTTCAATTGTTTACTTCGCACCGCCATTCCCAAATGCTATTGATCCATTAGGTAAAAGTTTTGAATTAACCGAAGAAGGCAAAGGTGCATTAGCTATTTTTCTTTTAGCAGGCACTTGGTGGGTTTTTGAGGTTGTTCCAATAGGTATCACGAGCTTAACAATAGGTGCGCTTCAAGTATTATTTTTGGTTAGATCGGCTAAAGAAGCATTTAATGATTTTATGGATCCTTCTGTAATGTTCATTTATTCATCTATTGTTATAGGCCTGGTCTTCACAAAAACTGGTTTAACTCAACGTCTTGCATACAAAATGCTATCAGTTGTAGGAGAGAAAACAACTAGGATTTATTTAGGTGTATTTATAATTACTGCTGCAATGACCCATGTAATGGCACACACTGCAGTTGCAGCAACAATTTATCCTTTGCTAATTGCAATATATGGTTTCTATGGGAATGCTAACCAACCTACGAAATTTGGGAAAGGACTTTTTATAGGAATGGCTTATGTAGCAGGTGCAGGCAGCATAATTACCCTGTTAGGAGCAGCTCGAGGAGCAGTAGCTATCAGTTTCTTTGAAGATATTGTAGGGAGAAATGTTTCATTTTTTGAATTGAGTTATTACATGTTTCCTGTGGGATGGTTAATGACTTTTATCTTATGGGGATTTATAGTAGTACTATTCAAGCCTGAAAAAAGAATAATACCAGGATTAAAAGTAAAAGCTAAAAAATTATATAAAGATTTGGGGCCAGTAAACAGTAAACAATATTTAAGTCTTACAATAATATTGTGTTGTATAATTGCCATGTCTCTGCATAATTTTATTCCGTTGCTTCAACAGATAAGTAAAACAGCAATAATCCTAATATCCACAATTTTGTTCTTTGTATTTAAGATATTGGATCTCAACGACCTCGAATCAATTCCATGGAACATAATTTTGTTATTTGCGGGTGCAATGAGTATCGGTTTCTGCTTGTGGGAAACAGGTGCTGCTGAATGGCTTGCGATAAATTGGCTGGTTCTATTCCAAGATACGAGCTGGTTCATCTTTGTTGTAAGTATAGCAATTTTTGTGATGCTTATGACGAATTTTATTATGAATGTTGCTGCTATTGCTATCTCAATTCCGGTGTCATTAGTTATAGCACCATATATTGGTGTAGCACCGGAGGTAGTCCTTTTTGCTTCTTTAGTTGCAGCGGGAATGCCGTTTATGTTATTGGTCGGTGCAGCCCCTAATGCAATAGCTTATAATTCAGGTCAATTTACTTCGAGTGAATTTTTCAAATATGGAATACCAGCAAGTTTTATACTGATAGTTGTAATTATTATCGTGATTACCTGTATTTGGCCTTTGATGGGAATGCCGATATTAATGTAATTTATATCTGTTAATTTTGGAAATTGCTTTTAAGTAATCTAATGTGTCTCGGTGCCTAACACACCCGAAGCCGCAATAACTAATACTATAATTTCGAGAATAACCAGTACAAAATATGGAGTATCTTTTTTTCTAAATAAAGAAGGTATCAATGATGCATAACATATTATAGTTATCAATGATAAGAATGCAATAGGAAGGTAGTTTAGCATATCACAATACTCTAAGTTGAATAACCAGGTCCAGCCGGCTTCGATACCGCTTTTTTCCAAATATTGACTTACTGATAATTTCCAATATTCCTGGACAGTTTCGAGTGGGATTAATGGATCAAAAATTCCAACGCAATAAAGCACGAAGGTTAAAAAAAGAGAAATCAAGCCTATCAACATACCGGCGTTCAGAATATTTGAATATAATATTTGCTCTTCTGTAACTTTATCTGACATTATCCTATTCCCAAACCTTTAAGCAAAGCTTTTGCACCAGCAACTGTTAGTACAAATATTACCAGTTTTCTTATAGTCTTTGGTCTGGTAATTCCTAAAACCCTCACACCAATAAAAGAACCGAGCATAATACCTAGAACTGACGGGACTACCATTAATGGTAGCACTGCTCCATTGTTTAAATAAATCCATGCAGCTGATGTATCCGTAATAGATAATAAAAATTTGCTCGTTGCTACTGAAATTTTTATGGGAGCACCCATTACCAAGTTTAATACAGGCACATTTGCCCACCCTGCACCAAGTCCGAACATTCCGGCCATAAATCCAATAATTATAAACATCAATAATCCGATTGGTGTGCGATGGATTTTCCATTCAATATCCTTATCCAGTGTAGGTTCATGATAAACTCCCATTATTCTAAGTGTCTGTGAAACTATATCTGGTTTAGGAACAACTGGAAATTCGGATTTTTTGGCTGATATCATAAGAACAACTATTCCTAGTATTGTAGCCCCTAGTAATATTTGTACTATTTGGGTTGGTAGTGCAAGGCCGATCATAGCACCGCCTATTGCACAGGTTGAGGCTATCAATGCCATTGGTATTGCTAATCTCAAATTTGCCATTCCTTTTTTGAGAAGACCCGGACCTGCTGCGAGTGCTCCTGTAAGCGCGACTATTAATCCTGCTCCTCTAACAAAATCCAGGTGAAAAGGTAAAAATCCACTCACAATTGGAACATATAAAACACCTCCGCCAACGCCTGCCAGTACAGCGAATACCCCAAGCAGGAACGAAAGGAAAAACAATATTAGCGGGTAAAACCACCAATTATCTGCAATTGAATTTTCACTTTGAGTAATGGTTTCGGCCATGACGGGCGTAGAAGTAAGAAATAAAAGAAGAATAACTGCTACTGAAGACCTAATTAAAAATACCTTTTTTAGAATCTGCATATTCACCAATTCTAACAAAATATCGATTCGTCTGTTAGCTATGTAGTAAGTATTTATATAAACGTTATAAAAATCTTATTACTATAGAACATCGGAATATGCAGAATAGATAACAGCTTCAAAACCTGCTATTAAGGGCGTAATGCATAACGCAAGAGTATTGCTTAAATCTATATTTAAACGGGAAGGGTAGAGTAGTGAACGTTTGAATGGAGGTTGAGAGGAGAAAATATATACTTTGCAAAATGAATGTATCATCACAATAGAAATTTAATAATCCTGCCGGTAAAATCAATTAATTAAGAAAATTTGTAGTAGAAATGTTGTCTAAAATATTCCATCCTACTTTTTGCTATATTTATAACTAAAGAAAAAAGTTCTTTGTTAAACTCAAATACGGTTACGCATAAGGATACGATAAATAAATACCGGGTATAGTATGGGTATAATTACAATATCAAGAGGGTCATACAGCCGCGGGAATGAAATTGCAAATCGATTAGCAGAGAAATTGGGATACAAGTGCATCTCCCGTGAAATATTACTTAAGGCTTCTAAAGATTTTAACATTCCTGAACTAACCCTTAATCAAGCTATCAGAACCGCGCCTTCGGTTTTGGACTTTTTAACCAACAAGAAACGCAAATATATCAAGTATATTCGACACGCTTTCCTTGAACGAATATTACAAGATAATATTGTTTATCACGGGTTTGCCGGACACTTTCTCTCAAAGGATGTACCTAACGTATTAAAAGTAAGGATAACAGCTGATACTGATTTCAGAATTAAGCGTGTTATGCTTAACGAAAATATTTCCGAAACTGAAGCGCGTAAATATCTTCAGCAGATTGATGCGGAGCGAAGGAAATGGAGTTTATCCTTATATAATATTGATCAAACAGACATTGATTTATATGATGCCGTAATTCATATAAGTTGTATGAATGTTGAGGGTGCTGTAAGTATATTATATGACCTGGCAAGAAAACCCTGTTTTCAAACCACGGCAGAAACTAAAAAGAAATTGACCGAGCTAATGGCGGAATCAGGTTTGTAATGCGTTACCCGGAAATTACATCCAGACTTAATGTGAGGGATTTATGGGAATAATTACAATTTCAAGAGGTTCGTACAGTCAGGGTAAGTACGTTGCCGAACGACTCTCCAAAGAATTAGGCTACGCGTGCATATCACGAGAATTTCTACTTCAAGCATCGAAAGATTTTAACATACCCGAGTTGCAGCTACTCGGCGCTATTCAGGATGCACCAACAATATTGGAACGATTCAAGTACGGTAAAAAGAAATATGTGGCTTACATAAGGGAAGCGTTCCTCGAACACATAAAACAGGATAATATAGTATATCACGGATTTGCCGGGCACTTTTTTACTCGCGGAATACCGAATATTCTTAAGCTAAGAATAATTGCCGATTTGGATTTTAGAATTGATCGTGTTATGAAGAATGAGAATGTTTCATATGGTAAAGCCAGAAAAATGCTGACCAGAATCGATGAGGAACGAAGAAAGTGGAGTACGCATTTGTACGGCATTGATTGCAAATCATCTGAATTGTATGATTTGTCGCTACGTATTGATTGTCTTGGTGTTGATGAAATAGTAGAGGCAATATTAAAACTAACAAAGTGTTCTTGTTTTCAAACTACCCCAGATACAATTAAAAAAATTAATGATCACCTGGTTTCAGCACGTGCGTACTCGGTGCTCGTAGATAGCTTCCCTGATACGATTGTAAAAAGTAACAATGGTACCGTTTATGTAACGCTTGAAGCTTCGTCGGCCGTAGAAGATGAAGTTACAAGGAAAGTTGAAAAAATGCTAAAGGGTACTAAGGGAGTAACGGATATTAAAACATATGTTATTCCTTTTGATTCCTAGTGAGATAGTTAAGCAAGCTCCCGGATAAACTCTGAAATTCCTTTTACGTTATCCATCGATTTCAAATTACAATCCCGGATATTTCTATTGGAAAAATACTCTTCGGGATTATTATCAACTACAATTGAATTGCAGTTATTTAATATGTTAGCTGCCGTTTTTGAGCCGAGCACTTCAAAGAAATTGTTTATGCTTACTGAAGAGGTAAATAAGATTATATCCGTCCCTTGTGTGTTGAGATCGTTAATCAATTCTTCACCAGGTTTAGTAGGAACCGACTCGTAGATATTTAGTTTTTCTATTTTCGAAAAATACTTTGAAAGTGTATTTGATAAAATAGTATTACTCTTGTTTTCTCCAATAAGCAAAGCTGCGGAGCTCTTATTAGTTAATAACGAATCTTGCTTTTCTCCAATAGCAGCAGAAAGAAACTCACCTGTGGTTAAATCTGAAACTATGCCTCTTTTTTTCAATACTTCGGAGGTTCTTTTTCCTACAGCCGCAATCTTCTTAGCACCAAAAACCCTACAATCGCATGATTCGGAGTCTAGGTATTTAAAGAAATTCTCTACAGCGCATTCATCGGAAAAAATAATCCACTCCGGGGATTGACTATTAAAAACATCTTGGACTATTCTTCCGGGGTGTAAAAATTTGTTTTTAACAAGCGGCATAAATTTAATGTCGCCGCCTAGATCATAAATCTTGTCGCATAGTGTTGTCTTGCTTCCGCAGGCTTCCGTGAGAATTACGGTTTTATTGTATAAAGGTTTCTTCTCCCACCATGCAATATCTTTTCTGTATTCAACGGTTGGACTAATCATAATAATTACGGGAGCCTTTAAATTGTCCTTCCGGAACTTTCCAGCTATATCTTTTAGCTTTCCAGTGATTGTTCGTTGTTTAGAGAGTGTTGCATTTTCAATAACAGCGACAGGTGTTTCCGGGTTCAGACCGTTTTCAATCAACGTAGATGAGATCTTCTCGATTCGAGATGCACCCATGTATATCATGAAAGACGTATTTTTAAGCTTGGCTAAAGTTTTCCACTCGACTTGTGAGCTTTGCTTATCTGGTGATTCATGAGCAGTTAGTAAAACGCACTGTGTTACTACGCCCCTTTGGGTAATAGGGATTCCACTATAAATGGGCGCTGCAGTACCTGATGAAATTCCGGGTATAATTTCGAATTCAACTCCTTCATTCTTAAGTGCGCTGGCTTCTTCGGATCCTCTTGCGAAAATAAAAGGATTTCCGCCTTTTAGCCTTACAACCTTCAATCCCTGTTTTGCTTTGTTAACTAATACGCGGTTTATTTCTTCCTGCTTTACCCTGTGACAACCCGGTTCTTTGCCGACAAATATTTTTTCGGCATTATCCCTGCAATAAGCCAATAGTCCGTTGTGCACCAGTCGATCGTAAACAATTACGTCGGCGCTTTCAAGTTTATTACGGGCTTTAACTGTAATCAGTCCCGGGTCGCCTGGTCCGCCGCCTACTATATATACTTTACCTTGCTCCATTTATCTTTCCTAAACCGCTCCTATTCTTTTTCGGTTTTCAGTTTCTCCAGGATAGTTTGCATATAGTCTTTTGCCGAGTCAAAACCTTCTTTGTTAAGTATGTTTTGCCAATCAACATTTAAAAATTCTTTGAACGCTGTTTCTTTGTTCCCGTTGTTAAATATGTAATTCTTCTCAAGTACCTTTGCCCTGTATATTTTCGCCAACTGAAATATTTCGCTGAAAGAGGCAGGAAGAAACTTCTCGAGCTTATCCTTCACAAATTTAACCAGGAAAGGGACCTTGCCCTGTGAGGAAATTGATACGGTTAGCCCGCCGCGTTTAATGTTTGCAGGAATAATAAAATCGCATAGGGCTGGTACATCCGCAACGTTCAGTAATATATCTCTCTTCTCAGTATCTTCCCTAACTACCTCGCTTACTTTGGGATTATCTGTAGCGCAAAAAGCGATTTTAGTATTTTCCAAAAATTTGCTTGAGTATTCCGATTTAACAAGATTGATTTTGGATTCTTTGCCTAGTCGAATTAGTTCGTCGCAAACTTTCGGAGAAACAACCGTAACATTTGCATTAAATTCAAGAAGGGCTAATGTTTTTCTTAAAGCTACTTTTCCGCCGCCAACAACTAAGCAGGGAAAATTTGTAAGGTCGAGAAGTAATGGAAAATATTGGAGATCGCTCTGCACTTGTTTCTACATAGTTACTGAGTGGTAAAACATTATCAATATTGATTCGAATATCAACCGTATAATGAACTCTGTAAAATTTGTGTTGTTTGGAAAAGGCGGAAAAGCTGCTGTTAAAATAATTTTAAGAATAAAATTCTGTAAGAAACCGTTGGTATAAATTTAATATCGGCAGACTCCAGTAGCATAAATATTCTTCTTGAATTAGTGTGCTTCACGCCGGCTTTGAATGAACTCCTCAAAAATAATCCGATCTTGAGTGGTTAGTGAACAGCATGTTCTAGCAATATAGCTAAAAAACTTACTGCGATAAATAGCCAGGTGAATTGGTAATCTTAAAGTTTACCATATGGTAAAACGGTGTTAATAAGTATAAATCTATTTCCTTTAGCGAGTGGTTAAACTATTTTTTGTAACGAATGCATGTGAAATTATACTACTAAAAGAGCGTATCCTGACATCTTTTTAGCCATAGAAGCAGATTTTAATAAATTTTTAATCAGATCATCTTGACAAATGGGTGGGTAGTTTATATATTGCAAACGTTTGCGGAAAGAAAAAATTATTTTTATGTCCTCTGTGAAACACATAACAGTAAAAGATATAGCGAAAGAGTTAAAAATCTCCGCCTCTACAGTATCGCGAGCGTTAAGCGATCACCCTGATATAAGCACTGCTACCAAGAGAAATGTTTTGAATACGGCTGAAAAACTCAACTATTTCCCTGATTCAATCGCTCAATCATTAAAAACTAAAAATAGAAAGACGATTGGTGTTATTGTGCCTGAAATAAAGCACTTATTTTTTTCAAACGTCATAAGCGGAATTGAGGATGTTGCTTATAATTCGGGATATACGATCATTGTTTGTCAATCAAACGAGGATGTTAACAGGGAAATTATTAATACACGAGCTCTTCTTTCGCAAAGAGTTTCAGGGATTATCGTATCAATTTCGCAAACTACTTCGAGTTATGACCATTTTTTTGTAGCAAAAAAAAGAAAAGTCCCAATCGTATTCTTTGATAGGGTTCCGGATGACTTCGAAGCTAATAAAGTGATAATAAATGATAAGGAAAGCGCTTATAATGCAGTTAAATTTTTGATTCAGAAAAATTACAAACGAATTGCTCATTTTGGCGGAGCTAATGAATTAAGGATTAGTAAAGATAGGTGTCTCGGCTATAAAGAAGCATTGGTTGATAACGGGATAGAAGTGAACGAATCCCTGATTATTCATGGCGGCTTGCATGAAGAAGACGGTTACAAAGCTATGGAAATGCTTCTAAAGAACGGCTCGGTACCCGACGCAATATTTGCAGTTAATGACCCTGTTGCTATTGGTGCGTTTACGAAAATAAAAGAAGCGGGTTTGGAAATTCCTAAAGACATTGCATTGATCGGGTTTTCGAACAACCCTATAACATCTTTAGTAGATCCTAAAATAACAACAATAGATCAGCACCCGGAAGATATGGGTAAACTTACAGCAGAGACGCTAATTGCGGAAATTGAAAAAGAGAAAACAATAGATATAACAGAAACAAAAGTTATTAAGTCGAGCTTTGTAGAACGGGAATCTACTTAGGTAGTAAATATGTTTATTAGGAGTTTGCAATCGATTGCAGGTAAAATATCAAATACTATTTTTTTATAACTACTTAGTATACTAAGTATAATTGGATGAAAGTAAACAAATAACTGTATTAAGACTTATGGACCTAACATTCTGTAAATTGATTCAAAAAAAATATCATGTTTATGCAAACGATTGCGATAAAAGTTCTCATTCGTGATAAACATTTTGGCTCTCATTGGATAATTGAATTGGAGAAGTAAATGCCAAGAATAATACTGATAATAATTTATTTAATTCTTTTTACAGTGCAGATCATTGCTTCAGGTAAAATTTCGGGTAAAGTTACTGATGCAGATACCGGTGAACCGTTAATAGGCGTAAATATTATTATTCGCGGCACTGTCATCGGCGCCGCAACCGATGTTGACGGTTCCTATTTCCTGATTAATCTAAAACCCGGTACCTACAGCCTTGAGGCAACATATGTTGGTTTCGAAAAAACCATTATCGAAAATATAACAGTTCGTACTGATCTTACAACGAATGTAGATTTTCAAATGAAGTTAAGCAGCATCGAAACCGATATGATTACAGTTGTTGCGCAAGAACCACCGATACAAAAGGATTTAACATCCAGCAGGCAAAGTTTCTCTGCAGAGGAAATTGCAAGTGCTCCGGTTGAAACACTGTCGGATTTAATTATCATCCAGGCGGGCGTGAGTCCCCTGGAGATAACCGAGAGGGCGGAAGTTATTTCTGATGCACCTGGCGATGGATTGCACATCCGCGGAGGACGCGAAAACGAAACCGCATTTTTAATTGATGGTGTCCGTGTTGATAATCCAATTTGGGGCGGTTCTAATTATGCGCAAAATAGCTCGGGTAGTGCGGTTAAGGAGATATCAACAACGCTTGGAACATTTAACGCTGAATATGGCGGTAAAATGTCTGGAATTATTAACCTTGTTACAAAAGAAGGAGGAGATAAAATAAGCGGCTCTCTGAGCTTCAACACAGATAATTTCGGAGTAAGCGAATATGATAGAAATACGTTTAGAGGTGAATTAACATTAGATGGACCTGTTTACTTAGTCGACAACTTATCATTTTTGTTAAACATTCAGGGTAGAACAACCAACGGCAGATTTGTAGGGTATGAAATTCCGAATTGGTCTGATCTAAAGGGTAATCTTCCTATTGATAGTCCTGATAGAAGAGAGCGCTCTGCAGATTGGAGGGACGAACTTCATGGATTATTTAAGTTAACCTGGAGAATTACTCCTTCGTTAAGATTAATGGGAAGTTATATAATAAGTGATAAGCAAGAGCTTAAATACAAACATGAATACAAGTATCTTCCGCTTGGTATGCCCTGGAACGATACCAGAACTCAGGGCCTAACACTGGCTTTAACGCATCAAATAAGCCACAGTTCGTATTATGAATTAGTTTTGTCAAGGCAACATATAGGACACTTCCTTGGAATTCACAAAACCGGCCCGCAAAGAATGCTGGCGGCATCGAACGATACTGAAGAGATTTTCGGATTTAATTATGCCGGCGCATATTCCAAGTTATGGAGGGATACAGTTGAAACCTACGAGGCTAAAGCGATCTTTACAAGCCAGGTGTCAAAAGTTCATCTTGTAAAAGCAGGTTTTGGTACCAGGAGACTTGATCTTTTTCATCAACAAGATCATGCTTGGACTGATCCGTCACGCGAAATTGTTGTAGGAACCGACGCTGATGGAAACCCAGTCACAAAAGTATTCCCTGAGCATCAATCTTATAATAATATTGACCCCGTTGAGTACTCTGCCTTCATCCAGGATAAAATGGAGTTTGATGACATTGGAATGATTATCAATCTCGGATTAAGATGGGAGCAGTGGGGGCTGCCTCTAAAGTACATGGAAAATCCGGAAAAGCCTCTTGAGACAAAAATGATAGATGTAAAACCAAAAAATCGTTTTAGCCCTCGTTTTGGTCTTTCATATCCAATTTCGGATAAAGCGGCTTTCCACTTTGCTTACGGTCATTTTTATCAATTCCCAAGCTATGTGAATTTTCTTACCGGCATAAACACAGAAGGTGTTTACGGGGATAGGCCGAACTTACTATCAATTGGACTTGCTATTCTTAATCCTAATATGAAACCCGAGAAATCAATCACTTATGAAGCGGGCGTTCAATTTTCCGTAGCTTCGGATATTACAATGAACGTAACGGCTTTCTATAGAGAGTTGGCTGATTTAATTGGAGTTAGATGGATTCGATCCGCAGGATACGTTTATTTTGATAACGTTGATTTTGGTAATGTGAAGGGTGTTGAAGTAATTGTAGATAAAAGGTTTTCAAACAATTTTTCTGCACGTATAAATTATACTTTTTCTCAAACGTTGATCAGCACTTCCAGTCCGTTAACCGCCTCTCAATCAATTGGTACTTCGTCAATTGCGTTCAGAACAGAGCTAGCCGACTGGGATAGACCGCATGACTTGTCAGTCTATTTAAGATATTCCCTGGCTAATACGGTTAACTTCAGCTTGAGCAGTATTGCAAAATCCGGAAGGCCTTATTCGGTTCTGGCAGAGACACCAAATACAGAACGTATGCCCTGGAATATTAATTTCGATGGGAAAATAAGCACTGATCTTAATTTCTTTGGATTAAAGCAAACAGTTTTTGTAAAGGTTTATAACATCTTCGACAGAAAAAATATATACAGCGTTTACTCAGTAACAGGCAAATGGGATGACGATGGGGATTCGGGAACGCCATATGCCTCCGATGCCAACCCGCGAAGAATTTCTGATGGGCGAAGAATAAGAGTGGGCTTCGACATAGAGTTCTAGCTTTCAAATTAACCAGTAAAGATAAGGTTATTAGTATGAGTTTGTTAAAAATCAATAATCAGCTACTTCTTACAATATTCGTAGCGGTTTCTCTATCAAGTATCGTATTTGGTCAGCCTGATAAAGGTGAATTTGAAAAGTGGGGACAAATTGGTGTTGGTAAATTTGTTACGACGATTTCAAATACCAATGTAATCGCTTCCGGCAGGTTCAATTATCCTGAACTTGCAAAATTTCCGGCATTTGAATTCCCGTTTAATTCGAATGTAGAAGGAAGACATATTTATTACGGCACCGACGTGTCGTTTCATGTTGGCGGTTTTTCACTAGACAGGGGACCTAGCTGGGATGGTGATCCAAATGATATTGGCACTCCACTGCTTGATAGTGGCGATAGGGGACATTATAAATTTTATAAGGGATTCCATTTCGACGGACACCCCGATTACACTGCCGAAGGGGAGAGCATATCATTGCCAACAAGCGACAGCCCAGACTCCTGGCCTGAAAACGGCTGGCCGCAATTTTTACCGACGAGCGACCCGGTACTTGACAGATTTTATCCGAACTACGAAACAGCTTATTCTTCTGGCTTCGCTTCGCCAATACCAATCAATGTCGATACAACTTTAGGATTCCCGGGTGCAGGCCCAAATAAGTATTCGTTGCCAGGTAAATACTATCCGGGACAAATAGTCGCCGATCAGGAAATTTTTACGGTAAGCTATTCGAGAAACAGGAATGATGATCAAGGCGACGGGCGATTGATGATATATACAACATTGCGTGGAATGAGCTGGCAGGAAGAATTAGCCGAAGATGTACTGTTCTGGATATTTACCGTTACCAATGTTGGGGCCGAGCCGATTGAAAAGACTTACATGGGTATATATGCGAATCTCGACTTTCCCTGGTCAAGTTTCGAGGATTTTAATACTTACAGTCAGTCCGAGTCATGGGCTTTTGACACTTACGATGTTGATGAAACAACAGGTAAAGAATTTAAAATTGGATATGGTTGGGACGGTGATGGAAATGTTGAGGGCGCTAACTCGGGAACAATTCCGTTTAGTGAAGCTAAGTTGGTAGACGAAACACCTGTAGAACAGGTTGCTCTATCGGGAGTAATTTTTTTACAAACTCCAATGGATGAAATTACCGGATTGGAACTAGGTGTAAAAAGTTGGGATGCTTTTTTGCATTCTCACAAAGGCACCAATACCGGTATCGGCAATACAGTTGAAAAGTTCTATTGGCTCAACACGCTTAATTCGGACGAAGGCGGGTTGGGCAATGACCCCGATGATGCAGACGGCGACAGGATTGACGACTGGACATGGGAAAAGCCTTTCCCGGTTGGCGCCGAAGAAACCTATGAGTTTGGTAAAAGGTCGGCAATGACCATGAACACCGGTGAGTTTACGCTTCAACCAGGGGAAACCGATACACTAATTTGCGCAACTGTTATGGGTGAGAATAGACAGGATCTATTTAAAAATGCAAGGCTTGCCCGCCAAATTTTTTATACGGGCTGGACTGTTCCTAAATCACCTTTAATACCAAGAGTTTTAACCGAAGTTGAAAGCGGTAGAATTACGCTTAAGTGGGGATCCCTCAGTGAAAATGATTCTCTTAACTCTTTATTGGGAAGACAAAGTTTTGAAGGGTATAAGGTCTATAAGAGTAGTGACGGCGGAAGCACATGGGGTAATTTACCGATTACGGATGAAAATGGAACCGTTGTTGACTTTGTACCGGTAAAACAAAACGATATTGAAAACGGTATTAAAGGCGCAAGCCCGGTACGTCCATATTTTAACCTTGGGAGCGATGTTGGGCTTGAAGAGTTGCTCTCGGAAGAAACAACGTTGAATGAAGTTTTTCTTGCAGAGTTAAACAAAACAATGGTTGATACGGTTAAGTATAAGTTTATTGATACAGACGTTATTAATGGATTTACCTACAAGTATGCGGTTGTTGCTTACGGTCCTGGATCTACTACATCTGCAGAAGGGATTCCGCCTTTGCAAAATGCAAGAACATCAGGTTCGAACGTCATTTCATTGACACCTTTCGCACCTAAAGCAACTAAAAAAGATGACTTAGATAAAGTTAAGGTAGTACCTAATCCTTACCGAGTAATAAATACGCAAGAATCCGATGTACGATCAAGAATGATCAAGTTTACACATTTACCTGCCAAATGTGAGATAAGAATATTCAACGTAAGCGGAGACCTGATAAGAACGTTGTATCATAATGAAGCTTCTGAGATAGAATCGGAAAAGAAGTGGAATTTACGTTCGAGCGAAAACAGGGAAGTAGCCCCGGGACTTTACATCTATCACCTAAAATCAGATCTGGGTAATAAGATCGGCAAGTTTGTAATAATTAAGTAAGGAATTACACAATGTATAAAAAGTTTATAGCGATTTTATTTTCACTACTTGTTTGCCTTACTTCAACAAGCGCGGCTCAGCAATCGGATTTGAACCAAATCGGTACTTCGATGAGTAACTTCCTAAAAATAGGAGTTGGAGCAAGGGCAACCGCAATGGGGAATTCTTTTGTTGCTTTGTCTGATGATGTTAGTTCAACGTACTGGAACCCCGGTGGGCTGGCGTTTACAACTAAGGATCAGGTAATGATGCAAGTGACAAATTGGCTGGCTGATACTAAGCACTATTTTTTCGCACTTTCATATTCTGTAGGAAGCTTAGGCAAAATTGGATTGAGCGTAAACTCTTTTAATTCAGGAGATATTGAAGAAACTACATTAAACCAGCCCGATGGAACCGGACGAACCTTTGATGCCGGTAACATTGCAGCGGCGCTATCATTTTCCAGGAGCTTTACCGACAGATTCAGTGCCGGTGTTACATTAAAATATATTAGTGAAGAACTCGACAGAACCAGCGCCAGTACATTTGCAGTAGATATCGGAAGTATATTTATCACCAGTTTCCTGAATAACATGCGAATCGGTATTTCATTATCCAACCTCGGCGGTAGAATGTCGCTTGACGGTTCGGATCTATCGGTACAATATTTACCGTCCGGCGGAACAAAATATGTAACATCACAACTTAGAACGGAACCATGGGATCTGCCTTTATTATTTAGATTCGGCGTAGCTACAACAGCTATTGAAACCGGTAATTATAAACTTACAGTCTCATCTGAAGTTGTTGATTCAAGAGACTTCGATTACAGGGCTAGCTTAGGCGGTGAGTTCTCATTTCAAAATATTTTCTATCTGAGAGGCGGTTATAAGTTTAATCATGATGAATCAGATCTCTCATTCGGCGCAGGCGTTGGATTCCCGGAGTTTAGCGGCTTCGAAATTACTGCCGATTATTCGTATAACGATTACGGTGTGCTGAACACGGTTCATTCAATTTCATTAATAATTTCCTATTAGACGGGGAAACCGAATGTATTACAAAAGTATATTAGAGAATAGTTTATCAATTGCATTTCTTATTCTGCTGCTAACTTTATTTTCAAATTGTGACGACAGAGTAGTTACTGAACCTGAATACGAAGTGTATGATTTAAGAAGACCGGGTGTTTCTCATCATACTCCCTTAGATGAAGCCGAAGACGTTCCGCTTAACACTTCAGTTCAAATATGGTTCGATAAACTAATGAACACAAGTTCGGTCGAGGGTAATGTATCAGCGTACAGGGTTGTGACTGCCGACTTGCTGAACAGCGTAACCGCGCATTCTGCTAATCCTGATGTACTATATGCGGGAAAAAGCAACGGCGGTATTTTTAAAAGTACAAATGGGGGTGATGATTGGGTATGGATTTCGGAAGAGCTTCCCAGATTAGATGTAATCAAAATAGCTGTAAGCCCGGTTAATCCTTCGCTAGTGTTTATTACTACAAGCAGCGGTGTTTTCAAATCGGAAAATGAGGGTGATGATTGGACGCCGGTCAAAGAAGAAGTTTATTCTGCTATTGCGCTAAGTCGAATCGATCAAAATACTTTATACATAGCCTCTGAACAGCAAGGCGTTCTTAAATCAACAGACGGCGGATCTACATGGAATTCAAAAAACAGCGGGTTGAGAGTTGGACGCCCGCTAACCGATATAAAGCTTGGACATACGGATGAAAATGTTCTTCTCCTTTCTTCGGTAGGTGATTTCGTATACAGAAGTCTAGATGCTGCTGAAAGTTGGATTCGACTTCGCAACGGTTTGGATTCAAGAGATTTTAATACGATTGCCTTTTCAGCTACGGACGACAATACCATTTACGCTGGTTCGAGAGACGGTAAGTTATTTACTTCGGAAGACTTAGGAGATACATGGGTTAACGTCTCTTCGAATCTTCCCCCCGAAGGTTCATTGCTCGATATCCTAACTAATCCTTCCAATAGGAACGAGATAATTGTGGCAAAGTCGGAGGGTATTTACAAAAGTACTGATGCAGGGATAAATTGGTCCGGCCAGGCGCAGTTTTTATCTTCAAGCGGAACTACTCTTAGTCCGGGCATAATCAATTCTCTAATATACTTTCCAGGGTCAACAACCAGGTTAGTGGCAGCTACTAATAGCGGGGCATTTATAAGTAGAGAAAACTCACTTGATTTCGTTGATAAATCAAAAGTAAACAAAGATAACCTTTATGTAAGCGGAACATATTCCTTTGAGGATTGGAAAGGAGAGCAAATGGTTGTATCTAATCTTGACTCTGCGGAAGTTGATACCACGTACTTTTCGCCGTATGTATTGAATAGAGCGCTTACTTTATGGATAGCAAACGGACGGAAAGGCGACCCGCCCGTTGATGCAAATCCAACCGCTACAAAGATGACTTTTAAACCTAATACCGAGCTGGTACCGGGTTGGCTTTATAAAGTAACCATATTGGGAACATTCCTGGAAGACCTTGAAACATTTACCGGCATTAGAGGCGCAGAAGATATCAACGGTAATTCATTTGAAACAAGTTCAAGTTTTACATTTACCACCAATGGAGAATAAGGGAACTCTATAAATTTTCTGTAAGAATAAATAGAAAAGTTTCTATCAACTAACTAAGGAGGATTTCTTAATGAAAAAGTCATTGCAACTATTTATTTTCTTAATCACCCTGTTTCTGAGTATGAACATATTATACGCTCAAAACATTATTGAAGTTGGGGAGGGAGTTAACGCGATTGATGATGTTTTATTTACCGCACAACCGGGCGACATTATCGAATTAACTACAAACGGCGGGGTTTATTACGAGTTTTTCAGCATCTTAATTGATAAACCGCTTACAATTCGTGCCAAAGAAGGTTTAACGACAAAGCCGATTTTATATACTGACGACACAAGAGCAATAATAACTATTCGGGATGACTTTACTATCGAAGGCGTTATGCTTTATGGAGCAGGAGGCGCAGCAAGAACTGAAACAGGAATAAGAACCGATACTACAGACGTAAAAACGGGCTACAATCTAACTATTGATAATTGTTTATTCTTTGATTTCAACCAGGACCCTTCTGATCCTGATGGGCATGCTTTTAGAGGCGATCCAAGTACGCAGGCGAATAAAGTTAAGTTAACTAATTCCGTTATAATCGAAACCGGTTCAGAAGGTATATACTACAAAAATGCGGAAATAGCTCCCGGATCGGTTTTAGATTTTCACGTTGAAAATTGTACTTTTTGCAATACGGGCGATGACGCAATATATGTAGAGGATCATGATAATGACATCTCTACCGATAATGGTAAATTTACTGTTAAACAAGTTACAATACATAATGCTAATTCAAAATCAATTTATCCCAAGGAACTTGACGAGGATGTTCTTATTCAAAACTTCATTGTTTCAAAGGACGAAGAAGATACGGGAACTGATCCTTGCAGAATTTATTCTTCAAATTCAATAGCGGAATATTTTCTTTCATTTAATATAGATTCTATATCGTTACGCAACGATGCATCGGTTGACCCCGAAAAAACTTTAGAAATGGTCGATCCAATGTACCTAGATATGCTTGCAGGTAATTTTAGATTAGACCCTGAGTCACCTGCGGTTGGATTTGGCGCTGAAGGTAAAACGTTGGGCGATCCGAAATGGTGGCCGTCTACTCCCGCTAAAATAGAAATCGACGGTCAGTTTGATGATTGGGCCGGCTTAACTCCTCTTATCGAAACAGAAAACGATCCTGCAATATCCGATACCTTTGAAATGAAAGCTGTATGGACAGCAATTGATGATGAAAAAATTTCGTTCCGAATTGACTTTTTTGATGATGTAAATTTTAATACCGGTCAAGATTCCGGCCCCCTAAATATGTGGCAGGGATGGCATAGAATTTATTTTGATATCTTTAAGGATACTTTGGAAGCAGCTTGTAGAATAAGATCTTATGCCGGTGTTGTAGATACAAATTCCTTTTCCAGGTTGAGATGGAGAAATAAAGGTAATCCGATTGGCGCCACAGAATATGATGGAGAGAGGTTTAAAGGAGTTATAGCCTGGAATCCCGAAGGTACATCCATGGAATGTTATATGTTGTTAGACAGTCTTTATATAACAGATGATGTCGGAAACGTAGTTCACCAGGTCACTTATGAAGACAGCATGGAAGTCCGTTTCCAGATAGAAGCCGGCGATCCGGGTGTAGGAAGAAATTATTTACCTGCCGGTGAAGGAGGCAAACTTGTTGAAGGCGATAAGATTAAAATTGCGCTAAAAGATTATTACACCGCTGCCTCAGTAATAACAAGTGTTAGAGAAGAAAATTATACACCTGCGACTGTTACAAATTACGAGTTGAGTCAAAACTATCCTAACCCGTTTAATCCAACAACCAAAATAAAGTATTCGGTTCCTCAATCCGGTAATGTAACATTGAAAGTGTTCGATATACTGGGGCGGGAAGTAGCTACTTTGGTTGATGACGTTAAACAGGTCGGTACTTACGAATTATCATTTGATGCTACAGGTTTATCAAGCGGTCTATACTTTTATCAATTCAACGCATCGGATTATTCAATTACAAGGAAGATGATGGTAATAAAATAGTATTTCATTGCAATTAAAAACTGGTTCTTCTTTGAAGCAGTTGGTGGTTAGTAGGCTTCGGTATATTCGTCTAAATGCTCATGTGCTGAAGCCTACTTTTTTGAATGTGCAATTTTCATTTACTTTAAGTGATTAGTTAAAGCAAATCCAATCTTCTTAGATTTAGTAAATGAATGAGCATTTGATTTTATAAACAACATTGAAAACAGGCTGAATACATGGGATCTATTTCCAATAAATCGAGGTGTAAAATTGTTTTACTGTTACTTTTCTACGGCTTATCCTTATTCGCTGAAGACACCAAACAAATTCAAGTAGAAAAAACAGGAAACAAATTAATTGTTTCTAACCAATTGATAAGCCGGACTATCTCTTTTTCTGAAAATGAACCAGGGGAAATAACAAACGCATCTTTTTATTTAAAACAGGGTGAACAAGAAATACTAAATAGTAATGCCAATAACGAGTGGTTCAAAGTTTCGATAAACAACAAAACTATATCTAATACCGATAAGTATTGGAAGTACAAAAATAATACAGTTCGTGAAATGCAGAATAACGGTAAAGAAATTAAGCTGTTTTTTATCGGGGAAGAAGAATCGGTTAAACATCTTGAAATTGTTTATATGATGCAAATTTTTAATAACTCTACAATAGTAAGAGAAAGAATTGAATTTAGTACAACTGCTAATGACATCTACCAATTAACGTTCGTTGAAAATAAACCGTGTTTCATTTTTCCTTTGTACAACATTAGATCGGATTCACCGGGTATAGATAAAAACACTTTAGAAATTCGAATTGCTAGTTGGAATGCTGACTTAATCGAGTTGGGCGATAAATCATCATTTGATTATAGAAATCTTGAGAAGGACTGGAGGATTGGACGTAACCTTGCTGATAACTACATGTATCATCCTAAAAAGATTCTCTGCGCAATTTCGGACGGAGAAACTAAAAAGTACAAAGGTCCTTTCTTAATTTCACAGGTTGCCGGCTTTAATGCAAACTTATTGTTTGCATACGAACATGGTTCGCCCGATGATGATCCGGAGCAGGAATATATCTTTATTCAACAATCCGGTTCCGATGATAACATTTCAATCAGTTCGGTTTATAACTCGGGGGTCTATTACAAAAATGAAAGTTTAAAAATCGGAAAATCATTATCGAGTGTATGGAATGTTATAGGATTTTTCGAAGGGGATTATGTCAATGTCGGTGAAAATATTATATGGGACTACCTTTATGACAAAATATGCGAAGTTGGTATTTCACGGAAATCGCTGTTTTATTATAACACATGGGGAATGCAGAGGGATGAAAGTAGAAGAGGACATGATATTAGGGGTGTCTTGACCGAAGAGAAGGTTATCCGGGAAATAGATGATGCTTCACAGTTAGGCATCGACTTGTTCGTTCTTGATGACGGCTGGCAGGATAAGTTCGGCGATTGGAATCCCGATAAGCAGCGATACGAGAACGGATTAAAATTTTATATCGATAAATGTGAAGAAAAAAATATTATTCCGGGTATATGGTTAGCAACACTTGCAACAGATAGTACGGCAGCAATTACCTTAGCGCATCCCGAATGGCTTATAAGAGAAACTAACAGTAAACCGGTTATCGGCAGGTGGGAGAAAAATGTTTTCTGTTTCGTAAGCGATTATAAGAACTATTTTGTTCAAAAGAGCAAATCATTAATTGATGATGGAATTCGATACTTTAAATGGGACGGAATGGATAAACATCTTTGCGATTCTCCTAATCACCACCATGGCGGGGCGAAACAATCGGCTGATGAAAGAAAATTGAAACAAGGTTATTTGCTTCCGCTTTATATTACGGAAGCTATAAAGGAGCTTAAAGAATATAATCCCGATATAATTGTTGAAGTAGATGTAACCGAAGCAGAAAGAAGTGTTGGGCTTGCAATACTAAGTGAGGCCAGGTATTTCTGGATGAACAACGGCGCTTCATGGTATGGTGATTACAGCTCATACCGCACAAAAAGCATGCGGATGATTCCGAATTTGTTCGGTTCATTTATGCCGCTAACATTAATGACTTATGCTAACTTTCCGATGAATGATCCAACTTATACCTCGCAACATTATAATGTAAATTCATCTTTTATAGGTGGAAAGGGCTTGTGGGGGAATATCGCAAGAATGAAGCCTGAAGAAAGATTACTAGTCGGCAAGATGGTGTCTAAATTAAAATTAGTTGAGGAGGAAATAACGGGAGTTAAACCGATAATTACCGGGAGAGTTGGTTCTTCGCCCGAAGTGTATGAGTTTGTGGATAAAATAAAATCTGTTGGAAAAGTTATTTCATTTAGTGGCTCTGCATTAAAGAAAGACTACGTGGTTAAAGATATAAATATTCGAAATTTATTGGGCGTACTTAACAATTCATATTTAACTGCTGAGAATAAACTAAATATTCAATTTGAATACCGAATGCCTGATGATACCAAAGAAGCGTTCGTGTTAACGAATGATGGTCAAGGAATTGGGATTGTATCTTCAACAAGCTGGCTTGAAATGGTTGAGCTTAAAGACGCCAATACTATGGCATTTACAAATGGAGCGCCTGGGGAACATATAGTATTATGGACAAAAGAAAAAGGTAAACCATCGATCGATTCTAACAAACCTATTGTCGTCTTAATATCAGAGCCCGACAATTCAAGTTATTACGAAATAGAAATTAAAACAGAAAAAAGCTTGACTCACATAATCTTATCAAGTGAATCATTAGAATAATAATGTAGGGAATAAATTGCCGGAAAAACTTAACAGGCGAAATTTCATTGAAAAGAGCGCTGCCTTAGGTGCAACATCTATCATAGCTAGCTCGATTATACCGGGCGTTGTAAACTCTACAATAAAAAAAACAGTTTCTTTCAAAAGCTCGGGCAAACATAAAAACGTTTTATTGATTATTTCTGATGATCACGGTATTGATCAATTAGGCTGTTATGGGAATAAAAAAATTGATACTCCTAATTTAGATAACATGGCAGCCAGAGGAATACGATTTACGAACGCATATTCAACGGTTGCATCCTGCAGCCCGAGCAGGGCATCGGTTCTAACAGGTCTGTATTCACATCAGAACGGTCAATATGGTCTTCAACATAAATGGCATCATTTTAAACTTTTAGATTGGGTTGAGACAGCCCCAAGCTTACTCAAAAAATCAGGTTATAAAACAGGACTTGTTGGGAAACTCCATGTCGAATCAACCGAAAATCTCGAATTTGATTTTAAGGTATCCGGTAAAGAAATTAAGGGTAATCGTGATGTAAAGAAAATGGCTGATAAAGCCGGGGAGTTTTTTAGCCAGGATAAAGAAAAACCTTTCTTCCTTCTGGTAGGCTATTCCGACCCGCATCGCAAAGCGCCGCCAAAAAGCAAAACGAAAAATGCTTCAAGCTTATCCGGTTTTGGTAATGATCCAAAATATGAAGGACTGACCGCACAAAAGTATGACCCGGCGGATGTTCATGTACCGGGCTTTTTACCTGATATTCCCGAGGTACGTAATGAACTGGCTGACCAATATGAATCAATATCAAGATTAGATACAGGGATTGGATGGATGATTGATAATTTGAAAAAGTCAGGCAGGTACGATGACACATTGATAATATATCTAAGTGATAACGGAATTCCATTCCCCGGCGCAAAAACTACTGTTTATGATTCAGGTGTAAAATTACCAATGATAATTAATTCACCGGGAATTAAAAAAGGCGGAATCGTAAATAAAGCAATGATAAGCTTTGTTGATCTGCTTCCTACTATTTTGGATTGGACTGATGCAAAGCCGCCAAAATATAAACTGCCGGGTAAATCCTTTAGGAATTTGTTAAACAGTGAAGATTCTTCTGAACGGAATGAAATTTATAACTCTCACACTTTTCACGAAGTAACAATGTTTTACCCGATGCGTTCTATACGAACTCGGCGTTATAGGTATATTCTAAATTTATACCCGCAATTGGAATTCCCGTTTGCAACTGATTTGTTTGCTTCCAAAACATGGCAGGCAATTTTAAACAGTAAGCTTGAAAAAATGGGAAAGAGAAGTACACGTAATTACCTGTACCGGCCTGCTGAAGAATTATATGATATTCAAAACGACCCTGCTGAATCTGTAAACCTTGCCGGTGATTCGAACTATAAAACGGTACTGAATGAGCTGCGTACTAAACTGCGGCAAATGCGCGAGGATACTGATGACTATTGGCTCATCAACGATAATTATAAAACGAATAGCGAAGTATTTAAAAGATAGTATACTAATGTCAAATTGGTTTTCGGAAAAGTTTATGTTTATACCTGATCAAGGCTGTCAACGACCATTGAAGCTTTCTCAAAAGTGGTTATTCTTCGTTTGTCATTACCACAGCTTGCCCCGACTTTTCGGGGAAAGTGGGAATCTATTCTTTATTGTCAACGTTTGGATTCCCGTTTTCACGGGAATGACAAAAAAAATAGTTTTTGAGACAGCTTCACCATTGGTTGACATAAACACTAGCATTTTATGTCATGGAGTGCTCCATGACGTCCATGTTACTTTCCGAAAACCAATTTGGAAATGGTATATACTTATTAACTCATGTTACGCAGAGATAGTTAAGACCACATTTTCCTAATCTTAATCTTACTAATTCTTTAATTTCTTAATGACTTTAGAGTAAGATTAGGATTAAGAACATGAGTAAGAAGAAACAACTGTGTAACATGACATATTAACTAAGAGGAACCATGCAGAAACTGTCTATTCTTTTCTTCTTGTTTTTTTACTGCTCTGTCATTGCTCAGGTAAGTTCAAACGATGTTTTCAAATATCTTGATCTGGAATTCAAAGGTTTGGAAACCGTAAAAGAATTTGTTGAAGCGAATGATTATAGCAATGCAAAAAAAGAGTTGCTGAAATATTTCCAAAGCAGAACTACCGTAAAAGCTAATTTTACGCCGGTTGATTTTCCTGCCGATATATCAAAAGCGAATAAGAATGCTGATAATATCTTCGTTATGAAAAATTCCGAATATGATTTTGGGAATGAAATTGACTGGACAAAAATTCATGATGATAAAGAATGGCAGTTCACCATTTGCAGGATGAATTGGTTTAATAATTTTATCGGCGTTTATAATAAAACTAAAGACGAAAAATATGTTGATGCCTGGATAAAACAAATATCAAGCTGGATAGAACTAAATGACCCCGGGTATCCAAGGACTATTGATACCGGGAGAAGAATGGATAACTTAACATCGTCTTACATGATGTTTGTTAGCGAATTAAAGAGCAAATCGATTACACCGGAATTTAATGCAGTGCTTCTTGCATCTATGGTAGAACAAGCTGAGTTTTTATATCAGCCTGAAAACTGGAGAAGGTATTCAAACTGGGGCTCGTTTGAAAATAACGGATTCTCAAAATTTGCCGTGCTCTTCCCGGAATTCAAACGTAATAAAATTTGGTTAAAAGAAATCTTTTTTAGAATGAGAGTTCAGCTTCAAAACAGTTTTCATGGCGACGGGATGCACATTGAGGTCTCTCCCTCTTATCACAGACATGAACTATATGTGTGGTTTGAATTCATACAATTGGCTGAGCTTAATAATGTTAAAGAACCATGGAGTCCGCAAACTTATCTCCCTTCATTTAAGGACTTGTTCGTTCCTAAAGCATTGGCATTAATGCACCTATACAAACCAACCGGCTTTGTTCCGCAAGTAGGTGATACCGACAACTCAGATAAAAGAGAGGTTTTATATAAAATCGGAAAATACTATGATGTACCCGAACTAATTTATGCGGCAACAGACGGCACGGAGGGAAAGGCTCCTGTGAACACATCAATGTCTTTCTCAGAAGGTGGTTATTCAATTTTACGAAGCGGATGGGGAGATGGTGGAATTCCGTTCGGTAAAGAATTATATATGCTGTTTGATACGGGCACAAACAAACCCTGGCATGCTCATTACGATATGTTAAACATTGTTGCTACCGCATACGGGTATGACATATTAAAAGACCCGGGCAGATATACTTACAACGACGGAATTGAGCGGGATAAT
>JANQLA010000130.1 GCA_028280855.1 Melioribacteraceae bacterium
GCAGTTGATCAGAATTTGGGATTATTCCTTCGCGGCTCAAAAGGTTCATTATTCCCGCATTTTGATCAAATTAGAGAAAATGTGGGCTTCAAACTGAAAGATGAAGATGCACAAAGTACTGCAGAATTTGTAAAGGGAACATTGGAGCCGAACCTGTTTAATCAATTTGAATTGGGCGTTAAGTATGAGCAGGAACTATTCAGTTTCTTCGTTACAGGATTCCTTAACACAGTTGAGGTTTTTGACGGTGATGTAGGAGCTGCACGAGCAGCAGCGCTTTTAAAGACGCGTACTTTTGGAGCTGAAATTGATGCCGGATTAAGCGTTCAGGATTTTAGAGTGAACCTTATAGGAACTTATCAAAACGGAGAAATAACCGAATCGAGTGATGCGGCTGCAGAAGGAAATGAAGTTTGGCGCCAGCCTGACTTGCAATTCCGTCTTGCGCCAAGTTATGGTTTCAAGTTAAGTGAAAGTGTTGATGCAACAATTTACGGCGCTTTCAGATATGTTGGCTCCCGTTGGAATGACAGAGATAACTCTTTTGAGCTTGAGTCATATACTAAGTTGGATGCCGGATTGAGCGTTTCAACAGCAGGAGGCATTACATTTAATGTTAGCAGCGATAACTTAACCGACTCAGACGGCTTGACCGAAGGCGATCCGCGAGACCCTAATACCAAAAACGGTCGCCCGATTTTTGGTCGTTCATTCAGATTTTCTATAGCTGTAGATTTCTAATTATTATAATTATGCAATTTTTGCCGGGCATTGTCTTGGGGCAACGACCCGGCGTTTATTGTTAAAGAGGGAATAGACTTAGACATAGAACATCCCAAACTAAGAAATGACTTTTTTGCTATTCCCTCCTTTTGATTCTCTATTATTATCCGTCCTCTCCATTGGGCAAAGACGCCGTTCTTAAATCCTGTCGATAATTTACAATGTTAAATCTGAACCTTTCGATAGGTTTGACGACTTATAATTTAGCAAGAATTGTAAAGTGAGTTGAAATAATGTGTTTTAGATTTCGTTTCTATTTTTGTTAGAATGTTGGTGCATCATTGGGGGAATGATGTTATTTTATATTTTCCTTTCCGCACTAATCTTGAAATAATTTCTCGGGGATAAAATGTTAGTAAAATCTGTGAAAAGACAGGTGCTTCATCTGTTGATTCTGCTTTTTAGTTTTAATTTAATTTCAGCACAAGAAAAAGATATTATAACCTTTTTAACGATGGAAGAAGCAATTAATAAGGCTTTTAAAGAAAATAACCTGGTAAAAGCAAGCGGGTACTCATTAAAGAAAGCAAACTGGGATGTTAAAAGAGCCTGGACACAATTGTTTCCGACGCTCAGTTTCAATACTCGTTATACGTGGATTGACGATCAAACATTCGCAGAGCGCGACTTTCGTCAATATTTACCGCCTGAGCTTGCAGCACAAATTCCTCAAACGGTTTTCCAGGAATCTTTCTTCAGTTCATTCGATGTTGATATGCCGATTTTCAACGGTGTGTTGGTTAACGGTTTATCGATTGCATATGAGCAGGAAAGTATGGCAGAGAATATGGATGAATCGACTCGCCAGCAAATAGCATTTACAGTAGTAAGCAATTATCTAAATGTTTTGAAAAGCAAAGAGATAGTAAAGCTGCAACTTGAATATCTTGAGTTGTCTAAACTCAATTATGAAAAAGCGGAGAGATTGTTCAAAGCTAACAGGTATTCGCAAAACGAGGCGCTTAGATGGAAGGTTGATTTTCAGCAGCAGAAGAGTGCGGTTGTTACGAATGAATCCGGATTGCGAAGCGCACTTCTTAACTTAGGTCGATTGATTAATTCAACCCTGTCCTTGGAAACTGAGCTGGAAATAAAAATTCCTGATTCCATTGTTGAAGAAGCTGAGCGTGTTCAAAACCTCGATGATTCTGAAGTTCTTGGTCTTGCCGACTTTTCCAATGAGCAGCTAATTGAAATCAATGCAGCATTGGCAGCTTCACAGTCGAATGAAGAAATTCAAAGATTGCTCTACCAAAATAGTTACTCGAATTATATGCCGAATGTCTCTCTAAGTTATTCACATGGATGGCGCGAAAACAACACGATTGAATTGGATGATTACTCACCCAAGACTTTCATGGTTAATTTGCGTATCCCGATATTTACAAGTTTCCAAAATTATACAGAGCTAAAGTCTGCTTACTACGAGTATAAAAAGAGTGAAGAAGAATTCAGGGATCAATTACTCAACACAAGATTAATATTGAATGATGTTGTGAACAGGATGTTGAATTTAAAAACTCAGCAAGTGCTATCTGTTTCAAATGTTGAATTTAACGAAAATAATTACCGAATAGTTGAGACCCAGCGGGAAAGAGGAATCGTTTCTAATATTGATTTTATTGATGCTAAGCTGAATTTGCAAAACGCAAAGCTTCAGCAGGTCACTGATTATTACGACTTTGTAACAACGATTGTTGAGTATTACTTCTTGACAGGGAAGATTGAAAAGCTTATTGAGTAACACTAGTAGTTGGGCTATCCTTCGGATAGCTCAACACAAGATCTACGACAGTGGAGGGTATTTAGAATGAAACATATTATTACGTGGCTAAGAATATGTTATTGGTCAGCTGCAATAGCCGATTTCGGAATTACGGTTATTGTACTTTTGCCGTCAAATATGGGTGTTAAAGAATTTGTTTACCCAATGGCTTTGACATCCGCGCTAGCATTTTCATGGGGTATAATGCTTCTCTTTGCCGATAGAAAACCACTCGAACGACGATGGATACTAATCCCTACTCTATTAGTAATTACATTGTTAACTATTGCGAGGCTTTACGCTGTATCTGCAGGAATGGTAAAGTTTAGCTGGCCTCTATTTTTATTGGGTGCTGCACTTATTGGCTTATATATAATTACCATTTATAAAACCCGCGCCATAAATACGGAAAATGAAAAAGAAATATTA
>JANQLA010000533.1 GCA_028280855.1 Melioribacteraceae bacterium
TATATAATTTTGAAAGCTTTAATGACATTTAACCAAAAGCCGATATGAGATTTTCAGCAAGCCCTATATAATCTTTTACTCGTCTTCTACGAGAACTTCAATTTTATTGAGATATTTTTTTACTTCTTCTATTACATTGTTATTTGGATGTAAATGGTATTTATCCGTGAGCTCATCTCGCAGTTCTTCATACAATTCAATAGAAACTTGCAATGCTTTGAAACAACTTTTTCTCTTATGTAACGGAATTGTTTGTTTGAAACTGTCAAGATACCTCCCGCAATTATCTTCCAGTCTTCGAACGCCTTGAGGACGAGCGCCTGAGAGTAACAGTGCCATTGGCCCGAGCACATTGCCCCGTAAAAAATTGATTGCATCAATTGCTTCAAACAATTCCCCTCGTCCAATTTTCCCAGCGGTGTAATGAGTCCAAATCCAGAAGCGATTTTCAATCCAGTCAAGATTCGGCTCCGGGAATTTTGCTTCGGTTTCATTTGCTGATTTACTAAAAACTGAATCACGTTCCCATAGAACAATTGGATGTTCAACCCTATTTTGTAAGTTATTTACTGATACAAATTTTAAATCAACATGAAGCAAAGGCGGGCCGTATAAACATATTAACAATCGCGGTTCTCCTACATGTTCGCCTGTAAAGCACTCAAGCAGTTCTCCAATACCGGCAGCTATCGTTTTCCCGGTTTGCATAACTTCCTCATATTTTTCAGGATCAATCGCAACTACTAAATCCAGGTCGCTGTATTCGTCCATTGTTCCCAAAACAAAGGATCCGCCCGCAGCCACGCCGAGAATTCTTTTATCTTCTTTTAATTTTTCAACCGAGGTTTCTACGAATTCTTTATGAAGGGCGGGAAGACTATTAATTTGTTCCATAAAATTCTCTTAGCACTTTACCATTTGTGAAACATTTTTACCGAGCCACAAATTACGGAATTTAACTATGGCAAACGCAACACTTGTATGCGGAGAGCTATAATTTAAATTAGGTCACATACCAATTATATAAGAAGTAAATCTATATTTCAGATACAAAAGATAAGTTACTTGTTGTTTCGGATGACTATTTTCATAGAATTTTACTTTCGATTAATACTTTCTTGAAGTTCAATTACGGCTTATCCAGTCCGGGAGAATTAAGCAATGTTTTGCGCCCGGGACTATTTTCCAAAACGTAATGCATTCTCGATATTTGGTCATTCGTAAACGTGTTCATGCATCGATCATGCGTATAGTTCATGTAGTTCTCTATCATTATTTCTTGACCGTCGCAGCCGGGAGAAGCTTCCGCCGGGCAGCCAAACACAGGGTTCGACACTGCCGGCGTATCATCGCAGTAATCATTGTTTTCACAATCTCCGCCGCCCCAGGTGTGAAGCAAACCTAGATAATGACCTACCTCGTGAGTAAGTGTTCTCCCAAGATTATATTCGGAGTCAATAGCGGATTCCCCGAAGTGAGGAGAATTTATGAGTACTCCTTCGGACTGGTGCGGCTCGCCCGGAAGTAACAGCTCTACACCGGGTAAATCTGTTTCCGGTCCTGTGGCCGAACCCAGTACAATATCCATTGCCGATTCGGGAAGCGGCTCCGTCCAGATATTCAAATACTTTTCAGGATCCCAATAACTATAGTAGGCGTAATAATCAAACCTCTTGCTTGGGTTTACCGGGTTGTTAACATCATTTGCATTTATTCTTATTATCCCGTCGGTTCGGGTTCCATCAGGCGCTGATTTCGCTAATACAAATTCAATCCTTGCATCACCGCCGTTCGGATGAGTGTTAAAACCCCTTGTACCCTCTTTTCTTCTGTAATCTTCATTAAGTATCCTTATTTGACCTTCAATTCTTTCTTTAGAAAGGTTATGCCCTTCCCCGATTGGTTCGCCAAGATGAATTACGTGAACAACAACTGGTATTCTATAAATTTTGGTCTCCGGATCCGGTTCGATTATCGGCTCAACAATATCTTCACTTTCACATGAAACCAGTAAGACAAGGAAAATGATCAATAAATACCGGTTAGTTTTTTTTATTTTGAATAACACTTTTTCTCCTACAGCTAAATTATTAACAGCGGTTGAATCAAAAAATCGTCTTACATGTTTAAACGCCTTCCGGCCGTCCCACACAGTTTATATAAATTGTTGGCAGCAGTTTTTATTCCTTATTAATGTCATCTAACGCTTGCTTAAAAGAGTTTACAGACCGTGTTATATCTTCCGGTGTTGTAGCCCAGGAACAAACGCTGACTCTTATAATTTTTCTTCCGTTCCAGTTTGAGCCTCCAACCCAACATTCTCTTAAGTCTTGAATTCTTTTTATTGCTCTTTCTGTTAATTCATCTGTTTCACAGCTCACCATCACCTGGTTAAAAACGATATCGTTTAGCACCTCGAACCCTTTGGCTTTAGTTATTTCTTCCGCAAACTGAATTGCTCTTTGATGAAGCCCATACACCATCTGTTCAATACCTTTTTTCCCCAGATACTTCATAGTAGCCCAAAGCTCGATAATCCTTGCTCTCCTTGACATCTCGGGAGTATAAAACATGCCGTCTCTTTCTTCACTTAGGATAATGTAGCCGCCCGTCATATGCAAAGCAGATACGATTGCTTCTTTATCTTCGCACATAACAATACCGCAGTCGTAGGGTGTGTTCAGTGTTTTATGGCCGTCCACCGCCCAGGAATTCGCCTTTTCAATACCTCTTGTAAGGTGCTTCAATTTATCGACTGCTCCAGCCCATAGACCAAACGCCCCGTCAATATGTACCCAAGCATTTGCTGCATTTGCCTTTTCGCATATCTCTTCGAACGGGTCAAATGATCCGCTGTTAACATTGCCGGCTTGAAGAACAACGATAGTTCTTTCATCTAAACCGGGAACCAACTCCGGAATTATTCTTCCCTGGTCGTCAACATCAACCCACTCAATGTTATCTTTTCCAAATCCTAATAACCCGATTGCTTTAAGAACAGTCGAATGTGCGTGCCTGCTTGTTACTATCCTGATTTTAGGAGCGTTGAATAATCCCTTTTCATTTACATCCCAGTCTAGTCTTTTTAGCAATCTGTACCTTGCAGCCGCCAAACCGCAAAAAGTAGCGGAGGAAGTGCCGCTTACAAATCCAGCTACAGTTCCGGCAGAAAGATCGAATAGCTGCGTCAGCCATTTTTCAACAACTGTTTCAAGCTTCGAAGAAACAGGAGAGATAACCTGCATCGCTGTATTCTGATCCCAGTAAGAGGCTAAGCTTTTTGCCGCTAAACCCGCCGGCACTACGCTTCCGTTTACAAATCCAAAATATCTCCCGCCTACATGAGTAACAGTTGCCGGGGCTCCGTACTTATTCAACAGTTCTATTACTTCATATGCATTTGAAGGATCGTCAGGTAAATTCTCTTCGAAATGCTTTAAATTGTTTAGAGCTTCTTCGGTTGGATATACATTCCTTTCAAATACATTTTGCAAATATTCATAAGCATACGATTGCACTTTTTCAAAAAACTTTTTGTCCCGCATTTCAAGGTACATTCTATCACGGATGCTAATTTCTTCTTTCATAATGTTTGAACTCTCTTTGTTTTAGCCAGTTTCAATCGACCCTGACAGCCGGGTACCGACTTATTTTTTTGTTTTCTTCTTTTTGGGTTTCGGCTCAGGCAATTCCTTATAAGATATTTTTATTAACTCACTCAGCCATTTTCCGTCATCAATTTTATTTTCTATTAAAAAGCTTGGCTTGGCACCGGGGTAAGGCGGAGCTTCAACAGCATTGCCTATAAAAGCTCTTCCGCCATCGGTTGGTTTTACAAATAGTTGATTTTCGCAGACAAGCGCTACTATCTTTCCATTGCAAAAAATTCCGTATTCGCCGAACATTTTTTTGAACGTAATGTCTCCGGCATTATCAATCTGCTCAACTATGTATTCTACGAAACTTGCATCAGATGCCATATTACTGCCTTTTAATAAATGTACGATAAGCGAAAATAATAAATCCTGTCTGAACATGGGTTTAGTTTTTGCAGGCAAAGTAAGCAGTAACAGCCCGGCCAATGCAATGTTTTGCTATACTGCTCACGTTATTTATGTAAGACTATTCCGGGATATTCTCTTTACGAAATGAGTTAGTGATTTTACAAATTTCTTTTTTAGAAAATTGTTACTCCTCACTCAAAAACTTTGTGTAAATGCTCCTTCCCTCACCGTAATAATTTTCATAAATATGTTCAAAAATCCGGTTGCATTTTTGATCAAATAATTTGGTCGAGTAAGCTTCGGGGAGGTTTTTATCAAGTATGTTTTGAATGGACACCAATACATTAGCTCTGGTCTGTTGACGTTTCCTCCAATCAAGTACTAACTTTTCAGTTTTCAACGTAATTAGTAAATCTTTTGCTGCTATCTTAATAGTTGTTTTTTCGTTATTTGTTAAATTCGGTTTCTTCAATAAATCAAATAGAGCCAATTCTTCTTCCGTTAAATTTTCAATAACCGCTCTTTGTTCTTCTTCTTTTAATTGGTTTGCAAAACTTAACAGGCTTTCAAAGAACTTTTCAATGTTTAATGCCCCGGAATTATATTCATCGATTAATCCCTGAAGTCTTTCGGCAAAGTTAATTCTTTCCCTGTTTAGCTCTACCATTATGGCAATTCTTGCTAGTAAAGAGTTTTTTAACCTTTCGGTTTGTGTATGTTTTTTACCTTCATAAAAAAGTTTTTTTAGACTTTCAAAATCAATTTTACTTAAGTCAATAGGAGATGTTTCTCTAATCAAGTACGGCTCTGTTTTTACAGATTCATCCAGGACTTTTTCTATGCTTAACATTAAGTCGGTAATATCTACAGGTTCTTCATAAGACCTGATTTTATTGGCAATTTCTTTAATTAGTTTAACAATATTTTTGTAATTGTTCGAAATTCTGTCCGGCAATATTGCCTTGAACAACTTTTCAACCAAATTTGATAGTGATAGATAATGTTGTTTTGTAGAATCATCTTTTAACAATTTCTCAACAGCTTGGTCAATTAAACTAATAGTTTGCAACGCTTCGGCTTCAATTATCGAATTCAGATTAAGATTATTTTCAGAGCAAAATGATTTTGCTGCATTAATTGATATCTCCAATTCCTTAATTAATTCTTCTTTTGGTTTTACCGGATTTTTTTCTTCTTCGGTTTTATCACCTACACCGTAAATTGCTAAAGCTTTTTGAAGGTTTCTAAACACACCGATATAATCTACAATCATTCCGTTAGGTTTATCCTGAAATACTCTGTTCGCTCTTGCTATTGTCTGCATTAGGGTGTGGTTTTTCATAGGTTTGTCAAGATAGATTGTTGAAACCGATGGCGCGTCAAACCCGGTCATCCACATCGCGCAGACAAAGGCAATTCTCAACGGATTCTCGGGGTCCTTAAATTTCTCATCAAGTTCTTCGTTAACAATTCTTTTACGGTGGGGTGTTATGGAAAGTCCGAGTTTTTTAAATTTTTTAATTTCATTTTGTTCCTGGCTAACAACAACTGCCATATCTGTTTCTTTTAAGAAATCAAGCTTTTCTCTATATATTTCTTCTTCCTTATCATCACGAGCTTCTTTGATTGATTGTTCTGTTAATTTTATTTCATTGTTCCACAGAACTTTTACTTTGTCATACATTTTTACAGCAGTCGGTTTATCAATAGATACAACCATTGATTTGCCTTTATAACCGCGGTTCAAAAAATGTTCAACAATATCTTCGGCTATTCTGTTTAATCTGTCTTCGCGGGTTATTAAATGGTATTCTCTCGAAAATTCTCTTTCAAGTTTTTCTTCTTCTCCTGCTGTCAGTTCAGCTTCATCAATAATTTCCTGAATTCTTTCATTGAATAAGTCTTTATCTTCAAGCTGCAGTTCAGGTATTCTGTTTTCATAATAAAGCGGAACCGTGGCTCCGTCTTCAATTGAATTTTTGAAGTCGTAAATGCTTACATAATCTCCAAAAGTTTCTTTTGTTTTTTCTTCACCGGCAATTAATGGTGTGCCTGTAAAAGCAATAAAAGAAGCGTTAGGCAAAGCTGTTCTCATGTTAGTTGCTAAAGTATCATATTGAGATCGGTGAGCTTCATCGGTTATAACAATTATATCAGAGCGTTCGGATACAACTTCCATTAATTCGTTTTTGTTGGTTCCGAACTTATGTATGAGTGTAAAAACATTCCGGTGGTTTTCTTTTAGTAATTGCTTTAGATGGTTTCTGCTTTCGGCATGAACTTCTTTTTCAGTTACAGCACCACAGTTTAAAAAGTTTTTGTAAATCTGGTCATCCAATTCCTTTCTGTCAGTTACAATTACAAAGGTGTAGCTTCCGCTGAACTTCCTTAGTATTTTTTGCGAAAAGAATATCATTGAAAAACTTTTACCACTGCCCTGGGTATGCCAAAAAACACCAAGCCTGCCGGCATTTTCTTTTACTTTTTTGAATTCTTCAATAGAACTATTTACGCCAAGGTATTGATGGTTTTTTGCAAATATTTTTTTTATTGAGCCGCCGGTATCTTGATAAAGGATAAAGTTTTCAAGTAAATCTAAGAACCTGTTCTTTTCACAAAGTCCTTTGATAATCGTATCAAGGGAGACAATTCCTTTTTCACCTTCATTATTAATTTTCTTCCATTCGGCAAAGTGTTCCCAATCTGAAGTTATTGTGCCAACCTTGCTTTGCGAACCGTTTGAGATAACTATAAAAGCATTGTACCAAAATATTTGTGGGATTGTGTCTCTATAATCTTTAACATTTTTGTTAAATGCATCTTCCAACTTTTTGTGAATAGCTTTTAACTCAAGAAATATTAGGGGAATTCCATTTACAAAACCAACAAGATCAGCCCTTCTTTTGTATAAATCACCGGTCACCCAGAATTGCGAAGCCAGGAAAAAATCATTGTTATCAGCATTATCAAAATCAACAAGTTTTACGGTAACATCATCCTCTTGACCGTCTTCATTTTTATAGGAAACTTTAACACCATCTTTTATTAGTTTATAAACATCTTTATTTGCAATAGCCGGATTCAAAATACTTCTGTCAGTGCTTATTACTTCAATTGCTTTTTCTAAAGCTTCTTCCGGTAATGCAGTATTTAATTTTTGTAAGGCTGTTTTAAGTTTAGATTTGAGCATTACTTCTGATGAAGTCTCTCTACCGAGGGTGGAATTAATACCAAAAGTTTCATGGTAGCAGTTAAGATAAGAATAACCCAGACTTTGAAAAATTTTAATAGCCGGCTGCTCAACTAATTTATCTTCAGAAAAATCTGTTGTCATTCTTTATTATCTTCATCTTTTGATGTAATTAGATTAACTGCTTGGTACCAATAAAAAAGAGAATTATTCGGAAGTTTTCTTGTTTTATTCAGATAATTGTATTCTGTGTTATCTATTAAATAGTCTTTTATCAATTTATTTTTATCAAAGCTTGCGAGTTTCTCAAAATTGCCAGCTTTCATCTTTGAAGAAAGGTAAGCTGCTTTACCCGCCGATTCTATTGCCTCATCAATTCTGAATCTTTCTTTAATTAAAAAACTGTTAAACTGAATAATACCGCTTTGGAGTTGTTCAAATTTCGATTGGTTCCCTTTGCGCCTTTGCGGGAATAATAAAGAGGTGTTGAAAATATCATTCAAAACATCGTTCAGCTCTATGCTTAATTTCCTGTATTCAATTTCTTTTTGACAAATTGTATCGAACGATTTTTTTACTGTTTCTAAATTTTCAACCTGCTCATAGAGTTTTCCAATGTCAAAAAGCTGTTTAATAATTTCCAACTCTTTATCAGCTTCAAAAGGAATTCCTGTTGTTCCGGGAGCAAAGGCTGTGAGTTTATCTCCCAGGATAGAGTCAACAGTAGGAACTGTTACTTTAGTTGGCTCACCTTCAATTATTACAAAATCGGAGACTATATCAACATCTTTGGTCTCCGGGTATGGATTTTTTTCAAACAAAATATCAAGCAACAAAGGCATTTCGGAATTATTTATTTCAGAATTGTAAAATAACTTATAATGAGCTTTTGGAATTCCCTCTTTATAACTCCGGTGTTCCTGCAGCTCAAAACGTATAAAAAGGGAGTCCTCACAAACTGCAGTCAATGTCTTTTCTATTTCTTCTTTTTGCGCTAGTGTTATTATGTCGATATCAATCGAAAACCTGTAAGCTTCTTGCAGCAACAAAACCAAACTTGTTCCGCCTTTGAATATGAAATCAAGCCCCTTGAGTTTCAGAGCTTCCACAAGAGCCAGGGCGCTAATCATTCTTTCTAAAATTTCGGGCTGAATAGATTTGTTTTGCTTTTTAAAACTCAACGCCCATTCCTTGGTAAAGCTCTCTTTTTTTATCATGGAAAAAATTCCTTAAGCAAATGGGGCAAGTGTTTGGCTATATACTCTTTCAATTCCTTTCCCCGTCTTCTGCGACGGGCATAGTTAAACATTTTGGAAAAATTGATTATATATTTTTCAATAGCGTTTTCAAATATATTTATTAACTCCTGTCCTTGAAAAGTATTGAAAAGCTTTTCATCCGTGAAAATATCTGCCAGTATTTTTTCCAGTGGGGCAATTCTCACTTTTTTAATTTTTTGAACGGGCGCACGGCTTAAGAAACTCTTAACAAAAACATTATTTTTGGTTTCCGTTAAATAAACATTGACAGAATTGCGTGTTGGTTCAAAAAATATATTTTTTATTCCTCTGTCTTTTAATTTATAAAAAGCGCTTTCCATAATTTCCGCTTCCACTTCAACCAGAAAATCCCTATTAAACGGTTGGTGAATCATAAATTCATGTAGCCAGGCAGTATCCCATAAGCAATATTTTATATCGTGAAAATCAGTGGTAAGTATTTTATTTATTTTTAATAACTGATTATCAATTTGAGGTTTGAAAATTTGTTTTGTACTCAGAGTATAAATTCCCCAACCTACAGAGTTTATTACATTTTTTTTCTTTAAATCAAAAACCCGCCAGCCAAATGTTCTTTTGTTTAATTCCGGATCGAATTGTTTATAAAAATTATATAATTCTTCTCTTGGAAAAGATTCCCGGTTTTTAAAATGCTCTTTTATTTTATTTATGATTTTTGTGTTCGTCATTTATAAATGGAATAGTTTAGATTTTAATATAAGCAAAAATTAGCCACAAATCATAAAAATGTGGCTAAAATTTGATTTCAAAAATTAGCCACAAAATGCCAATATGTGGCTGTTTTTTGATTGTAACTCTTTGAAAAACAATGCATTGTCATTTCGAACACTACGAATCCTTGGCGAAGTAGTGGAGAAATCTTTTTCTTGATTACAGCTTTAAGATCTCTCCCCTGATAAAAAACATCGGGGTCGAAATGACACGGTATTAATTTATTAAATTAATCTTAACATTAGCCGCCATTTCGATGACCGAAGGGAAGAGAAATTTTTTGGGTAGTAGTTTAAGATTTCTCGCCGAAGGAGTCCTACGGACAGTCGCCCCGAAATACGGAACTCATTTAAAAAAACATGTCATATCGACGAGCAGCTTTTTGCGAGGAGATATCTTTTCTTGAGATAACTAAATATTGTCCGATAAATCCTTCCATTCCGGATTAGTACTCTCAACTAATTTATTCTTCTTTTCACGTCTCCATTTTTTTATTTCTTTCTCTCTTTTTATAGCTGCAGTTACATCAGAAGTGTATTCAAAATAAACTAATTTTGTTAGGTTATATTTTTTCGTAAAACCTTCAACGAGTTTGTTTTTATGTTCATATATCCTTCTTTCAAGATTATTGGTCATGCCAACGTACAAAACTTTATTATTCCAATTTGACAGTATGTAAACATAGTAGTTGCGATTCTTCATAGCTAATCTAATTAACAATTCTTTATTCGTTTGTCATTTCGATCCCGAACGAAGAGAGGATTAGAAGTCTTCCTCTTGTTTGGGCTTTAAGATTTCTCCTCCGACAAAAAACGCCGGACTCGAAATGACAGCTTACAATTTTATTATAATTAATTTCCATTTGTCATTTCGATGACCGAAGGGAAGAGAAATCTTAAAACCGGGGTTGGTAACAGACTCAGGAAAAGATTTCTCATCCCGGCAAAAAAAACGCCGGAATTCGAAATGACATAAAATGTGTTTAAACCTCTATCTCTCCGCTCATTAGTTTCGGCAACAGCATGTCGCGGGTTTCGCGGAGGTTAATGTTTTTTTGATATAATAGATATCTTTCATTTACTATTGGCGAAATTATTGTATCAAACTTATTGAGAAGGTTGTCGTTAGGCTTAACTATTATGTAATTACGTAAAAAAGCTAAACTGAAAAATTTTTGAGATGTCCCTAATGCCTTTTGTTTGAGAGTTTCTAAAGTTATTGAAGAAAACAAAAAAAGATATAGAAACTTAGAGTAAATGTTTTTAAGCGGTTTAAATAAAGCAACATTTTTAATGCTATATTCAAACGATTCTTGAACATAATGCGTATTTCCCAAAGTACCAATATTTGAAAAAATAATATCTCCTTTTTCTGGTTTACTTCTCTTCATTACTTCTTTGTGGTCCTCTTCGGAAATAAAATAGCAATTCGTAAAATCTATAAATCCATTAATAATGTGTTTACCAGTTACTAAGCGAAATCCAGAGTCTGTTGGCTTTGGTGTATCATGTGTTCCGTCTGTTAGCTTTGAACAAAGGGTTTCCAGTTTTACAATTTCCCACCCCTCGGGCAAACCATCAACAAACTTAACTTTTTGATACCCTGGAAAACGAAAATTAACAAACCATTCTTTATAAACAGCCTGCGCCATTTCTTCTAAAATTCTTATGCGGCGTGTGTTGTTCTCTATTAAATCATCGTAAGCAGAAAGTATTGATGCGATTTTCTGTTGGGTGGTGGGTTCATGAATTTTTATTTCATAATTATCCAAATCATTTCTGTTAAGAGTTGGTACACCCGCTCCAGAATTAAATCTTGTGAGATCAAAGTTCTTTAAAAAATAATAAACATACCTGGGATCATTATCATTGAAATTTTTAACCCAAAGAGAAGTATTATGTGGCCAATATTTTTGTTTCGAAAATTGAACAAACCCTAATGAACCTGATCTGCCCGTGATAACTCCAGGCGGTTCTTTTTTATACTCATTATGGTAACCTAAAATTGATGTTGAACCATAAACCGGATATGATCCATCATTAAATTCATATTTTGGTAAGTCAAATCCTCTTTGCAGTTTAATAAATTCTTTGAAAAAAAT
>JANQLA010000140.1 GCA_028280855.1 Melioribacteraceae bacterium
TACATCACTTTAATATAATAAAAGAGAGATATATTCCTTTGGACAAATAAATAGCAAATTAACTTTAATGCTTAAATCCTGTTGCTAACAAGGTGTATAGTGCATATCCTTCGGGATACACACCATACACAGAACGATGGCTGTAATTGAAAAAGTGTAACCTGGTAAAGAAAATTCTCGTCTTACCCTAAAATTAAACTTATCCAATTATGAATAATATCCTTCAGTTTATTACAATAGCTCTTTTTCTTTGTATTAGTACTTTAAAAGTTGTAGCTCAGAAAAACCATTCCATCATTGCTAAAAAAATTGATGCTTACCTAAATGAAGGTGTCTCAAATGGGTTTAGTGGAGCAGTTCTTGTCGAGAGAAATGGAGAGATAATTTTAAACAAAGGTTATGGTAAAGCCAATAAGGTCAAGAATATTTTTAATTCACCTAACACCATTTTCGATATAGGATCGAATACAAAACAATTTACTGGAGCTGCAATTTTAAAACTTGCCGAACTGAATAAATTAGAAATTACTGATTCCTTACATACTTACTTTGATGATTTACCCAATGACAAGAAAAATATCACAATACATCAACTGTTAACGCACACAGGAGGATTTCAAGAATCCTTAGATAGTGATTTTGAGCTGATTTCAACGCATGATTTTTTTCGTAATGTATTTGATAGTAAGTTATTTCAACAACCTGGAACTAAATTCAATTATTCCAACTTAGGCTATAGCATCTTGGCTAGAATTATTGAAGTAACTTCGAAAATGGACTATGAAAATTTCTTGCAAGAATATTTATTTAAACCTTCAGGAATGACCCAAACAGGTTATCTGTTGCCGGAATGGAACGTTAAAAATCTGGCTAACGGCTATAACAGAAATATACTAGATCAAGGAACAACTATAGAACGTTATAAAGAAGATGGAAAAGTGAGTTGGAATCTAAAAGGTAATGGAGGAATTAATTCTACTTCAAATGATCTTCTTTTATGGAAGAAGGCAATAAATTCTAATAAAATACTACCCAAAAACCTTACAGCAAAATGGATTGAACCATATACCCTTGAAATCAATAATTACTACGGTTATGGTTGGGGAATTTATAACTCTGATGACAAGGTTATTTACCACAATGGAGGAAATGGAGCTTTTACCCATACTATTATTTGGAATATGACAAAAGATTATTTAATCATTTACTCTAGTAATGCAAGCAGTCCGAAAGTAGAAAATGTCGCTTACGAAATAGAAAAAATACTTGTGAATGACTCTTATTCACCTAAAAAGATTGAAAAAAACCCATACTTTTTTGTAATGAATTTCATAGATCAACATGATATTAACGAGTCCTATAAGCTGTTGAGATTAATAAAAGATAGATATAGTTCCGATTTTGACAATTCCGAAGTACTTAACAGATTAGGTTATATGACATTAAGGTCTGAAAAGAATTCAGATTGGTCTATTGAATTATTCAAGTTAAATACACTACTATTTAAAAATGAAGGGAATGTTTGGGATTCTTTGGGAGACGGCTATTTAGCCAAAGGAAATAAAAAAGAGGCAATTATTAGCTTTAAAAAAGCGATAGACCTGGGTAACGACGGAACCTCGGAAAAACTGAAAAAGATACTACAAAATGAATAACAACTACAGCCAACAACGTGTATAGCTAATTGCAGCTTGGTTGGTTAAGCAAATGAAAAATCTTTCGACTATCAAAATCCAATTCTGAAAATTCCGTACCTCAATTCCCGCAACGAAGCCATACACAATAACGTTATAACCTCGCTCCTGCGAGGCCGCCTGCGCAAAAAAGCTTCGGCGGGCGAACAGTGATTTAGTAGTATGACCATTATGAACCAGGTCCTGCTAAGCTCAAGAACAACCCGTTTTCATTCCAGTACTTAACATTATAGCCTTTGGAATAAGTTGAGTCATCGCCAAGTTTTTTTAATTCATTGGTTAAGGCGGTTTGGTAAAGATTTGATTACAGAGGAATTAAAAAAATGCGACGGGAGAGAGTACTTTTTTCTTAACCGCAAAGATCACAAAGAGGAATTGTAATAAATGCTCCGTTTTCTCTGAGCCTTCTTAGCGAACTCCGTGGTTAAAAAGAACAGCTATTACTTCATTCCAAAACTTCCTTTAGCACTTCCCCCACTTTAGTGCCGTTGGCAAAAATTCGCTTAGTCCAAATGTGAAGATACTGCTAAATCCTATTAAACCTTTCCTGCATCAATTTTGATTTGAAAAGATATATTGAAACAACAATATAGTTTGTGACTTCTAGGACATAACTAATATAACGGTCTTCTCTTGTCATAAAGTCAAAAGTCTGGATAAAACACATTGTCGCAAGGCAGGCGTAAATAACCAATTTTGCAGTTGGTGTATATTTCCATCTTTTGAAGTAACCAAAAAGAAAGACGGTTCCGGAAAGGGTAATTAATAGCCAATGAATAAATTGAGTCCCTGGGGGAAAATTTGGATTCTGTAATGGAATCACAACCGTTAAGCCAAATAAATACTCTGTAAATCCGGCCAATCCCCAGGTAGTCATTCCGATAGCGCTTAAAATTAAAAAATATGAAAAAATTAGAGATATTTTTCCGATCATAGCGCTCCTAACTTGAAAGTTGAACCAATTAATTCTTCAGATATATTCCATAATCGACCGGCCACATCTTCTCTTTGAGAATATTTTGTTCTTTTGGCGATCCCGGGGGAACCTTTCATCTCAAACAGTCCGGTTGGTCCAAAGTATTCCCCACCATTAGCTTCTCTATCAAGGGCGGCCTTTAGAATAGGCTTTGCTGCATTTTCAGTTGAGTGGAGAAAAATGGGAACGAACGTGTATCTGAGAATACTCATTAAAATCGGCGGCATGTGTTCAAACAACCCGGAATCCGTACCTCCCGGGTGTGCGGAGACCGAAATAATTTTTTTACCTGCTGACTTAAGTTTTCTCTGTAACTCGTCGGCAAACATTAAGCAAGCCAATTTCGACTGGGCGTAGGGTGTATCCCACTTGGTTTGTAAGTCACAATTTATGTCATCAAAAAATATCTCGGATTTTTTGTGAGCCAAACTACCTAACGACACCACGCGGGAAGTTTTTGAATCAGGCATTAGTTCGATCAAAAGTGATGTAAGTAAGAAGTGCCCCAGATGATTAGTGGCAAACTGCATTTCAATGCCGGGGTTATTCTTCTTGGGTTTGTTAATTAGTATTCCGGCGTTGTTAACCAAAATATCCAATCGCTGAAATTTTGATTTATATTCCCGGGCAAAAGTTTTTACTGATTCGAAGTCCGACAAATCAATTGTCATAACTTCAAGGTTGGATTCCGGAAGATCTATAAGAATTTGTTCTTTCGCATTATTCGCTTTTTCCAAATTCCGACAAGCCATCACAACATGAAAGTCCTTTTTTAATAGGCCTTTCGTCACTTCAAAACCAACGCCGCTATTGGCCCCGGTTACAATTGCCACTTTTTTATCTTTGTCCATGTTAACCCCTAAATAAAATTCCATGCTTTAAGGAATAGATTAAATTACACCGACAAGTGTAATATAATAATCAGAGGATATCAAGTATAATTACACTATTTTGCGTAAAAAAAATAACACACTGAAATGGTTAGGAAAAAAAGAGATACCAGTGCAAAGCGGGAGTCCATATTAAATGCAGCCATAGATGCATTTATTGAGTTTGGCTTTGAAAAAACGAGCATGGATTTGATTGCCGAAAGGGCGAATTCGTCAAAGCGAACCGTGTACAACCACTTTTCCAGTAAAGAATCATTAATTGAAGAGGCCTTTAATCGATTTCTTAGGGATGCGTTCGAAAGTAAAAATATTGAATACGATCCGAATAAATCTATCGAAGCCCAACTGGGTGATTTTGCAGAATCGAAAATGAAATTAACCGAAGACTCGAAGCGGCTTGGATTAATGCGCGTTACTCTAAGCGCTTTCATTACTCATCCGCAAATGGCCGAAAGAGCTGTTTTGTTTTCTGACTCTCAGGAAGACGGGTTTGTAAAATGGCTAAAAAAAGCAACTCGCGATGGTCGTTTGAATGTTAAGGATCCTAAACTAGCAGCTGAAACTTTTTGGTCTTTGTTTTCGGGTACTTTCTTTTGGCCGCCGATTGTAAGAGGACCTGTTGATAAAAAAGAAGGACAAAAACTAAAGACGGAGTTTATTCGACTTTTTCTAGCAAGATACGGAAATGAATAACAAGTCAGCTTATATATCCTGGGTTTTTGGATTTATGTGGATTCACCTTTAACATGACGTTTCTCCTTTATTATTTTGAGTATGTTTATATAGGATATACGTAAAAAGGTGCGGTTTGATTACAGCTAAACAAAAAATTGCGGTGGTTTAACTTACTATTTAAGACGGGTTTTATTTTAGCAATCTAAGGCTTGAAAAATTTTTTCGCCGATTCCTTTTCTTCTTCTGTACACATTCAAATGCTGCTTAATTTTATTTAAATTTTGTGTTGATTAGGTCCCTTTTACTATTGTGTACAAATAGATAATTATCAAAGCCGAAGTAATCACAAAAAACAAAGTCGATACAATTTTGCTGCCCTTATTTTCACTCATCTCATTTCATCCTTACGTTTATTATATTTTTTCTTACACGTATTAGCCTTGTTAAAAAGCTGCCGACCGGGCAAAAGTATTTGCAAAAGAAATTCGGCATAAAGAAAGTGCCTACTAATATTGCGGGAAGTAAAAACCATTGAATGCCTTCGCCGTCCAATGAAAACACCATTGCAAATGGTTCAAAGGACCCCATAGAAGGATTAGCAGTAATGAATATTAATAGCAAAGCCAACCATAGATAAAAACCGGCAGCATTCTTTACTATTTTGGATAACTTATTGGGAAGCGTAAATTTTATTCCGCTTAATTTTGATAGCCCTTTTTCAATTCCGTAAAAGGGGCATATACTTCCGCAGTAAAAATTTTTGCCGACAATTATTGCACCAATTATAACCGCAAGCAGCAGTATCAATAAAAATGGATTATTAGAATACGACGGCAGATTCCCCATTAAAAGATCGCCGAACTTTGCAATGGATAAAGAAGCATTCAGATAAAAGCCCAAATAGAATACCGAAACGCCTAAAAGGAAATTTCTCCATTTCTGATTTTTGTAGTAGGTTAATAATACCGATGAAAAAACAAGTGTTATTAAAATCAGTTCTTGCCAGCCAAAACGGATACCGCTTTCAGGTATGATAATATTTTTCCCAAAGTAGTTATTACCTGTAAATGCTGTCCCTTTTTGAATAGCTTGATTAAAAGCTTTTGAAGAAACCGTAGCACCGGAAATTGCATTAATATTTTCGTCAATAACAAAACGGTTATCAACCGGCTTTGCATGGAACTGCCTGAAAAAACCTTCGTTATTTATTTTATTAAAAAACGACGGTGTCTCTTTGTGGCTTATTGTTATAACATCTTTGACAGACTCTTCAAAAACATTAATCTTAACAAAAACTTCCAGTTCACCGCCGTATCCTTTTGCAGCAGAGTAAGTGTAATAAAACTCAAGGCTATCATTCTCAGTTGCTTTAAAAACTAATGGATCATTTGATATCTGTTCAAATTCTGCTCCGGGGTAAACTTCTTCCAGCTTGGATTTATAATCGATACCGGATATCATAAACCCGTATATAAAAGCAGCCAACAGAGTTCCGTAAGCAACTGCTTTTACAAAAATTGAAAAGTAGTTCTTATATTTTGAACCATTACCGATATTTGAGTTTTTCTTAAACACGGTTATCTACTTTACTTTTTTATTTATTATTAATTTTCTTGTTAAAGCGAACGATATTAAAGAGGGCAGTCCGAATACAACCATGCCCACGCTCGCTGCTTGCGGTTCGCCTTCCAATACAGAGCTAACCGACCATGCTATGCAGAACAAACAGAGAAAGGCTCCTAAGCCTGTTGTTGTCCATGTTTTCCAATCAAGCTTATATTTTTCATTGAGTTTGATAATTCCTAAAACCGCTAGGGTTGTCAGCGCACCCAAAATGAAAAACAATATTTCAATACCATTAAAGATTCCCATTTTATTCTCCTTTTAATCTTCTTTATAATTCCAAAAA
>JANQLA010000152.1 GCA_028280855.1 Melioribacteraceae bacterium
TCAATGATTTTCAGTACGATCATTCCGAAAGGCTTGGCGATGCTTTTGAATATCTATTATCCGTACTCGGCAGTCAGGGTGATGCAGGGCAGTTTAGAACACCACGTCATATTATCGATTTTATGGTAGAAGTGATTGATCCGAAAAAAGAAGACAAAATTATTGATCCGGCTTGCGGTACTGCAGGCTTTTTAATTTCATCTTACAAACACATAGTAAAACATAACTCATCAAATTATAATCCTGAAAAAGATAAAGAAGCTTTTGAAGTTGAAGGCGTGGATCTTGCAGAGTTAACGGCAAACGGAAATGTTCATTACAACGGTGATAAGCTTACACCTGATGACAGAACCAGACTATCCATGAATATTGTTGGATACGATATTTCCCCTGATATGGTTCGCCTATCATTAGTGAATCTTTATCTGCATGGTTTTACCGATCCTAAAATTTATGAATACGATACACTAACAAGCGAAGACAACTGGAATGATTATGCCGATGTTATTTTAGCTAATCCACCGTTTATGTCACCAAAGGGAGGAATTAAACCGCATAAAAGATTTTCGATACAATCCAAACGAAGCGAAGTACTATTTGTTGATTACATACTAGAGCATTTAACTGGTAACGGAAGAGCAGCTATAATTGTACCTGAAGGAATAATATTTCAGTCGGGAACTGCATATAAAGATTTAAGGAAAATGCTGGTTGAAAATTATTTGAACGCAGTTGTTTCTTTACCTGCGGGTGTATTTAATCCTTACTCTGGTGTTAAAACTTCGATATTACTGATTGATAAAGCACTTAACAAAAAAACTGATAAAATACTTTTTGTAAAGATAGAAAATGACGGCTTCGAACTTGGTGCTCAGAGAAGAGCAAAGGGGGGAAGTCAGTTGCCGAAAGCTGTGGAAATAATTAAGAGTTTTATTTCTGAAACTAATTCAGGGAATGATCCTGAAATAAAACTGGCTGAAAGTTTCTCCGGACTGTCATTATGGAATATAGCTACAAAAGAAAAGATTGCTGAAAATGATGAATGGAATTTGAGTGGCGAAAGATATAAAGAGAATACTACGCAATTCCAACAAGTAAAACTTGTTGAATTACGTGAAATCGCTAATATCGAATACGGTTATACTGAGAAAGCTAAGGATAAAGGAGATGCTAGATTCATCAGAATAACCGATATAAATGAAAGAGGAGAGCTAATCACTGAAAATCCAAAATTTATTGATCTAACAGAATATTCATCTAAATATTTGCTCAATAACAATGATCTCCTTGTAGCTAGGACAGGCGCTACATTTGGTAAAACATTACTCTATAAAGAAAATTATAAATCTATATTCGCTTCGTATTTAATTAGGATAAATTTGGATAAGAATAAAATTTTACCATCATACTATTGGTCCTTTGCACAAACTGATTTTTATTGGAGACAGGCAAATAATTTAGTAACAGGAGGAGCCCAACCTCAGTTTAATGGAAATGCACTAAAGCAAATTAAAATCCCACTCCCACCACTCGAAATCCAAAAAGAAATAGTAGAAGAAATTGAAGGCTACCAAAAAATTATTGACGGTGCAAGGCAGGTAGTAGAAAACTATAAACCGAAGATAGATATTGATCCGGAGTGGCCGATGGTTGAGTTGGGGGATTATATTGAATTTGTGAGTGGATTAACTGTCTCAATTCCTTCATGTGAAGATGAAGATGGAACTCCAATCATTGCAATTAATAATGTTACACAAGATGGTGAGCTTACACTTGAGGGTTTGAGAAAAATTAAAGTTCCTATGAAGAAAACTATTAACTATTGTCAAAGAGGTGACTTACTTTTTAATTGGAGAAATGGAAGTAAACACCTTGTTGGTAAAACCGCGCTATTTGACCTCGAAGGAGAATTTTTGTTTGCATCATTTCTATTAGGAATCAGAACTAATCGAAAATTTCTATCAAACAAGTATTTATGGTATTTACTAAATATTTACAGAGTTGATGGAAAATACCTACAATTCATGCGCCAAAATGTAAATGGATTATTCAATAGAGAAGAGTTGAAAATACTACCTATTGCCCTTCCGCCTATCGAGAAGCAAGAAGAAATTGTTGAAAGAATAGAGATGGAAAAGAGATTAGTAGAAAACAATAAAAAGCTTATTTCAATCTTCGAAAAAAAGATAAAAGACAGAATAGCGAAGGTGTGGGGGGAGTAGGGGACTTATCACAAACAACAGGTTAAAAATGAAATCAAAATATTCTAAAATTCTTATTACAGGTCAATCAGGTATTAGACCAGATTCAATGAAAATGGAAGAGTATTACTCTTTGATGTTACCTGTTTCATTCTCAGTAATTAAACTTGAGGATTTTATAAAGAAACGTTTTGCTAAGAAAATTAAATTTCGGGTAGATTCTTTGTGGTTATCTGAATTTCTTAGTCAAGCTCCTTCGGCAATTGAGCAGCAATGGATTGAGGGAATTGATGACGCCTTGGACTATATCAAAAAGAATACAATCAAAAAATACGCAGTAGTTTTACACTCAGTTTTCTACAATAATAGAACACTGGAGTTTTTCTCTCCAATTTGTGAAAGATATTTGAAAAAATTAAATCTACAAATAGCTGTAATACTTATTGATGACATTTATGATATTCACACTAGATTAAGTTCCGAGGGACATATTTTTCATGTATCTCATGGGGGGGCAAGAAAACCTGAAGCACAAATCTCGGAACTGATAAATATTTTAGATTGGCGTTCTCGTGAAATAATGATGACAAGACATATTTCAAATGAACTTCAAATTAAACATTATGTTACAGCCGTGAAGCATCAAAAGTTATTATTTGAAAATTTATTTCAAAAAGGACTTAAAACGTGCTATTTATCACATCCAATAACAGCTATAAGGAAATATTTAGATACAGGAAATATAGCTCATGCTAAGGCACTTATTAAAGAAGTCTATGATGTTGAGCTTCGATTGGCGAAGATTTGCTCCTGTTTCTTCCCTACGACCATTGATGAATTTAGACTAAAAAAAGATGAAAAAGGAGAAATTACATTTGGCTTAAATTCGCGTTGGGATGAGGAAAAATATAAAAAGCCAGAAGACTTACTATATATTAAACCATCAAATAAATCTAAAAATCTTTTTAATTCAAAAATAAATAAAAATGCTTCTTACACATTTCTCTTAGATGCACTAAATAAATTAATTAATAATCAGATCGATACCCGTGATCATATAATGGTAGAACAATGTCAAGCTATTTTTGTATACAGACCATTCTGTGAGGGTAACATTTCGGGTGGAGTTGTAGAAGAATTGCAATATTATTCTTCTATAAATGAAAAAAAAGACAGTTTGTGTTTAATATATTACACTGAGAAAGATATAGAAAATCTAGTAATAAAATACTATATGAAAGAATTGAAAAAAGAGCTAGAATTAGGAAATCTAATTAAAACTAAGCGAAAAAAACTCGACTTAAATGATGCACAAAAAAGTGAACTTATTAAGTTGTGGAAAAAGAAGAATGATTTTGCTAATTTCCTTTCAAATTATATGACTAGTAAAGATATAGCGTTTTCCCCCGAAACTCGTCCATTAAGTGGCGGAATCAATCAAGCACATAAATACAGAATTGAATTTGTTTCAGAAGTTGTGAGTAATATTAATAAAGCACTAAAAGTTTATCAAAAATCTTCGACAATTCTATTAACTAAAGAAACTACTCTAGATAATATTATTGATAAGTTTAAGCTAGCATTGGAGGAATTATGAGCAAAAGTGGAACTTTATTATTAGATGATAGTAAAGAGAGCTTTGAAGTTGATCTAATTATGAATGGTAATAAGAAAAACTTTACCACTATTTATGTTGATAGTAATAAAGAGTTTACAGGTCCTACTCTGATTACAGATGGGGTAACTTTCAAAGGCAAAGATAAGATCTCTCGATATATTGAATTAAGTAATAAAAAAAAATGAAACTTTTTTGAAATACAACTAATAACTCAATATAATACTTAGAATTTTTTTTAATCATTTCATTCAAGGAATTTTAAGCAATAGTAGCAAATGTCTGACTTGAAACGCGCAAATGTATTTTTTCCTTCTACTTGGCCAATATGCCTAAAAAATTTCGGTAGGATAACCAGGTTTCTTTTGACTACTTCGTTCCGGTACTAATAATTAATTTAATATTGGTGGTAATAATTGTTTACTCATAACTAACTTTAAACCTTCCCAAATCAGGATCGTATTTTCTATCTCTCTTAAGTTCATAACTATACAATTGCCGACCAAGTTCTGCAAGAAAAGGAATTCCTATCTCATCATACTCGTAGACTCCATCATTGTAGATTTGATTTTTATTTACGTGCAGTGTGGCTGTTAACAAGAATTCAATTTTATTTTCAAAGTCGACTATATATGCAAAGTCTGTTAAAAAACCATACGCTAATCCTACTTTGTTATAAATACGAATGTCAGCAGGAATAGAATCCTTTGTATCGCCGTACATAAAGAACTTAACATAGCCGTCATAATGAGTCGAGTCGTATTTCGGATAATCAGATTCAAGCGGAAGCATTGACATATATTTGTATAAAAAGCTGTAGTCGTCCATGGTCAGGTTAAACCTTTGTGACCTTTGGAAAGTATATGGAAAAATTATTCTTTTAAGAGTTTCATGTAACGTTGGGAGCGACATATAGTTTTTGGATGCGAATTCCATCGGCTCCGGAATTAAATTGCCATCGGCATTAATATAACCTTTACCGCGTTTTGTGTTACTAAGTTCTATAAGAAATTGGCTATTGTTGAATTGTGCAGGCTGCTCGTATAGAATGTTAACACCATCATAAAATAGAAACGGATTAGTATTCGCATTAGCCACGGAAGAATAACGAATAGCAAGGCGATGTACTAATTTGAAATCCGAAAGACCGCGGCGAAACAATCCCTCGTTCAATTGCCTCTGACCGATGAATTCGTATAGCCTGTTAAACGCATCATTATCGCTAACAAGCAGAATTTTTTTTATGTAGTGAGCAATACTTGGCTTCGTATCCGCAGATGAGCTGTCGGCTCTTACCTTTGTTTGGCCTGCATAAGCGCTGTCAATTCTAAGTAATGAATATCTGTCAAGCCCGTCAATGTTTAGTTCATTCAACTTTTCGAGCGCTAAAACGCATGCAGGTAATTTTACAGTGCTGGCAGGGTAAAAGTAGTTTTTGGGCTTAACTCCAAATTCGTAATCAGTGAAGCTTGGGTAATTATCTTTGTCCCTGTCTATCACCGTATAAATGATTTGTACTTCGAAACTGTCTACATTCGAAATTACATTTTTAATTTTCGGTTCCTCAGAGCTCAATATTTTAGTTAGCGGATTTTGAGACTGAGCAATAAGTGTTGAAATAGTTGTGGTAAGAATCAGTAAAAGGAATTTGGTTTTTGTCATAGCTTATTATCTTTAATGTATTGTTGATGTATTGAGTTATATTTTTCAAAATCGTTTTTGCTAAAGCAGATAAGGAAGATATCGGTAATAGATTCGCCAAGTGAGATAAAACTATAAATTTCCTTTAGTGCAATAGAACAAGAGCGCTCAAACGGAAAGCCGTATACGCCTGTGCTAATTGAAGGAAATGCGATTGATTTTATCTTATTCTGTTTAGCAACAAGTAACGAATTTTTGTAGCATGATCCGAGAAGATCGTCTTCGTTGTTTTTACCGCCATGCCATACAGGCCCAACAGTATGGATAACATATTTTACCGGAAGATTGTAGCCTTTTGTAATTTTAGCTTGACCCGTAGGGCATCCGTTTAGCATTTTGCATTCTTCAAGCAGTTCTGGTCCGGCGGCTCTATGAATTGCTCCGTCAACACCGCCTCCCCTAGGAGTGAGCTGTTTGCTGCATTTACAATTGCGTCCGTATTCAAACGCGTGATGTCGCCTTGAAGGATTTTAACCATTGATTATCCCGGTATGTTGTAGCAAACTGATTACGAAAAATACTAATTGAGCGTTTTAGAATAAAGTGATACAAAGCCTAAAAAAAGTAGTTTGTGAAGTATCTCCAAAATGCATAATCGAAAAAATAGCAATTCTTTAGCTGGCGCTATGAAGTAAAGCTTAGTATCACTTCTTTTAATGATGGGTATTTTGCTACGAGTAAATCCCGTTCACCAATTCGAATTCGAATCCCGGGTACACGGAACAACCGGCCAACGCGAAGCTGCTTTTATCATTAATCTCTGCGGCAAACCAGGTATGCTTTGGAATAATAACTTGGGGTTGTTCACCTTTTAAAATGTTTTTGCCTATTTGCACAACTTGATATTCACCTTTCTCGGAAATGCAATGCACAGTGATCCCGCAGCCTTCGATGTGGTGCCATGCTTCATCAGAT
>JANQLA010000219.1 GCA_028280855.1 Melioribacteraceae bacterium
ATAAACTCTCCGAAGGCGATTTGACGGTAGGATTGGAACCTGAAAAACAAGGGGATGATATTGCAATCTTATTCGACGGTTTTAACAAAACTGTACAAAATATTAGGAACATGATTCTTAAAGTTAACGAAGCGGTGCAGGCAACAGCCAGCGCCAGCACAGAAATATCCTCAAGTACAGAACAAATGGCTGCGGGTGCCCAGGAACAATCCGCACAAGCAACCGAAGTTGCGGGCGCAGTGGAACAGATGACAAAAACAATTATGGAATCCGCTAACAGCGCAAGCCGGGCTTCCCAAGCTTCCGGTGAAGCATCCTCCCAATCAAAAGAGGGGGCGGAAAAAATCGAAGAATCAAAAAGAGGAATGGATAAAATTGTAGATTCTGCTGAAAATACTGGGCGCATTATCGCATCATTGGCAGGTAAAACAGATCAAATTGGTGAGATAACCCAGGTGATTGACGATATCGCAGATCAGACAAACCTGCTTGCGTTAAACGCAGCAATAGAAGCAGCACGAGCAGGTGAGCAAGGACGAGGTTTTGCCGTTGTTGCTGACGAAGTTCGCAAACTTGCCGAACGCACCTCCAAAGCAACAAAAGAAATAGCCGATACAATAAAGGCAATTCAGGTTGAAGCTAAGGATGCAGACGGAGCAATGAAAGGAGCTCATAAATCGGTTGAAGACGGTATCCAGCTAACCAACCAAGTAAGCGAAGTTCTTAACAATATTTTAGACAGTGTAAATGATGTTGAACAGCAAATCGGTCAGCTTGCCACTGCAAGCGAAGAACAATCAACTGCCGCTGAGCAAATAAGCAAGAGTATTGAAGGCATAAACAGTGTTACAGACGAATCTGCAGCAGGTGCACAGCAAATTGCTAAAACAGCCGAAGATCTTAACAGGCTTACTGAAAACCTGCAGAATCTTACTTCGCAGTTTAACGTTGGTAACGGTGATAACACAAATTACTCAGTAAGAGCAAACGGCAAATTAATTGAAACGACCTGATTATTTATAAAAGGGTAATAAAATGGAAACGAAGAAAAACGTTGAGACGAATGAACTGCTTCAGTTAGTAAGCTTTAAGATAGGTGAAGAAGAATTCGGTGTTGACATCCTAAAAGTCCAGGAAATTAACCGCATGATGCAGGTAACAAAAGTACCCAACGCACCTATGTTTGTTGAAGGTGTTATCAACCTGCGCGGACGTGTAATACCGGTAATAGACCTAAGAGTAAAGTTGAACATGCCGCAAGTTGACTACGGCAAAGATACCAGGATAGTTGTAGTTGAATTGAATAATAAAACAATCGGATTTATTGTAGACGAAGTAAACGAAGTACGCAGGATACCGCAAAGCATAACCGAGCCCCCTCCCCCTATGGTTGCAGGTATTGACTCGGAGTATATTACAGCTATTGGTAAACTTGAGAACACGTTGTTAATACTATTGGATCTTGATAAAATCCTGGATGAAACAGAGGCAGGAATATTGGAAACTGTCTAACGTTGATTTATGAGTATAATCAATTAAAAAGACAAAATTTATGTTAGTCGTAAAAGGTCTTAACAAGCCTATGCGAAACTTAGCAACAAATCGTATAGGCAAAACACTATTACAATAGCTAATGTAAATTGAAGTATTGAACACGGGAACAATGATTCGGTATCCTCAGTACGTTTCTGGAAAACGACTCAGCGAGGTAAGATAAAACCGATTTTGGGAAAAGGTCAGTGCAGATTGAACTAATAATGCTGTTTGAATAATTAAATATTCATGTGGGCAAAATTAGATCAAAATATGAACAGATATGATCCAAATTGTTATGACCATTAAAGAAAACGGAATTCAGATATTCAACACAATGTAAATAATGAACAAAAGATTCTTATAAAGCAATCTGGATAATTGTCGCTAAACATCTTGCAGTCATTTTTAGGGAGGGATACAAATGAAAGGGAAAGTGCAAAATTATTTTGCCTACAAATCTATTCACATAATTTTAGTCTCTAAAGACCGGGTAAACAAGATTCTTAAAAATGCTTTAGTCAGCGTAAACAATGCTGAACAACAAATCGGACTCCTTGCCGGTTCAAGCGAAGAACAATCTACAACAGCAGAACAAGTTAGCAAAGGTATTGAAGATACTTGCAATTTCGTCCATCGGTTAGCGATCGGGGCACAACAAATTGTAAAACATTCGAAGATATTAATAAACCTGAAAAATCTAATTGGACAATTTAAAACTAAAAGTAATAATTATATATACTCCAGTACTTTGGAAATGTAATAAAAATAAAACGGTTGTGCACAAAAGGTAACTAAATATAAATTAATTTCAGGTAAAAAATGGACAAGAAAATTTCATTCAAATTTATGATTCCGACCTTTTTGGTTTTATTTATTACTGTAATAGTATCAGTCTGGTTAATATCAAGTTACGTTGAAAAAAAGTTAATCGACTCTGTTGAGAATACAATAAAATTAAAAAAGGAAATGATTTTTGGAGAACTAGAATTAACGAACGATTTGGTGATGCAGCAGGTAAAGAGCGGAATGCAATTGTTAAAATCAAACACCCAAAAATTCGGGGAGCCAAAACATGAAGACTTAACAACAGTTAAAGGCAAAACCGTACGGAATATTTCATTCGGAAAAACAACAACAGCTAATAGTTTTGAGATCGTCGATGAGGTAAAAAAAATAGCAGGCGGTACGGCCACAATTTTTTCCAAGTACAATGGTGAATATATCAGGATATCAACCAATGTTCAAAAAGATGACGGTAGCAGGGCTATTGGCACTATCCTCAATCCTCATGGCAGAGCAATAAAAAAAATTGAAAAGGGTGAAGCCTATTACGGCTTAGTAGAAATTCTTGGTAAACCTTATTTAACAGGTTATGAGCCGATCTTCGACAACTCAAATAACATTATAGGCATTTGGTATACAGGCTATCAATTATCATCATTAAACAGGCTTGACAAGCTAATCTCCAACACTAAGATTTTAGATAATGGTTTTGTTGCATTGGTAAATGATAATGAAAAAGTAGTCTTTAATTCTGCGGTAACAAACAAAAAAAAGATTATCAATACTATACAAAGTAATAATGAAGAAAACAGTAATTGGTTTGTTGATATTGAAAACTATAGCGATTGGGGATACTTCATCGTTTCGGCGTACCCTAGTTCGGATATAGAAAGTACGGTTTCGAGAGCTAAAGTTAATGTTGTGGTTATCGGTTTAATTGTTGGCGCAATTTTACTTGGAATAATCTCTTTTCTGGTTATCAAGATTATCTTGGGTCCGATCAATAAATTGAATCACGCTGCAAACTTATTTACTCAGGGAAGTTTTAATGTAAAGATCGGAGTTAATGGTGAAGATGAATTTGGTAATCTTGCTAAATCTTTCAATAGTATGATAAGTAATATAAACAGTTCTCGAAAAGAATTAATTGCTGAGAAAGCGAGTGTTGAGAAAAAAATAAAAGAAGCTGTTGAAGAATCTGATAAGCAAAAAAAATATTTATCTGAAAGTATTAACAGAATATTAGTAAAAATGGAAGGTTTTTCGCAAGGGGACCTGACAGTTAAACTCGACGTTAATCGAGAAGACGAAATAGGTAAACTGTTTACAGGCTTTAACAAGGCAGTCCAAAACATATCGGAAATGATTCTAAATGTTTCGGAAACTGTTCAAACAACAGCAAATGCCAGCGCCCAAATTTCATCCAGTACCGAAGAAATGGCTGCTGGAGCTCAAGAGCAGTCGGCACAGTCTAAAGAAGTTGCGAGCGCAGTGGAACAAATGACTAAAACGATTATGGATTCTGCAAGTAGTGCAAGTTCGGCTTCCAAAGCATCAAAAGATACTAGTTTACAAGCTCGCGAAGGCGTTGTGAAAGTTGAAGAATCAAAAAGAGGAATGGATAACATTTTTAATTCTGCTGAGAATACAAGCAAAATTATCGCTTCATTAACCGGTAAAACTGATCAGATTGGCGAAATTGCACTGGTAATAGATGATATTGCAGATCAAACTAACCTGCTTGCACTTAATGCCGCAATTGAAGCTGCCCGCGCCGGTGAGCAAGGACGAGGATTCGCTGTTGTTGCCGACGAGGTTCGTAAACTTGCCGAACGTACAACTAAAGCTACTAAAGAAATTGCCGATACTATCCGCGCTATTCAAAACGAAGCAAGAGACGCCGACACAGCTATGCAAAATGCTAAGGGCTCGGTTGAAAAAGGGATAGGCTTGACCCAACAAGTTGACGACGTATTAAAAAATATACTTGCAAGCGCCGGTAATGTTGAACAACTAATAAACCAAGTAGCAGTGGCAGGCGAAGAACAATCCACTGCTGCAGAACAGATTAGCAAAAGTATCGAAGGTATAAACAATGTTACTCAAGAGTCTACAACGGGAACACAACAAATTGCCAAAACAGCAGAAGACCTTAATAGATTGACTGAAAATTTACAAAACTTGTTGCACACCTTTAAAACAAGCTTAGACAATAATCATACTTACAACAATGGCGTAAAATCGAACCGGGTTTTATTAACTACTAAATAGAAATTAAAACTATAAAAAAATTGAGTTGCCGGGAGTGACTCTGACTAAATTAATGCTCCCGGCAAATTGAGAATAGTCTGTTTATACTGCCGGATACGAGAGAATTCTGGATGACGCCTAATGTTGAAATCCTTAAAGCGGCAAAGTAATTATTGAAAACAATCGTAAGCATAATTTTTAACTTTTATGATCTCGAAAGTTTTTTCCATAAGTGAAATTAAAAGAACTTCATCAACCTTAGTTCTTTTCCAACCAGCCAAATTCCGTTCTGTTCTTTAATAAGCTTGTTACGCGCTTATTCGCAGTTATCCGCGCTCAATTCATTTTGTTAAATCCAGTGTATTTAATACCGACTATGATACAGCGATTTTTAATAATCCTATGGATGACATTAATGATAATGCCCTAGAACGTATTTTTAGTTTTTCATTAATAAATGGATTTACTTAATAAACAAAAATCCCACAAGTAGGAGAGAGCAACATGAAACAATTTAGAACTATTCTCACCATTAATTTCTTAAGTGTATTTTTAATCACTAACTTTTTATTTGCCGGAGACGGTAAAAAGGTGTCAAAACCTTCCCCCGATAAAGTTATAGAAATATTGAAAGAAGGTAATGCGCGATTCGTAAACGGTAAAACTTTACATCCTCACATTGATAAGCAAAGAATTATTCAGGCAGGAAAAGAAAACCAAGGTGACCATGCATACGCAACAGTTATAACATGCTCCGATTCACGGGTACCGGTAGAATTATTATTTGACGCAGGAATAATGGACATTTTTGTGATAAGGATCGCCGGTAACGTCTGTGATGTTGACGAAGCAGGTTCAATTGAATACGGACTTGCGCACGTTAATACACCTGTACTTGTTGTGCTGGGGCATACTCAATGCGGAGCGGTAACAGCGGTCACAAATGCAGTACACGGACACGGTCATCCGCTTGAAAGAAACATTCCCCCGCTGGTCGATAATATTGAGCCTGCAGTTAAAAGAGCAATACATAAAAATCCTTCTGTTCACGGAAAAAATGTGATTCCTTACGCTATTGAAGAAAATGTTTGGCAAAGTATTGAAGATTTGTTTATGAAAAGTCCCGCATGCAGGAATATCGTAAAAGAAGGCAAAGCAAAAGTAGTAGGCGCAATATACGATGTCGGCACAGGAAAAATTAAATGGCTTAGCGAATCTAAAGTAAGTGAGATTCTAAACATGGTTGAAAAAAATCCCAAGAGGGAAAAAGAAGCTATGGCCAAAGCAGCTCATTAAAAATTAAAAATAGCGAGGGTTAAAAAGAAATGAAAAGCTTTATAAATAATCTGTCAATAAAAAAGAAGCTGTTGTACAGTTTTGGAATAGCAGTTGTGCTTTTATTGATTGTAAGTTCAATATCTTACTATACCATAGCTAATGCCAACAATGGTTTTGTTCATTACAGGAATGAAGCGCGCGACAATAACTTATGCGGCTTAATACAGGCTGATATGCTTATGGTACGCATGAATGCAAAAGACTTTATAATTACAGGTAACGAGCATGATATTAAGGAGTATAATGAATACTATAATTCAATGAAGCAGTATGTGGACGAAGGACTGGGACAAATAACGGATACCGAAGAGCTCGAAAAACTTAAAGTGATCGACCGCGATATTCATGAGTACGGCGAGGCATTTCAAAAGATCCAAGTATTCAAAAAAGAAAGAAATGATATAGTTTACAATATACTTAGTATAAAAGGAAAAGATTTGGAATATCATCTTTCCGAGATAATGAGTACGGCACATCGCGACGGCGATCTTGAAGCTGCTTATTTTGCAGGCGAAGCTCAGAAAAATTTGCTCTTAGCCCGTCTCTATGTGATGAAGTTTTTGGATGAAAACGATGTAAGCCAGGTTGAAAGAGTAGAAGAAGAATTTGACCATCTTAATAGTCAGATTGTAAACTTAGACTCAAAACTTCAAAACAGGCAGCGCAGACAACTATTAGCAAAAGTACAGGACGAAGCAGAAGCATACGAAGGTGCTTTTGCGAAATTGAAAAATGTAATTTTTGAAAGAAATGATATAATCAAAAATACCCTTGACAGAATAGGTCCGGAAGTTGCCGGTTTAATCAATGAAATAAAATTAGATATAAAAGCAAAACAGGATCAATTGGGTCCAGCACTACAGGCATCTAATTTGCAAGGCGAAATCGAAATTATTATAGTGAGCATAATTGCTTTAACTGCATGCTTAACTTTCGGCTATTTCCTTTCCAATATGATTAGTAAGCCTGTAAACGGCGCACTCGCAATGATGAACGAGCTTAGCAAAGGACGCCTGAGCAAAAGGATGAAATCCGAAAGCAAAGATGAAATCGGTCAAATGGCAAATGGCATGGATAACTATGCTGATACCTTGCAGCAAATTGTACATACAATGGATGAAATTGCAGATGGGAATCTTAGTGTTGAAGTTAAATCATTGGATCAGAAAGATGAAATTACGCCGGCGCTTAATAAAATTGTCAACTCAATATCAAACCTTAGGAATGAAACGGATTTGATGACTAGCGAAGCATTGAACGGAAATCTTAAACACCGAGGAAATTCAGGCAAGTTTAACGGAGGATATAGAGAAATTGTTAGCGGGTTTAATAATACTTTGGATGCCGTTGTAGAACCTGTCCAGGAAAGCGCTGAAGTCTTACAGACAATTTCCACCGGTGATTTAACCGCGAGAATGGAAGGTCGGTATAAAGGCGATTTTGCATTACTTAAAGACAGCGTAAATGATTTAGGAGACTCATTGAGCAATTTAATCGGTGATGTTACCGAAGCGGTAGAAGCTACCGCAAACGCAAGCACTCAAATTTCGTCGAGCACCGAAGAAATGGCCGCAGGAGCCCAGGAACAATCTGCACAAGCTACAGAGGTTGCGAGTTCTGTTGAACAGATGACCAAAACTATTTTAGAATCAGCCAACAGCGCAAGTAAGGCATCGGAGGCATCAAAGCATGCAAGTATGCAAGCACACGAAGGTGCGGCAAAAATTGATGATACTAAAAAAGGAATGGATAGAATAGTTGGTTCAGCCGAAGAGACCGGACAAATAATTTCATCCCTGGCAGGTAAAACAGATCAAATTGGTGAAATAACCCAGGTTATCGATGACATTGCCGATCAAACTAATTTACTTGCGCTAAACGCCGCTATAGAAGCCGCACGTGCAGGTGAACAAGGACGCGGCTTTGCAGTAGTTGCCGATGAAGTCCGTAAACTTGCGGAAAGAACAACCAAAGCTACAAAAGAAATCGCGGATACTATCAGAGCAATTCAGAAAGAAGCCAAAGAAGCCGATACCTCGATGACTGCAGCTAAAGATTCCGTTATGGACGGCATTAAACTAACTGAAGAAGTTGATAAAGTACTGCATAGTATTCTTGAAAATACCGAAAACGTTGATCAACAAATTAGCCAGGTTGCGGCGGCAAGTGAAGAACAGTCAACCGCTTCCGAACAGATAAGCAAGAGTATTGAAGGCATCAGCAGTGTAACTCACCAATCTGCATCAGGTACTCAACAAATTGCCAGAACTGCAGAGGACCTGAATAATCTAACAGAGAAACTGCATAATTTAATCAAACAATTTAAGATTGATAATATAGAGAGTAAGAGTTTTGCAATAAGAGAAAACGGTCGGTTAGTTACGACAGTATAATTATTAAAAACCGGGTCAAAAAAATGGAACAATACAAGAACGACGAAGCCACCGAAATACTTAACATAGTTAACTTTAAGATCGGTGGGAATGAATTCAGCATTGATATGCCTAAGGTTAAGGAAATTAACTCTGTTATGCTGTTAACCAAAATACAGAGTGCGCCTCCTTTTGCCGTAGGAATCATTAACAGTGATGAAGAAGTAATACCTGTTTTTGATCTTCGATTAAAGTTAAAATTACCTAAAATTGAGTACGGTGACAACAACAGGGTCATAATTGCCGAATTAAATGATAGAAGAGTTGGGTTTGTTGTCGACGAGGTAACCGAAGTATCCAGTATACCAAAAAGCATAACCGAGATTCCTTCACCAACGGTATACGGTATTGAATCCGAATACATTTCAGTTGTGGACAAACTCGTAAAAGGCTTATTGTTGTTGTCCGATCTTGAAAAGATTTTGGATGAAACTAAAGTTAATATGTTGGAAGCGGTTTGAAATTTCCCGGTACACCTTCGGGGTCGAAATCCTTTGTTCCTCTGCTGACCCCGGAGGGTTTATAGTATATTAAATCAAATTAACTTTTACATTTACAACAGTCAATAATTCGATTACTATCATTCGGCTGTTTTCTAATCTTCTTAAGCAGCTAAAAATATAAGACCAACTTTAAGAATTCTTCATATAGAGCGGTAGCGTAATATTACTCAGCTTTTTTTCTTTTCCAGTAGCAAAAATCTATTTACGGCATCATTACAATTATACTCATTTAGTTTATTTGACTAAATATTCCGCACCTAGTTTCGATTATGATTTAGGGATAGTAACAAATAATCAATTGACTATTACGAAGTTAATTCGAATAGCTTTTTTGTTCTTTTTTGAAATAAGCATTTAACAAGCGGACTACTGCAATACTTCTAAATTCAGACGCTACAGGTCTTAAACGCCTGAATGACAATTTGTGACGTAAATTTCAATGGTGATTATTATAAAAGTAATGCTCATACAAATAGAAATAAATCACCTATGAAAAACCGGTTTTGTTGATGGCGCTAATAATAAGTTCGCTGATAAATAGATTAAACGCTTCCAATGAATATAAACAACAAGTAATTTTTTTTTAAACAGTACTTCAAGTATTATGCAAGCTATGATAATTTTATAATCGGCGCCAATTACGGTTATCCTTTTCTCCTAATCACGGTTTTTGCCCCTAAATTATAGGGATGTCGGTTTTGCAAAGCATAAAGAAGTACAGTTCACGGCAGTTCTACAATCTATCCATTCGGCGCATTAAAATTTTATCTAGGAAACACGCGGGTATGCTTCTGTGGAGTATGTACCTCCAAGCAATTTTAATATTAAAAATAAATAGAAAGACAGGAGAATGAAAATCATAAAGTTTACTGTAGTTCTAATACTATTACACGGTCTTCTTTTTTTCGCCCAGGCATCAAGTTCACCTAAAACGGTAAAAGATGTACATATTGGTGGGTTATTACAGTTATGGGGTAAGCAAACAATTTCAAATCCGGCAAACGGAACATTCCTGATGCGTCGTATGGAATTAAAAGTATCCGGCAAAATCTTAAACGAGAATATTGAATTCGTAGCAATGATTGACCCAGTTAGTAAATCCGTTCTAGTTGATGATGCGGGGAATAAAAATCAAATTATAAACATAACCCAGGACCTGTTCTTTGTTTTTTCCCTGTCGGATTATGCCAAGTTAAAAGTGGGGCAGTTTTTATATCCGCTAACACGCGAGGGGTTGGCGTCAACAGAGTTTTTACGCTTTACCGAACGCTCTTTGGTAGGCAGTATTGTTGGAGACAAAAGAGACATAGGTTTAGAGGTAAGCGGCTCTTTAAAATTTGTTCAGTATTCAGTAGCAATCTTAAACGGCAGCGGACCAAATGCGCTGGATAATAATAAGCATAAAGATGTGGCTGCAAGAGTAGTCTTTAAGCCAGTTAACGGGTTGGAAATTGGAGGTTCCACTTACCTGGGCACTGCATCGGTTCAAGGAACTAATGAAAAGAGAAGACGTTACGCAGCGGAATTCGCATTTTCATCAGACAGATGGGGCATACTTTGTGAATATGCATCGGTAACAGACGGTTCGTTAAAGGCACAGGGTTACTACGGCGCCTTTTATTATGAAATATTCCCTGAACTCGAAGCATCTTTAAGGTACCAAAACTGGGATCCAAATACGAACAGCAGTTCCGACATGCTTTCCATCTTTAGCTTTGGGACCGGTTACTATTTATTTAACAGGCATCTTAAATTCCTTTTGGATTATAATTTAAGCAGTCCTGAAAAATCTAAATCCAGCAGTGAAATAGTAACCGGGGTACAAATATTTTTTTAACAACTAATATAAAAAGGAATAAATGTGATGAAATTCGATAATCTCAAAATTCGAACCAAGATACTTTCCGGATTTATAGCTGTGCTTGCTATACTAATATCCATATCAATTGGCGTTTACCTAAATACAAACTCAATGATAGATACATTTCAATGGGTAAGTCATACCGAAAATGTAATTGGGCAGGCAAATAATTTAACAAAACTACTTGTCGATCAGGAAACCGGTTTTCGGGGATTCTTAATTGCCGGTAAAGATAATTTCCTGGAGCCTTACAACGGCGGGAAATCGAAGTTCGACAAAAATATAGTTAAACTTATGCAAACAGTTAGCGATAACCCTCCGCAGGTTAAACGCCTGGAAGAACTTGATGACATGCATAATAGTTGGATAGAACAAGTTACCAAACCAATGATAGAGCTTAGAAGAGATGTTAATGACGGTAAAGCTGATATGGCTTTTCTAATTAGCGAACAACAAAAAGAAAAAGGCAAACAATTCATGGATGGTATGCGATCAATTGTTAATGAATTTGTTGGAATTGAGGCGGACTTAAATATTCAGAGAAGAGCCGAAGCTGATTCAACTTCCGGGTTTATGGTATCATTTACTTTAGTTGCAACTTTGGCAGCCGTTTTATTTGGGTTTTTGATTTCCTTTTTTATTGCTAGAAAAATTAGCAACCCTATTTCATCGTTAGTTAAATTGGCGGACAAACTAGCTTTGGGCGATATTAATGTAGATGTTAAAAGCGATACAAAAGATGAATTAGGTAACTTGTCCGACTCATTTAGTAAAATGGTACAGTCTCTTAAAGAGAAGGTAAATGCCGCCAAAGATATAGCTGCGGGAAATATGAAGAAAGTTAAACTTGCATCGGACAAGGATGCACTAGGTATAGCTTTTAACGAAGAAATAGAAGCAATAGAAGGTCTGCTCGAAGAAACCAATTCGCTATCTGATTCAGCTAAA
>JANQLA010000299.1 GCA_028280855.1 Melioribacteraceae bacterium
ATAAACGTTTCGCTGTTGCAGCTCTTCCTATTGCAATTATTCTTTTTACGGCGTCACTGCCCAGTGTTAAGGAGATACATCATTCGGAAATTGAAGAGAAAATAGCCGACAACTCATTTGTATTTAGCGCCATTTCCACCGACAAACTTTTATCGGAACTATCCAATAATCACAACGGATATAACCTGATAGATGTAAGATCGAAAGAAGATTACGATAAATCACATATACCTCTTGCAATTAATATTCCCTTTGAAGAACTACACCAGTACTATTGGCAAGATTTTTTCAAACAAAAATTCAAAGTGAATATTTTTTATTCCGATAATTTAGAAGAAGCAAAACGCGCCTACCTTGTTGCGGAAAAATCGGGCGCCGCCGAACGACTATTATATAATGAATCTTTGGAATCGTATTTGAATTCAACAGTTTTGGCTGATCAACTTGCTTCAACTTCTATGCAGGATAAATGGCGTATTGATACACATAATAAACTTGTTGAAAAGGAGCGGTTTTTAAGCAAGTTTTCTGCCCCGGTAAAGAAAAAAGAAATAAAGATTCAGGGCGGATGCAGTTAATTTTCAATGAGTCTCGGTGTAGCAAGGTAGTCCGCAAAGTTTGGTTTTAGAGCTCAGCCTTGCTTAGCATTCTTGGACATGGCGTCTTTTTAAGACTATAGTATATTTTTATCTTGACAAAGTTTCTCATTTAGACTAGGTTTAAATAGCTAATTTAAAACAGGTTCTTTTCGATAGTAGTATTAAAGTTATTTAGACTGAGTAAAAATGAAGCGAAATCAAAACACATTGAAATTAAAAGATAAGGCAGTCCTAATATTGGTCTTAAGCCAATTCTTATTATTTCAGATACTTGTTTCATTCTCAATTCATGTACACGAGTTACCGGATGGACGATTGATCACACATAGTCATCTAATCACGCAAAACTCAACCGGAACTCAAGAATCAAAAAAAAATGAACATTCGCACACCGAACTCGAATTACTCGTTCTTTATCTCTTTACCTCTATCAATGTTGTAGTAGTTGCGTTATACCTGTTTAACTTTTGCATCAATTATGCGAAAAAGCACTTCAGAGTATTTGAGTCTCGCTCCTGTTTTATTTACCCGCAGTTACAACTTTCTTTAAGAGCTCCACCGGCTTTATAAGCAGAAGGATCATTTTATTTGATCCGTTTCACTAGTCTACCTTTTTAAGGTAAGATTCATATAAATTATTTCTTTGGAGTAAATCATGCTTAAATATATATACATTCTAACATTCACATTCCTTTATGTCGTTTGCATTTTCGCAACTGAAGTATCGACCAATAAATCGGAAACCACTTACGGTAAAGTCATTGGAACAGTATTGGACTCTGATGGTGAACCGTTAATGGGTGTAAACGTTTTTATATCCGGTACTACAATCGGCACTCCTTCCGATATTGAAGGAAAATTTGATATTACTAACGTTCCTGTTGGCAGTTACGAGATTGTAGCTTCGATGGTCGGCTACAAATCCGATAAAATAGAAGTTGCGGTAAGTCAAAATAAATCAACAGAAGTATTATTCAAGTTGAAGGAAAGTTTCTACGAGACCGGATCGGTAGTGGTTACGGGCACTGCAACTCCATACTTGTACGAAGAATCTCCGGTTAAAACAGAAGTTATTCCCCGCAAATTAATTGAACAGACAAGATCGGTAAACTTAGCTGAAGCGCTTGGACTTCAGACTGGCCTTCGTGTTGAGAACGATTGCCAGAATTGTAACTTCACACAGGTTCGAATTTTAGGTTTCGAAGGAAAGTACTCACAAATATTGGTTGACGGTGATCCTGTTGTAAGCTCACTCGCGGGTGTTTATGCGCTAGAACAATTCCCGGAATCAATGATAGGACAAATTGAAGTTGTTAAAGGCGGCGGTTCGTCATTATATGGAAGTGGCGCGATTGCAGGTACAATTAACTTGATTACTCAGCAGCCGCAGTTAAACCGAACCGAGATTGATTATAACGCAATTTCCCTTGAAGGAATTATGGACCATAATGTAAATGCTACCGCGGAACTCGTTTCTGATGATGGCAAAAACGGAGCTTATATATTTGGTTCTATTAGGAACAGAAATCCATACGACCGAAATGGCGATGGTTTTAGCGAATTAGGTAGTATTAGCAATCAGTCAATCGGATTTAATTATTTCTATAAACCAACACTCAATAGTGATTTAAAAGTATCGCTTCACAGAATACAGGAAACACGAAGAGGCGGAAATGATTTTAATTTGCCTCATCATGAAGCGGATATTTCCGAAGCTGTTGAACATTTAAGATGGGGCGGAAAAGTTAAGTGGGTTCATAATTTAAGTACTTCATTCGATTATCAGGTATTTACTTCGGTCGGTCTTCTTGAACGTGATTCTTACTATGGTGGATTAGGTGATGAGGACGGAGACGGAGTAATAACAGATGTAGACAGAGCAGCTGCTTTGGCATATTACGGCAGATCAGAAAACAAAACATACCTTACAGGCGCAAGAGCTAATTATGCTATCGGAATTAATAAATTTACTGCCGGTGTTGAATTTCACTCAGACGAAATTATAGATAACTCGGTAAAAGACTCACGCTATCATATTGACGAAACATAAAAACCTAAGTTTGTATATGTTTCGTCAATATGATAGCGTGAGTCTTTT
>JANQLA010000045.1 GCA_028280855.1 Melioribacteraceae bacterium
TCACATCTTCATAATCGGCAAGAAGAACATCATCAATAAAAAGATGTTTGCGGTCTCCAAGATTTATAACATCCTCGCCTGCATTCTTCCCGGCAAACAGAAGCGGTTTCCCTTTCTTCAGTTTTATTTCCCGTTTAGAATTTTGATATGTGGGGGAAAAACTTTCCGGAGGTGTAAAATTCTCTTTGTATAAAATGCCTGAACTAAAACGAAGCTCATCAATTCTTCCCTGAAGGGGATTATCCCATGAACCGTTTCTACCGATGGACATATAATCTTCTTCACCAATATTTAGACTTTCGATATTTACATCGCTTGTCTCTGAAACAATTTCACCGTCTATGTAATGTTGAAGAGTATTAGAACCGGAATTATAAACAAACGCTAAATGCTGCCATGCGTTGTTTGTCAACTTTGTTCCCAATTCAATACTTTTACCGGAAGGTTGATTGAATAAAATAAATTCCGATAAATCTTCGGATAAGGAAAGTCTGGTTACATAATTATTCTCACCGCGGGGACCTTCACCTATTTCAAAAACTACACCCTGGGTCTGAGTAATATTATTCGGATAAAACCAGAACTCAACAGTCCAGTCAAAATTGCCAAGATTCAACTTCGACTCTGTCGGTTTTGTGAATTCAAACTCTTTACGAAGATGATTTTCACCACTCGTCATTAACGCACAAAAGTTAGCGTTAAGCCAGTTCATTGGTTCAACAGTTCTGCCTTCGGGAATAGGAACCGGCACAATGCCGAACTTTATTGAACTGCTTTCAGGAAGAGTGATCTTCGGCTGCTCACTTGGCTCAAGCGCATTTCCGTATTTGCCTTCAACTATTTGTCCACCCGGTCCCAAGACCAAAGGGTTATAATTATCCGAGACATCTGATAAAACGCAGCTTGGATAAATGCCAGTTTGTTCATCAAAAGCCCAAAGCGCAATTGTATGTGTTTCTCTCTCCTGGGCAATAGAGGCAGCGGATAGTATTAATATAAATAGGAATAATTTTTGTTTGATTTGCATTTTAGTTCCTGTATTCTGGTTGACATTACTAACTAGCTCAAGCTAGCTTGCATCTTTTTTCTACAAACCGTTAAAACGGTTAGTAGCGTAATTCCTTCTTGATTAACCCACGACTTAAGTCGTGGGTTAATGAAAACCATAATTAAATATTCTAACCGTTTTAACGGTTTTTAATGAAACTCATCTATCATCAAACTGCATTGCATATAATTTCGATCCACGCATTCTGAATATTAACTGAACCGTTTTTCCTTCCAATTCGGATACATCTTTGCCGGTTATTACTTTATCGGAAAATGTTTCTCCAATCTCTTCGTCTTCGCTGCTAATTTTATTTATCTCGTGGCGATTCTTCATCCACTCAACTTCTGTCTCGATAAAATCACCGTTTATATAAATGCAGTCATCAATTGAAAAACCCTCAATATCTTTTCCGTTTTCGTCGAGGAAGCCTACCTGTGCATAACCTGCCGCATCAGTATCGATATTTAACAACAGCCTGTTCCCGGCAAATGTAAAAGGCTTTGTAACAACGTAGGCTTCTTTATCATAGGGCGAATCGATGGAAACAAAACCGTCTAATCTCTGAATCAACCTGTAAACGCTTCGTTGTTCGGGTATTTTTTCCCACGGCGAATGATAATGCGGTTCGCTGAAACAATATTGCCAAATTTGATTTCCGCGTTTCACCATGCCATGCGCTATGTATGATGTTTTAAAGTCAATACCGCTATGCTCACCTATACCAACATAAGTCGGGCGCGGGTAACGCAGCCAATCTATGCCGTTACGGCTGCCGGCAAATTGCGATTCAAGCGGCCCTGAACCCTTTTGCCGTTCTTCTTCTCCAACGATTAGCCTTGTAAGGGGCAACGAATTTTCATAGTGAAAATAAATAACGGGAAATGATACATACGTATCGGGCGCCCAGGGATACTTCATTGCTTTGGGTACGTAAATATCCGTCTCCCTCGGATCAAGTGAATCATTTGGCGAGAATATCCACGGGTATTCCATTGCAAACCCGCCCGGTGTTAAAGGGCCGTTATCCAGGTACCAGGGGATTAAATCTGCAACACGTTTATTCTTTGCACGCTCCCTTGTTTCTTCAGGTGTGAGAGGGACGAAAGGCCAGGGCTTCAAAAGATTTTTTGTTTCGGTCATTACAAAATCACGTTGAGTATCACCTGCCCTTGTTCTCCCGAAGTCGGAACGATGGAACGCAGTGTAATTTTGTTTTTGATCATCATAATAAATGTTACACTGCGACCCGGAACGAAAAGGCAGTACCGGCTGCTTATAACGCTTAAACTCGTAACCGTCTTCCGAGTAAAACAAGGTAACGGCTCGCCTGTGATAATCGCTAATGTACTTCCACCTTTGCTCTTTGGGCGCGTTAGGGTCTTTAAATACCATTCCCATTCCAACGGACGAATGCAATACAATGTTATTATGTTTTTTGTATTTCCCATTTGGTAAATCGGGCGCAGAAAAATTTATTCCGTCGTCTGAAACCCAAACTGCAAGGTAATCATCATCAACCGTTGTATATATTCTAACATTACCATCGTCGTCATCAAGCACATTTAAGTGTTTACGGAATGCGCCTTTAATGCCCGTCAATACAAGCTTATCCAACTTAGGCGGGTTCACAACAAACTCAACAGCACCAATTTTTTCGAGCAATGCATCATCAATGAAAAGATGTTTCCTGTCACCCAGTTTTACCGGTTCATCTGAATCAGCACTAGAATTATCAAACAAAAGTTTTGGACCTGCTTTTATCCCAGTTTGTGGTTGCAGCTTATAAAGGTATGAATGGCTTCCGGGCACATTGAAGTTAGTAGTGTAAACAGCACCTTCGGAAAAACGGAGTTCGTCAATTATTCCCTGCAGCGGTTCGTTCCATAAACCGTTTCTCCCGACACTCATATAATCTTCTTCACCCGAAGGCAACGCTCTCAGCTCAATGTTGATAAGCGCGTTTATCAATCGCCCATCAACAAAATGTTTTAATTGATTCGATGCGGACTCATAAACAAAAGCTAAGTGGTGCCATTCGTCAACACTAATCGAAGTCGGAATTTCAACTATACCTCCGCCGGGTTGATTATGAAAAACAAAGTGTGATAAATCCTTGTTAAGCTTAAGTGATGTATAAATTTTATTTTCACCTCTCGGGCCGGTACCGATTTCAAAAATAGTTCCATCTTCATTCCTAACACCCGATGGCATCAACCAGAACTCAACAGTCCAATCGAAATCACCAAGATTCAATTTTGTTTGGGTTACTTGTGCAAATCCGACTTGCTTGCGCAAATGAGTTTCACCGCTTGTCATCAATGCCGCAAAGTTTGAATTGAACCAGGTCATAGGCTCAACACTTCTTCCTTCGCGTACAGGTAATTTAGCTAGGCCAAACCTCGCTTCTTTTTTATCTTCCTTAATTTCAACCTTCGGCTGCTTTACCGGTTTTAAAGCATTGCCGAACTTACCCGGAACAATCATTGCGCCGGGACCGATTACAAGCGGATAATCATTATCCGATAAATCTGAAAGTACACTGCTCGGATAAATTCCTTCCTGTTCATCAAATGCCCAAAGAGCAATAGTTTTGTTGTAATCCGTTCCCGTTGTTTGAGCAAAATTTATTGTTGCTATGGTTAACATGAGCGTGTTGTAAAATACTTTTTTCATCATTCTCCAGTATTAAAAATTAGTTCAATTGTACTAACAGCTAAACCCCGGTAAAAACATATTGGATTCGATTATTATTTTTTTAATTCTTTGTTCGAAACTCCAAAAGCACCGGCATTAAAAATGTTATTATGAAAATGTATTCTTTCATTTTTCAATTTTTCATCGAACCACACGGCGTACTTATACTTCGGTGGAACAACCTGCGGCTCACCATCGATTAATACACGGTCGAGGCCCTTGTCATAAATTATATTTCCCTGGAAAATCACATCGCTCAATGGCGGGTTCTTCTCCAGCGGGCCGTAACCTAACTTAATAACAACAGGGTAACTCAGGGTTGAATCTTCGTTCCATAATCTCCAATGTTCGCTTCCGAAACCGACATCTGAGAAAATGTTATTCGAAACAATAATGCCCCTCTCATAATTGGCTTCAACAGCAGGCTTGTTATTGACAGCCTTTTGTGCATAACGGGAAGCACTTCCCGGTCTAAGCAGCAGACCATACTTTCCCGGAGCCTGAAAAATGTTGTTGGAGATTAAAACGTTTCTTGAACCGTGCATCGCTTTCATGCCCATGTATGAATTTATAACGTGGTTATTTGTAACAATCACGTGATCAGTATGAAGATCAATTCCCTGGGCAACATTCTTAATGTAATTACCGTCTATCAGTGTGAACTGCGTCTCGGTAGCGCCAGTTACGCGCATCCCGGCACCCTGATGCCAGATGACAACAAAGTTATTTTCTACTCCATACTTGGCTAGTTCTCCAAGCTCTTCCGCACGGTTAACTATTTTTCCAAGCTCGTATTTATCGCGTATTTCTTTAGTTGGATGAAGCTCGTGCTCGATTATCCTGTTCCTGATAATATGTGATGAGTTGCAATCGATCATCATTAGTCCGTGACCGTCAATAGCGTTAAACGCATATCTGTACAAATCGCTTTTCATTCTGTCATCAACAGTAATGGTTTTGTAGTTGATGATTTCGCACCCTTCAATTCGTGTGTAATTACTATTCCGAATTAGCACGGTAGCGGTTTTCGCACGGTTGTTTAAAATTTTAAGATCGCGAAGCCAAACATTGTTACAACTGTCCATAGTAACAGCTTGAAAATCTTTATCAAATACTACTTCGCTTCTGGTTAAGGTAAGATCATCAATTTTAACATTCTCGGCATTACGAATTTCTATAATATGTTCATCAGAGTTTTCCTGTATTATTTTTGCATACCCATACAACCCGCTACCATCAGTTGTAATCTTTAACGCAGTATTTATTTTGTACTCACCTTGCGGAACAAATACCATCCTATACGGGTTGCTATCAATTGCCTCCTGGAGCGAGTTATATTTTGAAGCATCAATTATTTGTTGAGCATATTCCTTCGTTGGTGCAAATAATATGAGTGTTACAAAAACCATTAACACGATATTGAGACGATTTGCTAACATCATTTATCCCTCTTAATCAACTATAAATTCATGTTGAGATACATTAATTAGTTTGCTTGTTGTATCAATCTCCACAAGATGAAACGGGCTGTCTTCATTGTCTGCAAAAGAGTCGGTTTCATAAACCGGGATTGTTTTGTAGAGTTTATCGTACTGCCACATGTGCCCGTGTCCTACAAATATTCCCTTAATTTGATTTTCATATTTTTCAGTCAGCTTAAAAAACTCAGGTTCTTTTTCAGGGGAAATTAAATCTTTCGGCTTGCACCAAATCTTAAAGTTATCTGTTTCTATAGGATGATGAAAAAATAAGAGAGTCGGTTTACCTTCTTTCAATTCGTTTTCAAGCCAACTCATTTGTTCATCATCAAAAGCACGTTCAAGATACCTGCCCCGCATACTGTTGAGCATAATTAACTTCCAGCCTTTATGATTCACGAAATAATAAGGCCTAATACCGGCAAACTTATTCCAAAGCACTTCCATTGTATCTATTTCTTCAAATGAGAATGGTGCATCCGAATCTTTATCGCTGTCTATTTTATAATCATGATTACCAAGCGCAAGGTAGTACGGTATTTCAATTTGGGTCATTATATCAAAAAGCTTTGCAGCTCTATTATTTTTAAATGAATCGCCCTTATTTCTATCTCTATAAAAACTGGAAACATTATCACCCGTCATTACAAGCAAATCCAGTTTCAGGTATTGTCCCTCATTGATTGCATTTATAATATCCGTCAACCTGTTATCTTTTGTTTCATCACTGCTGATGTGGACATCCGAAAGAACCATTATGGAATAATGGGTTTTGAAGTTAGTTTGGTTGCCGGGTTTATCACCGCACGATGAGAGAAGAAAAGTCAATAAGAGTATTGATGATATGATAATATTATTCTTTTTCATTTCTTATAAACTCAATAATTGATCTACTGTTTTTTTCATAAGTAATCTCAACCGTCTTTGAAAGACCACTTTACATCGAAGCCGCCTAATGTTTTTAAGTCTACCGCTCCATAATATGAAGGACCTTCTTTTACAATTTGATCAAGTTGATTTTTGTGCCCGAGCCTTTGAACGGCGCTCCATTCTGTTATCCTATGTGTCCGGCGTTCCCCGTCCCAGAGGCAAAGTCCGTCGGCGCCTGCTTCATAATACTTTTTAGCGTTTCGCGCGTAGCTAGCTGCTGTTTGTGCGCGGGGCATCAGGTCAGGCCAAATATGAACTCTGCTGCCTCCCAACTTACGCCATTTCTTTAAGTGCGACTCATGCAAATAAGGCGTCGGCATAATGTAATCAACGAGCTGTTCCGTGATCCAGGTTTCCACATCGCAATGGTTCTCCGTGTAATGAACAGGTCTTCCGTTCTTTCTTCCAGAAATAGTTATGCCAAGTTCTCTTCCGGGAATTTCATCAACCAGCATTCGAACTTCCCGTATAAATTGCGTAAGATATTCTGCAGAATGCTCAACCCACCGGGGGTCTTCTCTCGAAAGAGTGCGCGGATCAAAACCGAATTTATTTATAAAGGATTTGACTACAGGCTCCTCGTAAAATACATAAGGTTCACTGCGATTAAGGTGAAGTTGAATTCCATCGATACCGTAGCTTAAAGTTTCCCGTAAAAGACTGAGCCAATACTGACGCACTTCAGGATAAGCAAGGCTAAGGTTTGTTATAGGTATCCCCTCCTTATTCAGCATTGTCCATTGGGGATTCTTCCAATAGTAGCTCGCCCATGCTATCGGAGAACGGTTCATAGGATATTGAGGACCTATGAAACGCATACTCGCAAATATTTTCATATCGTTTTCGTGAGCCAGCTTTGTAAATTCCTCAAGCGGATCAACCCACTCCTTCTTCCATTGATTGTCTTCAGTTCCATGACTACCGATGGAAGTTTTGTAAACGCATGAGTTCCCCCTCAGAGCTTCGAAGATGAAGATTTTTATATCAGTATGTCTGTAAGGCTCAAACTCATCTTTAAACCAATCTTTCGAAGTAGGACGAAACGTATACGTTCCACGTGTATGACCGGTAAATTGACCTGTGCAGAATATTAGCGCCAGTCTGTGTGTTTCATCCGTCTGCCGAAACTGTTGCCATTTAAGTTTTTCCTTTTCGCTAAGGGGCTCCAGTTTCACGTATGTAAGATTCGCAATTGTCCCATGTTCCCGACGGTTATACGGATAATTCAATTGACGAAAAGTTAATGACTGACCTGTAAGGTCTGCTGTTTTCCAGTATGCGTCAGTTATTGCTTTGTAAATTTTAACCTCATGACCACCGAACTTATCGGAACCGTCTTCATCCACAGTTTGCCATTCGGGCCCAACACGCCGATAGCCTTGATCATCGGTTAGCTTAACTTCAAATCGTCCGTATTTGGAATCGCCCTTATAATGCGATTTACTTTCATATATTCCAAGATAGATTTTATATACGCCTTTAGCATTCAACGGCAATGTTAATTCGCCGCAGGTTTGATCCGGGTACGCCGAAGCCATAAATCCTTTAATTCCTTCAACGGTCTCGTATTCAACTAGCTGCCATTTATTCTTTTCAAAAGTTCGCGAAAGGTTTTTTGCAGGTTTACATACCGACATATCCGATATGACAATAACCCCATCTTTTAAAGGCAACTTCGAACTTTTCTTATTTACAACACTCTTTGATTCTGTAGGATCAACATTTGATAAACCCTTTAATTGTGGTGCTGTCAACAGGACTGCGCTGGCAATGGAAGTTTTAATAAAGTTACGGCGTTCCATAATTCGAACCTCTTCGCAGTATTAAAAAATTATTACGGTTTGGAATAAATTCCCTGCTTACTTCCTTATTCTCCGACATCGGTACTACCTGACTCCCATCGAGCTATTCTACCAGGTGCGACACGTTTATACATCGCTTCAAAACTTTGATCCGCTTCCGGGTGAACCAAGCCGTTCATGCACAGATAAGTTAATTCGGTATCCCCGGCTTCGGTTGT
>JANQLA010000339.1 GCA_028280855.1 Melioribacteraceae bacterium
ACGTTTGTCAGATTAGCAATTTGGCAACTAACTCATGCGGAATGTTAAACGAATAACTATACCCCAAAGAAGGATAAGCAAGCTTCTGCGAAATCTAAAATTGGACTGAAGTATACTCCGAACAGGATAGTTGGAATTGTAAGGAGCAGCACAAATGCTCGATTGAGCGCAGGAACATCGAAAGAAGGTGTATTTTCATCAGGCTGCGTAAGGTACATATGCTTAAGCACCCGTACATAGTAATAAAGTGATACGACAGTATTAAGCAACGCGATTACTGCAATGCCAATCATATTTGCATCTACAAGAGCAATGAATAAATACAGTTTAGCAATGAATCCTGCTGTTGGTGGAATACCGGTAAGCGATATAAGAAATATTGTTAGCGATACTCCGAGTACCGGTAGCTTATAACCGATACCGTTGTAATCATCAATGTTTTCAGAGCCGGTTTTATTGGCAATTACCATCACAATAAAAAATGCACCGATGTTCATTATTGTATAAACGAAAAAGTAGACGAAGATTGCCAGTAAACCTTGATCGGACAACACAGCAACACCAAGCAGCATATAGCCAGCATGGGCAATACTTGAGAACGCAAGCATGCGTTTCAGGTTATCTTGCCATAAAGCAGAGAAGTTGCCGAGTGTCATTGTAAGGATTGAGACAATTATAATTAATGATTGCCAATCAAATACTTCACTTATTCGCCAGTTACCGTCGGTATCGACAAATGAAACGAAGCCGAAACGTAGAAATCTTATTAACAGTGCAAACGCAGCCGCTTTACTCGCTACGGATAAGTAGGCTGTTATCGAAATAGGAGCGCCTTCGTAAACATCCGGTGTCCAGAAGTGAAAAGGGGCGCTGGAAATCTTGAACCCGATGCCTGCAAATATAAAAATCATTGCTATCGAAAATGTAACAACGTTAATTTGCGATGACTGAATGTAATTGTTTAACATAACGAGATTAGTTGAACCAACCATTCCATATACGAGCGATATTCCAAACAACATAATACCGGATGAAACAGCGCCGTAAAGGATGTATTTAAGCGAAGCTTCGTTGCTTCGTTCCCGGTCTTTTACAAATCCAACAAGCACATAAGACGATAACGATAGTAATTCTACGGAAAGATAAATCAGAATTAAGTCTATTGCTGAAATCATTAACATCATTCCGAGAATCATTCCGAATATTAGGGTATAATATTCTCCCGCTCTGTCGAACGCGCTTTTAACTTCATTTGCAACTACGGAAAAGTAGATAACCAGTAAAGAGCTACCCAACACAATGATTTTGAAGAAGGCGCCAAATGCATCAATTGAAATCATTCCCATAAATAATGAAGCATTTTGCGGTGCAAAAGCAAAGCCCGCAGATGATATGGTTACTACTTGATTTATCAATGTAATTACAATTCCTGCAGAAGCAAGCCAGGGGAGAAAACTTTTGTTATTCTTGAAGATTAGATCAAACAAAACGATTACAAGCAAAGTAATCGAAATGATTAATTCGGGAGTAATTAGCGACAACGAATCGTATAAATTATTCATATCCATAATTCAGCACTACATACCGCTTAGTAAAAATTTTGGTGCACTAGTTGTAATCAAGTCAACAAGTGTATTTACTGAAGTATTCATTATATCCAATGCAAGTGAAGGATAAATACCAAGTGTAATAATAATTATGGTTAGCGGCACCAGCATCGCGTACTCACGACCGTCCAGGTCGGTAAGTTCTTTCCACTTTTCGTTTAGCTTACCGAGGTATACTCTTTGTAGCGTCCATAACATGTATCCTGCGCCTAACAGAATTCCGAGTGTTGAGATCATTGCCAATACTCTTATTAGTTCAACCCCGAATGATCCAACAAAAACCAACGCTTCACTAACCCATCCGCTTAGTCCGGGCAAACCGATAGCCGCGAAGAAGGCTACTGTAACGAACCCGGTGTAAACAGGCATCTGTGTGGCTAGTCCTCCGAAATCGTTCAAGCCGCGTGTATGAGCGCGATCGTAAATCACACCCACCAGCAAAAATAACATTGATGTTATCGTACCGTGATTAAACATCTGCAAAATAGCGCCGTTGATACCTGTAGTACTTAGTGAAGCCATTCCCAGCATAACATAGCCCATATGCGAAATTGACGAATACGCAATAAGCTTTTTAAAGTCACGCTGAGCCATTGCGCATAATGCGCCGTAAATTATATTGATCATTCCAAAGAGTGCAATGTACCACATGAGATCACGTGTAATTTCGGGAAACATCGGGTAACTGATTCTAAGGATTCCATAAGTTCCCATTTTCAGGAGCACGCCTGCAAGTATAACACTGATTGGTGTTGGAGCTTCAACATGAGCGTCTGGTAACCATGTATGGAAAGGGAACATTGGGATCTTTATTGCAAAACCAACAAATAATGCAATATACGCGATAAATCTCAAATTAGCCGGATTAAAAGGAGACAGGATTCCATCGGCAGTATAATTCGCAGAATCCATTAAAGCCAGCATATTGAATGTAAATACTTGCGATCCGTCGGCTAATGTTTCCACCGCGCTAAAGTAAAGACCTATCATAACCAGTAGCATGAAAACAGAGCCGAACAATGTATAGATGAAGAATTTAATTGCTGCATACTCTTTCCTGGGTCCGCCCCAAATGCCAATGAGAAAATACATAGGCAGCAGCATTAATTCCCAGAATACATAGAACAGGAAAAAATCCAATGAAACAAAGACGCCCATCATACCGGTATCGAGCAAAAGGAACAATGCAAAGTATCCCTTTAATGAGTGCGAAATATTCCATGAGGAAATTGTTGCAATAAAAGCAACGATCGATGTCAACAATACCATAGGAGCGCTTATACCGTCTACCCCCATAAAGTAATCAATCTTTACGGTGCCAAGCCAGGAAAGACCAGCTATTTCTATCCATCTAAACTTTTCGATAAATTGGAAAGACGCCTGTTCAAACACACCACCGGCGCCGTAGTTATAATTTATCATCATTGCGGCGGAAAGAACAACCTGAATACCGGTTGCGGCAAGTGTTGTGTATTTAATGAACGAAGTCTTTTCCTTCGGCAGCATAAGGATAATCACCATCCCAACTACCGGAATGAAAGTAAGAAAAGTTAATAATGGGAATCCATTCATTTTATATGTAATTCCTTAAATAATTTCTATCAAAACGGACTGATTATAAAAATTAGAATCAGCACCGAAAAAACTACAAGTACAATATATGTTTGAACTTTACCAGTCTGTAATTTCCGAAATATTATTCCAATGAACCCGCTAAGCAGAGCGGTGAAGTTTACAAACCCGTCAACAATATACTTATCAATCCATCCGCTTATAGCAGAAAGAAAAACCGTTATTTTTGCAGAGCCGTTTACTACACCGTCAATAATCTTATTATCAAACCATGCATTGGCACTACTTAATGTTAATGTTGGTTTAATAAATACTTCATCGTAAAGCTCGTCTATATACCACTTGTAAAGCGAAAATCTATAAAGTCCTCGGAATTTATCAGCAATTTTATCCGGATCAATTTTGCGCCATTGATACATTGCAAAGGCCAGCAGGATTCCCAGACCAGCCATAATTTCCGATAGTATCATAGCCGGATAATGAATCCTATGCATTGCATCAGTGTATTTCGCAGAATGTGTTATATGATGATTTGCGTTTGCTGCATTATCACTAATCATGAAGTCGAAGCTGGCCTCGGCAGGTACAACTGTAGCAGGAGTTCTTACCCAATCAGATAAAAACCAACCCGCCTCAGAATCATGTGGAAGGGGACTGTACCAAATAAATATTGATAACACTGATAATACCACAAGCGGCATAACCATTACAAACGGTGATTCATGAGTATGATCATATTTCTCCCGGTTTCTCGGTGACCCGTGAAAGGTAAGTATTACAAGGCGAAACATGTAGAAGGCGGTCATCAGCGCAACAACGAAGCCGAAAATCGGTATGAGCCAGTGTCCCGTAAGCGAACCGAAAGCCCAGGTTCCGGCAAGTATGCCGTCTTTACTTAAGAAACCCGATGTAAGCGGTACGCCGGAAATTGCCAAAGTAGATATTAAGAATGTGTAATAGGTAATAGGAAGTTTTTTCCTTAGTCCGCCCATTTCGCTAATGTCCTGCTCGTGATGCATTGCGTGAATAACCGATCCCGAACCAAGAAACAAACAAGCTTTAAAGAAAGCATGTGTTACCAAATGGAAAAACGCAAACGCATATGCACCTACTCCAAGTGACATAACCATATACCCGAGCTGGCTAACCGTTGAGTAGGCAAGTACCTTTTTGATATCGTTTTGTGTAAGAGCGATAGTAGCTGCAATGAATGAGGTAAATCCTCCAACAACAGCAATGACCAGCATAGCATCTGCCGTTAACATTACAAATATTCTGGCCACAAGATAAACACCTGCGGCAACCATTGTAGCAGCATGAATCAACGCGCTCACCGGTGTTGGTCCTTCCATTGCGTCAGGAAGCCAAACATGAAGAGGGAATTGAGCCGATTTTCCAACAGCGCCCATAAATATTAAAATACCAGCGGCTGTAAGCCATCCTGTGCTGTCAAAAGGTAAGTTTCCGGCTGCTATTTGGGCAAAGATTGTATCGAATGTAAAAGTTTTGTAGTGAGTAAAGAGGATTAAGATACCAAGGAAAAATCCTATATCACCGATACGGTTAACTATAAACGCTTTCTTAGCGGCATCGGATGCGGATTTCTTTTCATACCAGAAACCTATTAGTAGATAAGAAGACAGTCCGACAAGTTCCCAAAAAATGTACATCATCAGCAGATTATGAGTAATAACAATACCGAGCATCGAAAAGGTAAAGATTCCCAGATAAGCAAAGTAACGGTTGTATCGTTTGTCACCTTTCATGTAGGCTATTGAAAAGATATGTACTAACATGCTTATTAGATTTACCACAACAAGCATTATAGCGGTAACATTATCTATGTTAATCCCAAGGTCAATTTGCATTGACCCTATTAGGGGTACGTTTCCGAAATCAATCCAGGTGAATGCATATTGAATTTTATCATCGATATAGCTGGTTAGTTTTACGACGAGCAATAGTGCCGAGAGTAAAAAGGTGAGTGTAATTACACCTACTTCGAACATGTATAATTTTTCGAATCGTTTTCCGAAAAGTATCACTACAATAAATCCAAGCAGCGGTAGAAAAAGAATCGCGATAGATAATGATATTAGAGTTAACTGATCCATTTACTTTCTACTCTTTTAAGTCTTCAATTTCATCAATATTTACATGATGAAAAGTTTTATAAATATTAAGTACAATAGCTAAGGCAATAGCAGCTTCGGCAGCGGCCAGTACGATTACGAAAAGCGCCATAACCTGTCCTTCCAAGCCAAAGTTTCCGTAACGAGAAAAAGCAACAAAGTTTATGTTTGCTGCATTAAGAATTAATTCTATACCCATTAAAACCATCACAGCGTTTTTGCGGGTAACTACTCCGTAGATTCCAAGCGCAAATAATGCCGTACTAACAACCAGGTAATGTGATAATCCTACTTCCAATGCATTAATCCTTCAGTTCTTCTGTTTCGCGGCGTGCTATAGATGCTGCGCCAATAAGTGCTATCAACAATAAAATACCCAGCAATTCGAAAACAAGTACATAATCCGTAATTAGTAAATTCCCTATACCTGCAGTAGTCGGGTTCATTTCAGGCGCCGGGTTTTCAATCCAATTTGTTTTAAATGCAATCATTGCCGTTAAAGCGCCCCATAAAATTCCAATACCGATTACGGCGGGTAGAATGTGGCCGGCGCCTGCTCTTATATCAACGTTTACGACTTTGTTTGTTAACATCACGCCGAATAAGAGAAGTATAAGAATTCCTCCCACGTATACCAGTATTTGAACGACGGCAATAAAATCTGCTCCGAGCAATACATATAGTCCGGCAACACCAAAAAAAGTAAATAATAAATTAAACGCGGCGTGAACTATGTTTTTAGAAGTAACAACAAAGAATCCCGAAACTATTGTAACAAGGGCAAACAAATAGAATATAATATCGTAAAGGTTCATTAAAATTCTTAGCTCACGTCATTTGAACTACTTTTGGAATTATTGTTTTTTGATTTCTCATCCTTTTCTTTCTCAGCTTTTGCTTTAGCGGCTGCCTCTGCTTTGGCCTTTGCCGCTGCTGCTTTTTGCGCTTCCTTTTCGGCCTGAAACTTTTCGAAATTATCCTTCTTTTCTTCCACTTCCCCTGGCTGCATTGTCGAAAAGTTGTAAATCAATTCGTTTCGCTTGAATTCCGAAAACTCGTACACATCAGTCATATAAATGCAATCTGTAGGACAGGGAAAAACACACAACTGGCAATAACAGCATTTTGCAATGTCTATATCGAATTTCGTTACCCAAAGCGCTTTCTTTTTGCCGTTAGAGGTTTGACCGAGATTTTCACCGGGAGTGCTTTTTACGGTTTCAATATCGATACAATTTACAGGGCAGGCACGGGCACATTGATCACACCCGATGCAGTCGTCCATGTTTACATATAAACGGTTTCGAACTCTTTCGGGAAGAGGTACTTTCTGATCAGGATATTGAATAGTAACCGACGGAACAAAAAGATGTTTGAACGTAATCTTCATTCCGATGATAATAGTCCATATTCCTTCCCATGTATTCTTTAAATACTGTCTCATTCTACAATAATGTAATTATCCCAATAACTAATAAATTTACGAACGAATACGGAATTAAATACTTCCAGCAAATCGTCATTAATTGATCAACGCGTACACGCGGTAATGTCCATCGCAACCACATTTGAACAAATACAAAGAATATTCCTTTGGCTGCAAACCAGAAAACTTGTTCAAACGGCACAAGCCATTCTATTCCTAATGTATTACCGAGATATCCAAAAGGCGATTGATAGCCTCCGAAAAATATTACCGAAACAATTGCAGAAACCGCGAACATGTTTCCGTATTCGGCGAGGAAAAACATTGCAAACTTCATCCCGGAATATTCTGTATGATAACCAGCTACTAGCTCCGATTCTGCTTCAGGCATATCGAAAGGAGTTCGATTAACTTCAGCTAATGTTGAAACGTATAAAATTATAAATGCGACCAGTAGAAAAGGAATTAGAACAAATTTTGTTATACCCCACTCAGGCCCGCCCAAAATATTCCAATTCCAGAAATATGCAGTTTGCATTTCACTCATAGTGGCAAGGCTCATTGTTCCGGTCCACATTATGATTGAAAGAATAACCAGTGCGGTAGGTATTTCATAACTGATTATCTGTGCCGCTGATCGCATAGCGCCGTAAAGACTATATTTATTGTTCGAAGTCCAGCCTGCCATCAATATTCCGGCAACAACTAATCCCGATATCGCGATGATATAAAATATTCCCAAATCTGTTTCGGAGCCAATGTATTTACTGGAAAACGGTAAAGCGGCGTAAACGGCATAACTACCTGCAAAAACAAGGAACGGTGCGAAGTTAAAAAACTTTTTGTCAATTCCTTCGGCTACAATATCTTCTTTCTGAATAAGCTTGAAGAAGTCGGCAATTGTTTGAAGTAATCCGTGATAGCCGACCCTCATTGGTCCAAGCCGGTCTTGCATATGAGCAGATACTTTCCGTTCCAGGTAAACAGCTATAATTACAAATGGTACAAGAAATGCTACAGGCATTGCGGCAGATACAAAAGCTGCAAAAATTTCGAGACCGGTTATTTCAACCAAAGATTCGTACATAATTATCTGTCAATTTCTCCAAGTACAATGTCGAGACTTCCTAGAATGGCAATGATATCCGCAACCAAGTGGCCCTTACTCAATTCGTTTAAAATTGCTAAGTTAACAAACGACGGAGCACGGACTTTAACACGAAAAGGGTTAACGGTTCCATCGCTTATAATAAAGTAGCCCAATTCACCTTTTGGATTTTCAACACGCTGGTAAATACTGCCCTTCGGTGGCTTAACACGCTTTGGCAATGCTTCGTTTATATCTCCTTCGGGAAGTTGATTCAAAGCTTGTTCAACGATTTTTAAGCTTTGTTCCATTTCAAGAACACGTACGTAAAATCTATCCCAGCAATCACCAACTGTTCCAACCAAACCTTCGCCTACAGGTATTTCAAAATCAAACCTATCATAGATCGAATATGGATCGTTACGGCGTAAATCATATTTTAATCCGCTGGCTCGCAGGTTTGGTCCAGTAATGCCGTAATTAATAGCTGTCTCTTTTGGCAGAACACCAATGTTCGCTGTACGTTCAACAAATATTTTATTGTAGGTTAGTAAGTTGTTCAGCTCATCGATGTTAGGTCTAAAATAGCTTATGAATTCGCGTGTAAGTCGTTCAAAATCCGGGTGAAGGTCATGCGATAAACCGCCAACCCACATATAATTGTAAAGTAGTCTGGCACCGCAAGTAATTTCAAATAGCGTTAATATTTTTTCACGATCGCGGAACAGATAAAGAAATGGTGTGAACGCTCCAATATCAAGTCCATACGTTCCAAGCGCTACCATGTGCGAAGCAATACGCTGAAGCTCACCCATAATAATGCGTATATATTCAACACGTTCAGGTACTTGAATGCCGAGCATTTTTTCAACACCGATAACATAACCAAAGTTGTTATACATCGAAGCAAGGTAGTCCATCCTGTCTGTGTATGGAATAACCTGTGGGTAAGTCATTGCTTCAGCATGCTTCTCAAAGCAACGGTGAAGATATCCCAGGTGAGGGGTAACTTTAGTGACTAATTCGCCTTCAAGCTGAACTTCTAATCTCAACACACCATGTGTTGACGGGTGCTGAGGTCCCATATTAAGCACTAATTCTTCAGTCTTAAGAGCCATTAATAAGGTACCTTCATTCCCTGGTAAAATTCCGGGTCTTTATAATCCTTTCTCAAAGGGTAACTTCCCTCTTCCCAATCATAAGGCATCAGAATTCTCCTTAAGTCGGGGTGATTTAAAAACTTTATACCGAGCATATCGTATGCTTCCCGCTCGTGCCAATCTGCGGCTCTCCATATCAAGTTTACTGATTCGACTTTGGGACTTTCGCGAGAGGTAGAAACTTGTAAAGTAGTTTTATGATTAAGCTCAATGGAGTCAAGATTATAGTATACGCTAAGGGTTCCGCCGACAATCGTTTCGGAACCGTCATCATTTGTTTGCTTTTCACCGTTTGCGTCATCAACACCGGAAAGATTCATTAGCGTATCAAATTTAAGTCCTTCACCGTCCCGAAGGAATTCGCATATTTCGTGTATCTTTAGCGCATCAGTGAAAATGATTTGATCACTAGGTTCGTCTTCAACTAATGAGAACTCAATCTCCGGAAATTTCTTTTGCAATATTTCTAAGATTTCTTTCGCGGTTTTCATGCCTTTTTTGTTCGCAAAGTTTCATGACGAATTTTCTCCTGCAACTTAAGCAGACCTTCAAGCAATGCTTCAGGGCGGGGCGGACAACCCGGAACATAAACATCCACAGGTATTACCCTGTCCACTCCTTTTAAGACGTGGTAACCGTGCTCCCAGTAAGGACCTCCACAATTTGCACAACTTCCCATGGATATAATGTATTTGGGATCGGGCATCTGCTCGTACAATCGTTTGATGCGAATTGCCATCTTCAATGTAACAGTACCCGAAATGATTATAATGTCTGCTTGCCTTGGCGTTGGACGGGGCATAACACCGAATCTGTCGAAGTCATAGTTAGAAGCTGAAGTAGCCATCATTTCAATGGCGCAGCATGCTAGCCCGAAACTTAACTGCCAAAGTGAAGATAACCTAGCCCAGTTAAGCAGGTCGTCACTTTTTGCTATAACTATATTACTGTCTAAAAATTCCTGATCAAGTAAACCCATAAATGCTTTCGTTAATTCTCGGCTATTTCAATTTCTGAAACTTTTTGCTTTCTATCTTTCTTTAATATTTTTTTTATGTCCGGGATATTTGGTTTAGGCCTGGCCCATTCCAAGTCTCCTTTCCTCCATTCATATGCCATTCCAATAGCTAAAATAATAAGGAAAATAATACCTACAAGGAAGCCATAAACCCCGTAATCCTGGTAAGTTAAGGCCCAAGGAAAAAGTAATACAACTTCCACATCAAATATTAAAAAAATTAGTGCGACAACATAAAAACGAATATTAAACTTTACCCAAGGCGATCCAAGCGTGTCCTCACCGCATTCGTAAATTTTTAGTTTTTCGTTTGTTGGTCTTTTGGGTCTGATAAGTCTGGCAATAAATAGCGATATGCCGACAAAGAGAAATGCAAAAATTATAAAGGCGAAAATCTTACCAAATTCTGTAATCATTAACCGAATGCCGCAATAAAATTTTATAGACTAAAATAATTGTATGAGATACCAATATCAAGAAAAGAAACTTTTTAATTAAAAAACTATATCAGATAGTCTAATTGACCAATCTTCATTTTTATCTTTCCTTTTGATACTTCGACTAGGCTACTTTCTAATGCCGAAGTATTTTCCTGTTTTATAAAACAACTGATGACAGGGCGGTTATCAAAACTTTGCACTATATTTTTAACTCCCGCCATTGAAATAAAGTGGTGAACATTACTCGTCATATCAAAGTCAAAAGAAATTTCAATTGCGCGATATATTTCTTTTTCACGTTTTACAGCATTTTCAATTGAACCGTGAGCAGCGTTGTAATACGCTGCACCTAATGCGCCAACACCCAGTTTAGTTCCACCGTAATAACGGGTTACGATAACAATTGCGTTAACCAGGTTAAAATGCTTTATTGCATTAAATATCCTGATTCCGGCAGTACCGGTCGGTTCACCGTCGTCGGAATATTTGAAAGAGCCGTCAAATAATTTGTACGCATAACAATTGTGGGTTGCATCGTAATGTTTTTTCGTTATTTCATTTAATTTAGATCCTGATTCATCATTCGATTCAACGGGAAACGAATATCCGATAAAGAGCGATCCTTTTTCTTTGAATTTGAATTCGTTTATTGAACAGAGTGTTAAAACCTTTTTAGACATAAAGAAGGAAAAAATTTATCTGAATTTAAAATTGATTTTGAAACATTCTATAAGTAGAATACAGGTTTGAACTTAATCAAAACTACCTAAATGGATTTTGAAAACCAAATAGTTATAAAAGGCGCACGTGAGCATAATCTAAAGGATATTTCCCTCGATATTCCGCGCGACGCGTTGGTTGTTATTACCGGATTATCAGGCTCGGGTAAGTCCTCTTTGGCTTTTGATACTATTTATGCCGAAGGACAACGGCGATACATTGAATCACTATCGGCATATGCTCGTCAATTCCTAAACTTGTTGGAAAAGCCGGATGTTGATTTAATAGAAGGGCTAAGCCCTGCAATATCCATCGAGCAGAAGTCGACAACTGGTAATCCGCGTTCGACAGTTGGAACGGTTACTGAGATTTACGACTATTTGCGATTGCTTTATGCAAGAGTCGGAAAGGCACATTGCTATAATTGCAGCAGCCCGGTGGAGAAGCAGACCTCGGAGCAAATAATTGATTCAATCCTTTCAAGGTTTTCCGAAAAACGAATTCAGCTCCTGGCACCGGTTGTTCGTGGAAGAAAAGGACATTACCGTGAACTTTTTGAAGACATAATGAAAGACGGTTTCATACGTGTGCGTGTCGATGGTAAAGTAAAAGAACTCGAATCAGGTTTTAAAGTTGACCGGTATAAAATTCACAATATCGAAATTGTTGTTGATAGAATTAGAGTATCTGAAAAATCCCGCCACCGGTTAACAGAATCAGTTGAGGTTGCTCTCAATTACGGGAATGGAAGTTTGATAGCTAACGAAGGAAAAGAAGATAACGACTACAGCAGGAACCTTGCATGCCATCACTGCGGAATCAGTTACCCTGAGTTAGCTCCAAACTCTTTTTCATTCAATTCACCTTACGGCTCATGCCCGGATTGCGACGGGCTTGGGGAGAAAAAAGAGTTCGATTTAGATTTGATTATCCCGGATTGGAATAAGACAATTAATGAAGGCGGTATTGAAGCCTTGGGTAAACCCCGCAATATCTGGTTCTTTAACCAGTTGCAGGGGGTATCAAGTGCTTTCGGTTTTGATTACGATACACCTCTTAGGGATTTGACTGAAGAACAACGCAAGATTTTGTTAGATGGAAGCAAAGAAAAGATCTCTTTCACATACACATACGGTGGTGGTAAAAGTGTTAATTACAAGCATAAGTTTTCGGGTGTAATTAACTATGTGAAGCATTATTACGATAACACATCTTCCAACAATATTCGAGAGTGGGCTGAGTCCTTCATGAATACTCATACTTGTAGTACTTGCAAAGGCGGCCGATTACGGAAGGAATCATTATCTGTTTTATTTAACGAGAAAAACATCAGCGAAGTAACGCATATGTCGCTTGAGAAAGCCCGCGTGTTTTTTAACAAGCTAGATCTATCCGAACGTGATAAATTAATTTCAGTACAAATTCTGAAGGAAATAACCGAACGAATTGACTTTCTCTTAAATGTAGGGCTTGACTATCTTACTCTAAGCAGAACAGCGCGGACTCTGTCCGGAGGCGAATCGCAAAGAATAAGACTTGCAACCCAGATTGGAACCCAACTGGCCGGCGTTTTATATGTGTTGGATGAGCCAAGTATCGGTTTGCATCAAAACGATAATATTAAGCTCATCAATTCGTTAAAAAACTTACGGGACTTGGGAAATACTGTACTTGTAGTTGAGCATGATCGCGAAACAATAGAAAGTTCGGATTTCATTGTTGACCTGGGTCCAAAAGCCGGTGAGCATGGCGGCGAGGTATGCCTGGCGGGAATGACTAATGATTTTATTACAGGCAGGAACGGATATGACTCAATTACACTGGATTATTTGTTGAATAAAAAGAAAATTGAGCTTCCCAAAGAGCGACGGAAACCAGGTGATCAATGGATTACGATACACGGGGCCAATGGGAATAATCTGAAAAATATTGATATAAAAATTCCTATAGGCTTATTTACAGCCATAACCGGTGTAAGCGGATCTGGAAAGTCAACGCTCGTTAATGAAACATTGGTAAACGCTTTGATGAAAAAATTTTTTCAATCTAAACTTGTACCGCTTCCGCATAAAGAAATTACTGGGTTGGAATTCGTTGATAAAGTAATAGAAATAGATCAATCGCCTATTGGCCGTACACCCCGGTCAAATCCTGCAACTTATACTGGGTTATTTACATTTATACGTGATTTATTTGCAGAATTACCTGAATCAAAAATGCGTGGATATAAAGCTGGTCGATTTAGTTTCAATGTTAAGAGCGGCCGTTGCGAAGACTGCCAGGGGGCAGGACTTCAAAAGATTGAGATGAACTTTTTGCCGGATGTATATGTGCATTGTGAAACGTGCAACGGTAAACGCTACAACCGTGAGACTTTGGAAATCTTGTATAAAGCCAAATCAATAAATGATGTTCTCGAAATGACCGTCGAAGAAGCACTGAAGTTTTTTGAAGACTTTCCTCGCATTAAACGAAAAATTAAATCACTGAATGACGTTGGTCTGGGTTATATTAAGCTTGGACAGCAGGCAACAACGTTATCGGGAGGTGAAGCACAGCGAGTAAAATTAGCAACCGAATTGAGCAAAGTGAGCACAGGTAAAACAATTTATATTCTAGACGAACCAACAACCGGATTGCATTTTGAAGATGTAAGAATATTGTTAAAAGTGCTGGACAAACTTGTAGATAAAGGAAATACGGTTATCGTTGTTGAGCACAATATGGATGTTATTAAGGTTGCAGATCATATTATTGATTTGGGACCTGGCGGCGGCGAGCATGGAGGGAAAGTGGTAGCGAAGGGCACGCCTGAACAGGTTGCGGCTGAAAAAGATAGTATAACAGGCAAGTATTTGCAGAACGAGTTGACGAGGAAGTAGTTTCTTACTTTGATTATGTGGTCTTCAAATTGAACAACAATTTATTTATTTTTAATACATTCTTATCAGGAAGAAATTCTTATTGATTAATCAATGAAGCGGTTAATATTGTTTGCCGTATAATTTGTATGAGAACATTGTGCAGAGTTTTTTCTTGAAGAGATATCATTGCCCAATGGCTTATATAAAATTAGTCTAATGAATAAATATCACTATAGATACAGAAAAACCTTTAATGAATAAGTATTTAGAAATAACAAAAAATATTGTACTTGATACAATTGGTGATAAAGAAGTTACAGTATTTTTATATGGATCAAGGGCTTCACAAAAACATTCTGAGTCTTCAGATATTGATATTGGTCTTATTGCAAATAGAAAATTAGAAAGGTGCCTTCTTGTTGAGATTAAAGATCGTCTTGATGATTCTATTGTACCTTATCATATTGATATAACCGACTTTTCAAACGTATCTGCTGATTTCAAGAAAAAATCATTAGAAAATATAATACTATGGAAAGAACAGAAGTCTATAAGCTTAAACTGAAGTCATTTCAAGAAGCGCTGGAAAGTTTTAAAAATCTTTTATCAAAAGATATCTCAAATCTTGATGATGTTTTAAAGGATGGCATTCGGAATGGAAGAATCCAAAAGTTTGAATATTGTTTTGAGATGCTTTGGAAATTAATTAAAAGATTCCTTCTAATACAAGATGGTATTGAGACAACATCACCCAAAGGAACAATTAAGGAATTTTTCCTCAATAAATATATTAGCAATGAGCAATATGAATTACTGATCCAAATGTTGGATGATCGCAATACAATGAGTCATGTATATGATGAATCGTCCTTTAGGCAACTCAACAGAAACCTGGAGCAATATGCCGCATTAATGGTTGATCTAACAAAAATTCTATCTTAATCTTTACTATTAAAACTATGGCAAAAATGTTTTTAGCTTCACTACAAAGGAAGAGGTATGCAAAAGAAAGTAACCGAGTTTAAAAAGTATCGCGCTGAAATGAATGATAAAATTTTGAAGTCAGGTTTTCGTGATTTTAACAAATTCTTTGCACTTGACAATAAAGCTTACGTAGATGGCGCTTTAGACGCAAAGACAAAAGAATTAATGGGACTAGTGGCCTCCATGGTTCTTCGATGCAATGATTGTATTTTATACCACATCGATAGGGCAGTTGAAGAGGGCGCCAACCGACAGGAGTTTTACGAGAGCTTTAATATTTCTTTAATTGTTGGCGGTTCAATTGTTATCCCTCACCTTCGTTTTGCAATGGAGCAATTAGACGATTTACTAGAAGATAAAAATGAAGCAACTAATAATTCCTAATGAAATAGTTACAGTAGATTCTAACGATAGAATATTATATGACCATGCATTGCTGATAGAAAATGGTCATATAAAACAAATCTTACCTTTAGATGAGTTTAACAAAGAAAGCTTCGAGGTTGAGGTCCATGATTTTTCGACTCTCACTCTAATACCGGGTTTCGTTCAAACGCATGTGCATTTGTGTCAAACATTGTTTCGTGGTTTAGCCGACGACCTTGAGTTATTAGACTGGCTGCAACTTCGAATTTTCCCATACGAGAATGCACACACGACAGAGTCTCTTTCAATAGCAGCTAAACTCGGAATTAATGAACTTCAGCTCGGAGGTACGACAACTATCCTCGATATGGGTACCGTAAATCACCAGGAAGTAATATTCGATGAACTAATTAAGTCAGATATGCGTGCTATTGCGGGGAAGTGTTTGATAGATAAAAATAATCTGTTTCCGGATTTTAAAGAAACTACCGACAAAAGTCTCCGAACTACTTACGAGTTAGCAAAGGAATACCATGACAAAACAAGCAAAATAAAGTATGGGTTCTCGCCCAGGTTTGTGCTGTCTTGTTCCGAAGAATTATTAATGGAATCGTATGAGATGCGCAAAGATTTCGATGGCGCAATGTATCATACTCATTCTTCGGAGAATAGAAGTGAAGTTGAAGAGGTGCGAAAATTGACTGGAAGAGAGAATATTCAGTACTTCAATGACATCGGCTTATTAAGCGATCATACTGTGCTTGCTCATTGCATACATGTGAATAACGATGAGCTGAGTTCTCTCAAGAATAGTTCAACGCGTGTTGCTCACTGCCCGTCATCGAACCTGAAGCTAGGCTCAGGGATTGCAAACATTCCTCAATATCTAGACAACGGGATTTCGGTATCGCTGGGAGCCGACGGGGCCCCCTGCAATAACGAGCTGAATATTTTTACCGAAATGAGATTGGCTTCATTAATTCAGAAACCGATACACGGGCCGACAACGATGGATGCGAAAACAGTTTTTCGTCTCTCCAATATTGAGGGAGCCAAAGCTCTAAATCTAAGCAGTCAAGTCGGAAGTATTGAGGTTGGAAAAAAAGCTGATCTTGTGTTTATTGATTTGAATAAAACAACTAATCCTTATAATGAAACAGACGAAAGCATTTATTCCTCATTAGTCTATTCTGCAGACAGGACGCACGTTGAACACGTAATGATCGACGGCGAATTTGTTGTTAAAAATGGGAAATCGGAAAATTACGATGAAGATGAATTACTCAGTGAAGCTAAGACGCAGCTTAAAAAATTACTGGAAAATCTAGCGATTTAGATATTAACATGTAAAGGAAGGATTATGGGTAAGCTAATTTTTGCAACCGGCAACAAAGGAAAATTGAAAGAAGTAAAACAAATATTCGAAAATACTTCTTATGAAATAATAGCGCCATTTGAATTAGGCAATGATGTAGATGTTGAAGAAACGGAGACTACCTTTGAAGGAAATGCATTTTTAAAAGCAAAAGCAATCTATGATATTTATAGAACACCCGTCATTGCAGATGATTCCGGACTGGAAGTTGACGCACTTGACGGGGTGCCGGGTGTTTATTCAGCCAGGTATGCAGGAAAGAACTGTACATTCGATGACAACAATAATAAACTTTTAAAGGTGTTGAATAACCCTTCATTACCACGTACAGCTAGGTTTGTTGCATGCGCAATATTTTATGACGGTACAAAAAAAATAGTATCTACGGGTTACCTGGAAGGTTCCATCGCACATGAAAAGACGGGAGCTATGGGTTTTGGCTATGATCCTGTCTTTATTCCAAAGGGAGCTGATAGAACATTGGGGCAATATTCGTTTGAAGAAAAAAATAAGATGAGTCACCGTTATAAAGCGTTTGAAGGATTAAAAGAAAAGATGAAACAGCTTACTTAGCGGCGATTGTAACTTGCGCAATACCGAACGTTAACCTTTTTGTTTGTACTTTACAGAATCCGGCTTTCTTGAAAAGGTCAACCAAATTTATTTCTGAGTCAAATTTTTCAACGGACTCCGGCAGGTAAGAATAAGCTTCCTTATCTTTTGAAACAAAACTACCAATTGCAGGCAATAGTTTATTGAAGTAAAACAAGTACAATTTTCTGATTAGCTTGTTTTCAGGAAGCTGAAACTCAAGAACTATAGCTATGCCATCGTCTTTAAGTACCCGATTAAAATTCTCAAAGCCTTCGAGAATGTTGTAAAAGTTTCGTACGCCGAACGCCACGGTTATATGTGAAAAAGTACTGTCACTGAACGGTAGATTTTCTGCAACAGTCTTAACCATATTGCCTTTGCTCCAATCGGATTTCTTATTAAAAAATTTCAGCATGTTTAGCGACAAATCGGCGCCTGTTATTCTTGTTACCCCCAATTTTTTTGCCTCAATTGCAAAATCGCCGGTACCGCAAGCAACGTCTAATAGAATGGCATCTGAATTAATATTACTCATTCTAAGCGCCTTTTTTCGCCAGTAAATATCAACGCCCGCGCTTAACAAACGATTAAGCAAGTCATAACGGTGAGCTATACTGTCGAATATTCTATTTACCTGGTTTTTTTTTTCGGAATTATTCACCATCAAAAAAATACCTTTTAAGTTTCAAACCATTTTTAGTATTATATCAGGAACAAATTACAACACTGCAAATTTATATATTGTAACAGAGGATTACCTATGAAAAATTCAAATAAATATATTGATGCAATAACCGAGAATGTCTGCTCAATTTGTGTTGATTCGGATGAAGGCGGTAATTGCACCTTGACTAATAAAGAATTATGCGCTGCTAAAGTTTATCTTGATAAAATAGTTGAAATTGTTCATAACTCGAAGACAGACGATATCTACGAACTGAACGAATTATTGAGGAACGATGTGTGCGCTGAATGCAAAACATCGATCGATAAGCACAATTGTAATTTGAGAGATGATGCCAATTGCGCTTTGGACAGATACTTTTCGCTGATTGTTGAAACTATTCACAAAGTTGATAAAAGTTTACTTCATTAATCAGAAATCCAACTTGGGATCACCGCGGAATTCCATCCACCTGTTATAGATTCTTTGCGCAAGAAATATTGTTAACGCCATAAAGGCGAATCCGGCCATTACATCAATAACGTAATGATATCTTAAATAAACCGTGGAGAAAATTAATAATGATCCGTTTACCAAAAAGAAATAACGGAAACAAGACTTGAATTTAACGGACAAATACATAACTATAAGAGTCATTTGAGTATGCCCGCTCGGGAATACATCCCGTTGAACTACTTCAGCCGGGTTCAGGGTTCCGGCGGGAATCGATTCACCAGCGTTTACAATTTCTCTCAGGTAATTGGTAAGAAATAATCCGGGTAATTCTATATTCTTCAGATCAAAATCATGAAGCGTGAAACGCGGCCCGATTGCCGGCACAAGCAGATAACCAATGTAGGACAGGAAAAACCCTAGCACTACCGCGGAAGTCATAAAGTGAAATTCCTTCTCCTTATCATTCAGTAATAAGTTTATTCCAAGTATAACAGGTAGGAAGAAAAACGTAGCGTAAACTATTTGGAGCAATTCTGTTAACACAGGGTGCGAATATTGATTTAGAAAAATTGTTGGATCGCCACCAAACATAAACCTGTCAATTTCTATAAGCGCATCGTCATAATCCACGCCGCGAATAGGCTTTACCAAAAAGTAAAACTGCTTAAAGACAGCAAAAATTAGTGGCACAGGGTACCAGTAGTGAAGCTGCTGCCACAGGATGTTCCCCCTGTACTTATCAAGATAAGCTAATAAAATAATGAGCCCGGAGACAAACGTATTTAAAGTAACATGAACAAGCCAATTATCAACCCGCTGGTAGAACACAATATTAAGTGTATTTAAAACTATAGCAAAACTAATTACGACAACATCGACAGCACGAAGCGAAAGCAGGATTTTTTTTAACATTGGCATTAAGAGATGTAAAAGAGTGTTATAGTGGCTAAATAGATAACGAGACCAAGGATGTCGTTTGTGGTTGTTACAAAAGGTCCTGTTGCAATAGCGGGATCGGCGCCTAACTTTTTAAGTAATATGGGAATTGAAGCGCCGACCATTGTTGCAAACACAATTATAATTAGTAGTGTAAAGGATAGTACAACAGAGAAATAAAAAGTTGTATCATCAAAAAATATATACGCACCTCCCAAAAGTATCAAACTACAGGCTAAGCCATTCATAAATGCTACTAAAAATTCCTTTCCAAGTTTACGTAAACTTTCCTGTATCCAAACTTCACCGGTTGATAATCCACGTACCATTACTATTGCCGATTGCGTACCCGAGCTACCACCCATCGCCATTACTACCGGTATGAAAAAAGTAACAACAACCAGTTGTTGCAAATAGTTCTCATATGTTGATAGAACGGCTGCAGCCACCAATTCCATAACCAATGCAATAACTAACCAGGGTAGGCGAATACGCGATATTCTGAATACGGAATCGCTTGATTCCTGTTCCTCGCTTAAACCTGCGATCTTCTGAATATCCTCGTCGGCTTCTTCCTGGATTACGTCAACTACATCATCAATTGTAATGCGTCCAAGCATCTTCTTATTTTCATTGACTACCGGGATCGAAACCAGATCGTACTTCTTCATCATATTTGCAACTTCTTCTTGGTCAAGATCAGGCGTAACGTAGATTAAGTCTTCCTCCATAACCGAGGATATTTTTGTCTTCAGCGGATTTACAAGTAACGATTTTAAAGAAACGATCCCTTTTAATTCATTGTCTTCCGTAATAACATATATATAGTAGATATGTTCGAACTCCTCGGAATTTTCTCTAACTGCGCGAATTGCAGAGCGAATAGTAAGATGACTATAAACAAATACATAGTCGCTGCTCATAATACCGCCCGCAGAGTCCTCGGGGTACTTAAGCAGTTCTTTAACATCTTCGGAATCTTCAACGTCAATATTTTCGAGAACCTGCTCTGCAACTTCATCTGGCAAATCGCTCACAATGTCGGTTGCATCGTCGACCTCAAGTTCGTCGACTATATCAGTTATCTTCTCGGTATCAATTCCTTTAAGAATTTTTTCACGAAGGTTTTCATCAAGTTCAACAACGACTTCTGATGCTGTTTCGGTATCTAAGATTTCAAAGACAAATTGAGCATCTTCAATTTTGAGATGATTAATGATTTCACCGATATCGGCAGGATGCAGATCAGCCATTATATTAAGCAAACTTTCGGAGGCTTGGTTTTCGATAAGCACAGAGATGTTTTCAAGCAGCTCGCTATCTATTTGTATTACATCGCGTACTTTTGAAATATCGTTATTGCTCATTATGGTTGCTTTTCCTTAGGTTTTCGGCTAACTCAACAAATTCGGTCACACTGAGCGTTTCCGCTCGTCGCGATAAATCAATGGTTACTTCACTTAAATCAGAATCTCGAAATATACTATTACTTAAAGAATTTTTTAAAGTTTTTCTTCTGTTACCGAATGCTGCTTTAACAGTATTTATGAAATGGCTCAGATCCGTATCTACAGTTTTGTTAAACTTAATATGAATAGCAGCTGAATCGACTTTTGGTTTTGGGTAAAAAACGTTCGATGATATCCTGAAGCAGTAATTTGTTGACGTGGTGCAGCCTAATATAACGGACAAAATCCCGTAATCCTTTTCGCCCGCCTGCGCGATTATTCTTTTTGCTACTTCGTGCTGCACAATGAAAACGGCTTCATTAATTAATGAACTATTCCTAATCAGTCGAAATATAATCGGAGAAGTAATCTTAAAGGGTATGTTCCCAACAACTGTTAATTTTTGTGAATGTGCAATATTTTCGAGATCGAGCTTCAGGAAATCGCCATGAATTATATTTATGCCCGTGTATTGATTTCTTAGCGGTTCTAATACCCTCTCGTCGATATCAATTAACGAAAGTTCAGCACCCATATTAAAAAGATTCCGTGTTATTGCACCTTTGCCCGGACCAATTTCTAGAATATTTTTACCGTCGAGCGGAGAAAATATCTCTACAAATTTTTTAACAACATTTTGATCTTGCAAAAAATTCTGACTAAGACGCTTTATAGGAGTAATATTGCTCATTTAAGAAATCTTCATTTGTTTGGTTGTTAATTTAACACTTTTGTATTTTCGCAACGTTATTATTAATTAGCTTTTTAGGCGGAACACATTGGAAAAGAAATTTATTATATCCGTAGATCTTGGCGGCACAAAAATACTAAGCGCATTAATTAGCGAAACAAATGAAATTATAGATAGATATAAGCTTGCAACCGACACCAGCAAAGGCGCTGATTGTATTGTTGAATGTATTGCCGAGTCCGTTAATAAATTACTTAATGAGAGTGGCATAAAACAAGAGGTAATAAAAGCTATAAGCCTTGGAGTTCCCGGCACGGTTGATCCTCAGTCGGGATTTATCGGAAGCGCACCAAATCTTTCAATTAAAAACTAC